>CALVWO010000006.1 GCA_944367465.1 uncultured Clostridia bacterium
TGTTTGAAATCTTTTTCCGTTTGACATAAAAATATGCACCCCCTAAAGTCTGTCCAACTTTTGGGGTGCATATCATTTTTTTATTCGCTTAATCTTTTTCCGCAAGCAGGCGGCTGTATTCGGTGAGGATGGCGTCCTGCAAGAGCTCGCGCGTCTCCGTGTTCAGCGGATGTGCGATATCTTTATATTTTCCGTCCGAAGTCTTTCTGCTCGGCATTGCGATGGCAAAGCCTTCTTCGCGTTCAAAGATCTTGATGTCGTGCACGACGAAACAGTCGTCGATCGTGACGGATGCGACTGCTTTGAGTTTTCCTTCGGGATTGCGTACTTCGCGGATGCGGATATCTCCGATTTTCATAGTGATTGCCCTCCTGCTCCCTTCTTGCTCACTATATTATCATATTTTTCGGAATAATACAATATTTTTTCCGAAAATTTTTTTGCAAATTTCGCAAATTTTCAAAAAAATATGTCACGAATTTTCTTTTTCCCGCATAAAATGCGGTATGTTTTCCAATTCCTTTTTTCCGGAAGAGAGCTGCTATTTTATCGGGATCGGCGGCGTGAGCATGAGCGCGCTTGCGCTACTGCTCAAGGAGCGCGGCGTCCGTGTGCGCGGCTGCGATGCGCGCGAAAACGGGTTCACACGGCGGCTGCGTGAGCGCGGTGTTCCCGTTACGATCGGAGAGGAGGAAATAAGGGAAAACGTCGTTGTTTATACGGAAGCGGTGGATCGGCATGCCGCCTGCCTCGAACGCGCGCGGAGGGCGGGAAAACGCCTTCTGAGCCGCGCGGAATTGCTGGGACGCGTTGCGGAGGAATATCCGCACGTTCTGGCAGTCGCCGGCTGCCACGGGAAAACCTCATCGACGGCGATGCTTGCGCATATTTTTGCCGAGGGGCGCCGTCCGTTCACCTGTCATATCGGCGGAGAAGACAGAGAATTCGGCAATTACTGCTGCACGGGCGGGGAATACTTCCTGACCGAGGCGTGCGAATTCCGCCGCAGTTTCCTCAGGCTCAGGAGCGATGTCGCGGTCGTGCTTAACACCGATCTCGATCATACGGACTGCTATCACGACAAGGCGGAACTGCTCGGCGCATACCGCGCGTTTGCCGCAGGCGGGAACCGCGCAGTCGTCAATGCGGACGACGCGGACGCGCGGACGATCCCGCATGCGCTCTCCTTCGGTCTGTATGCGGGGGATATCCGCGCCAGAAATCTGTTTGAGGAAGGGGAGCGCTACACATTTACCGTGACGGAAAAAGATGTTCCCGTGGTCAGGATCCGTCTCGGCGTGCAGGGGAAGGTGCAGGTCTGCAACGCGCTTGCGGCGTATGCGGCGGCGCGGCTCTCCGGGTTTTCTCCCGAGGAGATCCGCCGCGGTCTGGAGAGATTCCGCGGCGTTCGACGGCGGTTCGAGCAAGTCGGAACGCTGCACGGCGTTCCCGTCATCTGCGACTATGCGCATCACCCGCGCGAGATATCCGCCGCCCTCGATGCGGCGGAAGGGATATGCGCCGGCACGGTGCGCCTCGTCTTTCAGCCGCACACCTATACCCGCACGCGCGATCTGATGAAGGATTTCGTCTGTGTGCTCAGGCGGGCGGAGAATCCCATCGTATACCGAACTTATGCGGCGCGCGAGGCGTTTTCCTTTGACGGGAGCGCGGTCGCGCTCGTGAGCCGTGTTCCGGAGGCGAGTTATGTCCAGACGCCTGAAAATCTGAAAAAACGCCTCCTCGAGGAGATCGGGGAGGGCGATATCGTGCTCGCGCTCGGCGCGGGCGATATATATGAGATCATAACGGGCATTCTCGATCAGACTTCGATCTCCCTGCCCTTGCATTCGCAGGAATAGGCGTAATCGACGAACTGGCGGGCGCGGCGGGGCGATCTCCCGCCGTGGACGAGTGCCCAGCGCTCGGCGAGTGCCTCCAACGTTTCGGCGGGTGTTCTGAGTCCGGCGTCAGCCGCGACGGCGCGCACGATGGCAAGATACGCTTCCTTATTCGTTGCCGCAAACAGGACGGTGATGCCGAAGCGGTCGGAAAGAGAGAGAAGCTCTTCCTCGCTGTCGCCTGCATGCACGCTGTTCATGCGCGAGGAGAAGTTCTCCTCCACGATGTGCCTGCGGTTGCTCGTTGCGACGATCATCACGTTCCCGACGTGTCCTTCCATGCTGCCCTGAAGGGCGGCTTTCAGCGTGGAGACGCGGTCGTCGCTTTCCTGCAGGGAAAAATCATCGATAAAGACGATAAACTTCATCGGCTCGTCCGCAAGTCTGGTTTTGAGCTCCGGAAGAGAGAGTACGTTTTCTTTGGCGATCTCCACAAGACGGAGCTTTTGTTCGCTGAACAGATTGACCATTGCATGAACGGTGGAGGATTTTCCCGTTCCGCGGTCTCCGTAAAGGAGCATGTCGGCATAGGGCAGCCCGCGGACGAAGTTCTCAAAATTATCCCGTACTTCCGCTTTTTCGCGCTCATAGCCCTTAAGGTCTGCAAGCGTGACGTCGGAGGGGGAGAGGATGGGGACGAGCTCTCCCGCCCGGAAGCGGAAGGCGTTGTGCAGAAGATAGCGCCCGTATCCGCTTTTTCTGTACAGTGCGGTAAGGCGGCGCACCGTCGTTTCGTCCCATCCGGTGAAAGGGGAAGGGGCGCGCCCCACGCGGAATCCGTCCTCTTCCGTTTCGCCGAGCGCCTCACCGATGGCTCGGATATCTGTGAGATATGCCTCGCGGACGAAAGAGGAAACCCTGCCGCGTGCGGCGCAGGCTCTGGAAAAAGCGTTTTCATCCGTCAGGACTGCGTCGGCAACGTATGCGGCGAAAGCAGTTTCCGCGCCGCGTTCGTAGAGCCTGCGCAGAAACTGCGCCCTGCTCTTTTTTCCGTCTGCCGCGGCGAACGCCGCGATGAGCGGATCGCGCAGGATCCCGTGCAGGACTGTGAGATTCGAAAGTTTCATATTTCCACCATTTGATCCGGATATTTCTCACATTATACCGCTTTTATGCAGAAAATGCAACTATATATAAATTACGACTATCTATAAAAATTATTAAAAAATTTACCTCCGTTACTTGACTGTACGTTCGCAGGGGGGTATAATATTCAAGAACAGAAAAACGGAGGAACAGAAAAATGGCTCATAAAATTTATGATCCCGAAACGCAGGAAGCGCGCATTTTTCATGAAGCGGACTGCGATCTCAAACGCCTGAACGGAAAGACCGTTGCCGTCATCGGTTTCGGCAGCCAGGGTCACGCACACGCGCTCAACCTGAAAGACAGCGGCGTGAACGTGATCATCGGCCTCAACAAGGGTGGCAGAACGTGGCCCATCGCCGAGAAAGCGGGCTTCAAGGTGTATCCCGTTAAGGAAGCGGCGGAGAAAGCGGACATCATCATGATGCTCACGCCTGACGAGAAGATGGCGGACATCTATAAGGAGAACGTCGCTCCCGTTCTGAAAGCCGGAAAATACATTGCGTTTGCGCACGGGTTCAACATCCATTTCAAGCAGATCGTTCCTCCCGCGGACGTCAACGTTTTCATGATCGCGCCCAAGGGACCCGGTCATACGGTGCGCAGCGAGTATGTGGAGGGGCACGGCGTGCCCGATCTCGTTGCGGTCTATCAGGATCCCTCCGGGGATACGATGGACATCGCGCTCGCTTATGCGCTCGGCATCGGCGGCGCGCGTGCGGGCGTTCTGGAGACGACGTTCAAATGTGAGACGGAGACCGATCTCTTCGGCGAACAGGCAGTGCTCTGCGGCGGCGTGACCGCGCTCATGAAGGCAGGGTTCGAGACGCTTGTTGAGGCTGGCTACGATCCCCGCAACGCGTACTTTGAGTGCATCCACGAGATGAAGCTCATTGTTGACCTCATCTATGCGGGCGGATTCAAAAAGATGCGTTACTCCATTTCCGACACGGCGGAATTTGGCGACTACGAGACCGGTAAACGCCTCATCACCGACGATACCAAAAAGGAGATGAAGAAGGTTCTCACCGAGATCCAGGACGGCACGTTCGCTTCCAAGTGGATCTCCGAGAACAAGAGCGGCGGACGCGCTCACTTCAACGCCTGCCGCGAGAGAGAGGCTTCGCACATGCTTGAAAAAGTAGGAGAAGAGCTCCGCGAGCTGTATTCCTGGAACAAGGAAGACAAATACAGCGAAACAAAATAAGTATTCGATCCCCTTCGGAACGATCCGAAGGGGATTTTTTTGGATATTGCGTATCCTTTCTCAAATTTTTTTCAAAAAAAGGGCAAAAAATGCAAATTGGGTATTGAAACCGTGCGCAAAATATAGTATAATATAACCGATGTACAGCGATATCTCGTTGTATTTCAAAATGTGTAAGGGGAAAATTGTTTCCAAAGGAGACGCAATGCAGAAGAACACGGCAAAAGAGACTACGGGGAGCATGACGGATTTCCCGCTCTATCTTTACCACCACGGGAAAAACGACCGTATCTACGAAATTTTCGGCGCTCATAAGGAAGTCCGCGGGGAGAAAGAGGGATATGTTTTCCGCGTCTGGGCACCGCATGCGCGGAGCGTTTCTGTCGTGGGTGATTTCAATGAGTGGAATGTGGATGCAAACGTCATGGAGCGTATGATCGACGGAGAGACGTTCGAGCTGTTTATTCCGGGACTCAAGCAGTACGATACCTACAAATACTGTGTTACCGCAGCGGACGGCAGGCAGCTCATGAAGGCGGATCCCGTGGGGTTCCATACCGAAACGCCACCTGCGACCGCCTCGAAACTGTACGATCTGGACGGCTACGAATGGCGTGACGCCGCATATTTTGAAAATATCCGCAATAAAAATATTTTTGCCGCGCCTATGAACATCTACGAGGTCAATCTGCTCTCGTGGAAACGCCATGAAGACGGCAACTATTATTCCTATCTCGACCTGGCGCGGGAACTCGTTCCGTACGTCAAGGAGATGGGGTATACGCACGTGGAATTCATGCCCGTGACCGAATTCCCGTTCGAAGGCTCCTGGGGCTATCAGGTGACGGGATATTTCGCCGTGACCTCCCGCATGGGTACGCCCAAGGATTTCATGTATCTTGTCGACGAGTTCCACCGCGCCGGGATCGGCGTCATCCTCGACTGGGTTCCCGCGCATTTCCCCAAGGATGCGCAGGGGCTGTATGAGTTTGACGGTCAGCCGCTCTATGAGAGCAGCCAGTGGGACAGAATGGAGCACAAGAGCTGGGGGACGCGCCGCTTTGATTACGGCAGGAACGAGGTTCTCTCTTTCCTTATTTCAGACGCCTGCTTCTTCTTCGATAAATACCATGTGGACGGGCTCCGCGTAGACGCCGTTGCGTCCATGCTCTATCTCGATTACGATAAGCGCGACGGGGAGTGGGTGCCGAATATTTACGGCGAGAACAAGAACCTCGAAGCGATCGCCTTCCTGAGGAAACTCAACGAGGCGGTCTTCCTCCGGTTCCCGTATGCGCTGATGATCGCAGAGGAGTCCACCGCGTGGGGGTTGGTCACAAAACCCGGTTCCGTCGGCGGATTGGGATTCAATTTCAAGTGGAATATGGGATGGATGAACGATATGCTCTCCTATCTGTGCCTCAACCCGTATTTCCGCATGTACAACCACAGCAAACTTACCTTCTCGATGATGTACGCTTTTTCCGAGAACTACGTCCTGCCCATCTCGCACGATGAAGTCGTGCACGGGAAATGCTCGCTCATCAACAAGATGCCGGGTACTTACGAGGAAAAGTTCGCGGGCGTGCGCTCCTTCCTCGGATATATGATGTCGCATCCCGGGAAAAAACTCAATTTCATGGGATATGAGTTCGGTCAGTTCAAGGAATGGGATTATCACGAGGGGCTTGAGTTCTTCCTGCGCGATACCTACGAACTGCACGGGAAACTTTCCAGGATGGTCAAAGAACTCAACGAGTTCTATCTTTCGACGCCCGCGCTCTATGAGATCGAGGATTCGTGGGACGGTTTCGAGTGGCTTGCGCCCGACGACGCCGACCGCAACATGGTCTCCTTCCTCAGAAGAGACAAGGCGGGGAACGAGGTGATCACGCTCGTCTGTTTCTCGGGTGTGGACGTACCCGATTACCGTCTGGGCGTACCGCGCCGCGGAAAGTACAAGATCGTTTTCAATACCGACGATGTGAAGTACGGCGGCGAGGGGAAGATCACGAAAAAGACGATCACGGCGGTCAAGAAACCCAGCCACGGCAAGCAGTATTCCATTCCGGTCGCCATGCCGAAGCTTACGTGTCTGTATCTTGTCCGCGAACCGGATGCGCCCAAAGCCGAAAAGCCTAAGGCGACGGCGAAAAAGCCCGCGGCGAAAAAACCCGCGGCGAAAAAACCTTCCGCCGGGAAGGCATGAAGATTGAAAACTATATGATGGACTCTGCGGCGGACAGCCGAAATAATAATCAAGGAGTTTTACAGGGGGTTCTGTAGTATGCAAAGAAAGAAGGAATGTGTGGCAATGCTGCTTGCGGGCGGACAGGGTAGTCGTCTGTACGCGCTCACCAACAACATTGCAAAGCCTGCGGTCGCATTCGGCGGAAAGTATCGTATCATCGACTTTCCTCTGAGCAACTGCATCAATTCGGGGATCGACACGGTCGGCGTGCTCACGCAGTACGAGCCGCTCGAGCTCAACGAATATATCGGGAACGGTCAGCCGTGGGATCTCGACCGCTCGTTCGGCGGCGTACATATCCTTTCGCCTTATCAGGCGAAAAAGAAGTCGTCGTGGTTCGAGGGTACGGCGAATGCGATCTATCAGAACCTCGCGTTCATGCAGAAGTACAACCCCGAGTATGTGCTCATCCTCTCGGGCGACCACATCTATAAGATGGACTATTCCGCCATGCTGAAGGCGCACAAGGCGACGGGGGCAGACTGTACCATCGCCGCCATCGAAGTGCCGCTCAAAGAGGCGTCCCGTTTCGGGATCCTCAATACCAACGAGGATGGTTCCATCTACCAGTTCGAGGAAAAACCCAAGCAGCCCAAGAGCAACCTTGCGTCCATGGGTATCTACATCTTTACCGCGAGCAAGCTCTTCAAGTATCTCATCGATGACGAGGCGAATCCCAATTCGAGCAAGGATTTCGGGAAAGATGTGCTGCCCGCCATGCTGAACGCGGGCGAGAAGATGTTCTCTTACCGTTTCAGCGGATACTGGAAAGACGTCGGCACGATCTCGTCGCTCTGGGAGTCGAATATGGATCTGCTCGGCGATGAGCCCGCGTTCGACGTGGGCGATTCCGACTGGAAGATCCATTCCCGCAACCCGCTCGCGCCGCCCGAATATCTCGGAGAAAAGGCAGTCGTCAATAATTCGCTCATCTCGCTCGGCTGCGAGATCGACGGCACGGTGAAACACTCCGTTCTTTCGAGCAACGTCGTTGTGGAAGAGGGCGCGGAGGTCATCGACAGCGTGCTCATGGCGGGATGCGTCGTAAAGAAGGGGGCAAAGGTCGTCTATTCCATCGTGGACGAGAACACCGTCATCGAAGAGGGCGCTGTTGTCGGCGAAGAGAAGGAAAAGAACGCGGGCATTGCCGTGTTGGGCAGAAACATCACGATCGGCGCGGGCGCAAAGGTCGCCGGCGGTCAGATCCTCGACAAGGATTACAAGGGGGAGTAACAAAATGGCAAACGCAGTAGGAGTTATCTTTTCCAACGTACACGACGAAAACATTCCCGAACTCTCCCGCCACAGGACGATGGCCTCCATTCCTTACGGCGGAAGATATCGTCTCATCGATTTCACGCTTTCCAACTTTGTGAACTCCGGCATCACGACCGTCGGCATTGTCACGAAGTTCAACTATCAGTCGCTCATGGATCACCTCGGCAGCGGCAAGGACTGGGATCTCGCGCGCAAAGACGGCGGTATCATTCTGCTTCCGCCTTATTCCGATGAAACGGATGCACCTTACACCAACCGTCTTGAGGCGCTCAAAGGGATCACGGGATTTTTGAATCACCGTAACGAAGAGTACGTCGTCATTTCCGATTGCGACGGCATTGCCCGCGTCGATATCGCAGACATCATGCGCTATCACGAGGAAAAAGGGGCGGATATCACGATGGTCTATCATGAGGAAGATCTGCCCACGGATTCCAACTACTTCATGACGCTCACGCCCGACGAGGAGGGCAGGATCAAGGGCATCAAGATCAACCCCCGTTCCAAGAGCAAGCAGAAGAGCAAAGTTTACGTCAACATCATGGTGCTCAACCGCGAGTTCCTCATCAACATCATTCAGGATGCTGTCACGCGCGGACTCACCAGTTTCGGTAAGGATATCCTCACCAAAAACGTCGATACTCTCAAAATTTACGGCTATCCGTTCGGCGGCTATTATGCAGGTATCGAATCGCTCCAGACGTATTACGCGCACAGCATGGAGCTGCTCGATAAAAAAGTCCGCGACGAATTGTTCGGTGCGCGCGATATCTACACGAAGGTTCGCGATTCCGCGCCCAGCAAGTACAGCGACGATGCGATCGTCAAGAATTCGCTGATTTCCGATGGATGCGTCATCGAAGGAACGGTCGAGAACTGCATTCTTTTCCGCGGCGTCAAGATCGGAAAGGGGAGCGTCGTCAAAAATTCCATCATCATGCAGGACAGCGTCGTCGGATCGGGCGTACAGCTCGACAGCGTGATCACGGATAAGAATGTCGTGATCCGCGACAGGCGCCATCTTGCGGGATGTGCGGAACTTCCGTACTTCATCGCAAAGGGCCGCATGGTATAAAAGATGACGTGTACGCGGCAGTTTCCGCGTGTTTCTGCCGCGTGCATGTTTGCTCTGTAATTTTTTGGGGAATGATAAGGAGGAAGGCATGAGTACACCCAAAACAACTACGAAAAAGACAACGAAAACGGCTGCGAAAAAAACGGTAAAACCCGCACCCGAAACAAAGACGGAGGAGGTTGCCGTTCCCGAGGCTGACGCTGCGGTCGTCAATGTCCCGGCGGTGGAAGCCGTTGCGCAGCAGGAGACGGCGGAGGCGGCGCCTGCGCCCGAGATCACCGTTGTACCCAAGAAAAAGATTTTGTTTGTCGCGTCTGAGGCTGCGCCGTTCATTGCGACGGGCGGTCTTGCCGAGGTCATCGGATCTCTTTCCAAGGCGCTTGCCAGGAGCGACGCATACGACGTCCGCGTCATTATCCCGCTCTATCAGGACATCAAGAAGGAGTACCGCAAGGACTTCAAATTTATCGGCAATATCTTTGTTCCGCTTTCCTGGAGAAATCAGTACTGCGGCATCTTTGAGTATGAAGCGGATAATGTGAAGTATTATTTCGTGGATAACGAGTATTACTTCAAGCGTCCAGGCTGCTACGGTTATTACGACGACGGCGAACGTTTTGCATTCTTCTGCCGCGGCGTTATGGAGATTCTTTCCTTCATCGGATTCTACCCCGATATCCTTCATTGTCACGACTGGCAGGCGGCGCTGGCGGCGCTCTATCTCAAGACGATCTACTGTTTCCGTCCCGAATATCAGTTCATCCGCGCGGTATTTACCATCCACAACATCGAGTATCAGGGTAAATATTCCCTCGATATTCTGGAAGATCTGTTCGGGATCTCCAACAGGTTCCGCTATCTCGTTGAATACGACCGCTGCATCAACCTTATGAAGGGTGCGATCGAGTGCTGCGAGCGGTTCTCGACGGTCAGCCCGACGTATGCGGGCGAGATCAAAGATCCGTACTATTCGCACGGGCTCGATCCCATTATCCGCCGCAACGAGTTCAAACTTTGCGGCATCCTCAACGGCATCGATACCGATTACTACAATCCTGCCACGGATAAGTCGCTCTTTGCAAATTACGACAAAGAGAACATGGCGCCCAAGGCGATCTGCAAAGAAGAGCTTCAGCGCATGCTCAATCTTCCCGTCAAGCCCGATACGCCGATCATTGCTATGATCACGCGTCTTGTGGCGCACAAGGGGCTTGATCTTGTCAAAGAGGTCATTGAGCAGGTGCTCCGTCAGGATGTTCAGTTCGTCCTGCTCGGCACGGGGGATTCGACTTACGAGAACTATTTCAGCGATCTGGCGCGCCGTTATCAGGGGAAAGTCGTTTCCATCATTTCCTTCAATTCTGATCTTTCGCGCAAGATCTATGCCGGCGCCGATCTTTTCCTGATGCCCAGCAAGAGCGAGCCCTGCGGACTTTCGCAGATGATCGCCTCCCGTTACGGCACGATCGCCATCGTACGCGAGACGGGCGGTCTGCGCGACAGCATCACGCCTTACGGCGCAGGCGGGAACGGGTTTACCTTCCACGACTACAACGCATACGATATGTTGTACGTCATTAACGAGGCGATCGGTGTCTACCACAACAAAGAGGAGTGGAAAGCGCTTCAGAAGAAGGCGATGGATACCGATTTCTCGTGGGCAAAGTCTGCGTCGTACTACGAAGGGCTTTACCTCGGAATGCTCAAATAAATACAGGCATAAACATTTGCATCCAAACAAAAAGAAGAGAGAGGAGCAAAACGCTGTCTGTCGTCGTTGCTCCTCCGTTCTTTTTGTTATTTACAATCGTAAAAAATTTGTGGCAACTAACATGCAGGAGATAATGGAACTACACTCATGAGTAAAATGACCGAACAGGAGGCGCAGCGCCTCATTTCCGGAAAGTTGTCGCGTTATTTCGGCGTAACGCCGCAGGAAGCAACGCGGGAACAGATCTATCGCGCCGTTGTTATGAGCGTGCGCGATATTATGGCGGAAAAGCACCAGAAGTTTCATCTGAAAACAAAGAATGCCAAAGCAAAGCGCGTGTATTACCTTTGCATGGAATTTCTGATGGGGCGTTCGCTGAAAAACAGCGTATATAATCTCGGGATCGGCGAGGCGCTTACCGGCGCGCTCAAAGATTATAAGCTCTCGCTCGAAGATCTCTACGAAGAGGAACCCGATGCGGGATTGGGAAACGGGGGACTCGGACGGCTTGCCGCCTGTTTCCTCGACGGTCTTGCGACCCAGAACTATCCGGCAATGGGTTTTTCTATCTGCTATCAGTATGGTCTCTTCAAACAGAAGATCATCGACGGATGGCAGATCGAACTTCCGGACGTCTGGCTGCCGGGAGGGGACGCGTGGCTCATCCAGCGTACCGATAAGCGCTTTATCGTTCGGTTTGACGGAACTTTGGAGGAAAAGTGGACGGATCACGGCATGGAAACCGTCTATCACAACGCCAAAGAAGTTGAGGCGATCGCATACGACATGATGGTTTCGGGTAAAGACTCCGAATCCGTGAGCACGCTCCGCCTGTGGCGTTCGCGCGCAGTCCAGAAATTCGATATGCAGCTTTTCTCGCAGGGGAATTATGCGGAAGTCATGCGCGATGACACCGACGCGCAGCTCATTTCCAAAGTCCTGTATCCTTCCGATAACCACTACGAGGGGAAGTCGCTCCGTCTCAAACAGCAGTATTTTCTTGTTTCCGCATCTTTGCAATGTATTGTGTCTGACCATAAACGCCGCTACGGCTCGCTTGCGCTTCTCCCGCAGATGGCGGCGATCCATATCAACGACACGCATCCCGCGCTTGCGATCCCCGAGATGATGCGTATTCTTGTCGACGAAAACTATTTCAACTGGGAAGTGGCGTGGAATATCACGACGGCGACGTGTGCTTATACGAACCATACGGTGCTTGCCGAGGCGCTCGAGACATGGGCGGAGGATCTTGTCGCACGCCGCCTGCCCAGAATTTACGGCATTCTGAAGGAGATCAACCGCCGTTTCTGCGACGACCTGTGGCAGAGTTTTCCCGGAGAGTGGGAGAAGATCTCCCGCATGTCCATACTGTCGCACAACACCGTGCGCATGGCAAACTTGTGCGTAATGGGTTCGCACAGCGTGAACGGTGTATCCAAATTGCATAGCGATATCATCAAAGAGAGCATTTTCCGCGATTTTTACGACTATACGCCTGACAAGTTTCATAATGTGACGAACGGCATCGCGCACAGGCGCTGGCTCAATCAGTCGAACCCGGAACTTTGTGCTTTGATCACCGATTGCATCGGCGACGGGTACGATCTGCATCCCGAAAAATTGCAGGAACTGAGAAAATTTGCAGACGACGAGAGCGTGCTTGCGCGCCTTGACGAGATCAAGGCGATCAAAAAACGCCAGTTCGCAGCGTTTGCAAAAAAACAGCAGGGCGTCGTTCTCGATCCCGATACGCTTTTCGACGTGCAGGCTAAGCGCATGCACGAGTACAAGCGCCAGTTGCTCAACGTGTTGCACATCATTGCAGATTATAATGCTCTGCGCGAGAATCCCGACCTCGATATCCAGCCGAAAACATATATCTTCGGTGCGAAGGCCGCCGCGGGGTATGAGATGGCGAAACAGATCATCAAACTCATCTGTTTCCTTGCGGAAGATATCCGCAAAAATCCCAAGATCAATGAAAAACTCAATGTCGTGTACATGGAGAACTACAATGTTACGATGTCCGAGGCGCTCATGCCGGCAAGCGAAATTTCCGAACAGATCTCGCTTGCAGGGAAAGAGGCGAGCGGAACGGGTAACATGAAGTTCATGATCAACGGCGCGCTCACGATCGGAACGCTCGACGGTGCAAACGTCGAAATGACGGAGCAGGCGGGGGAGGATAATATCTTTATCTTCGGTCTTACCGCGGACGAGGTCAATGAGATCTGGTCGCGCGGATATAACTCCAGCGCATATTATAATCAGGATTACGGTATGCGTAAGATCGTGGAGTCGCTCATCGTCGGATTCAACGGCACGTCGTTCGCGGACATCGCAAATTATCTGCTGCGCAATTCTCCCGTGGCAGATCCGTATATGTGCCTTGCCGACTATGAATCTTATTCGCGGACGCAGAGCGCCATGAGCGATCTGTACAGGCACGATAAGATGAGCTGGAACAAAAAGTCGCTCATGAATATTGCTGCCGCAGGATATTTCTCGGCAGACAGAAGTATCCGCGAATACGCCAAAGAGATCTGGAATCTGAAACCTGTAAAGTAATCCACCGGAAAGATTTATGGAGCAACGGGCTCCGAGAGAGATACTCACATGCATTTTTATTACAACCCGCTGAATAAAGCCTGCAAAAGCAAGACGGGCGCCTTTGCGCGCGGTTCCGTCGTAACGTTCCGTATCTATTGGAACGACAACGGCGAAATGCCGCACGATCTTGACGCCAGCTTTGTATTTTTTCAGGACGGAAAAGAGCGCAAGGCGCTCTCCATGCAGCGTACGGAAGACGGCTTTTCCGTTGCTTTGCGATTCAATCAGATCGGATTGTATTTCTATTATTTCCGCGTCGGGGACGAATATTTCGGATGCGGAAAATGGCGCGACGGCGTTATGTCGGCAAAAGCGGCCGATATGCGGACATGGCAGATCACGGTATATGAAGAGCATTACAGTACGCCCGCCTGGATGAAAGGCGGCGTGATGTACCAGATCTTTCCCGATCGGTTCAACAAAGTCGGGGAATTGCCTATAGCGGACTGGAAGGTGCGCCGCAGCGATTGGGGCGGGATGCCGTCCTATCGTCCGAACGAATACGGAAAGGTTCTGAATAACGATTTCTTCGGCGGGAATCTCAACGGTATTACGGAAAAGCTCGATTATTTGCAGGAGCTCGGTGTTACGGTCATCTATCTCAATCCAATTTTTGAGGCATATTCCAATCACCGTTACGATACCGGAGACTATCTGAAGATCGACGGACAGCTCGGGACGGCGGAAGACCTCGACAGGCTCGTGACGGAGGCGAAAAAACGCGGGATCCGCATCATTCTGGACGCAGTACTCAACCATACGGGCGCGGACAGTCGCTATTTTAACCGCTACGGCCGGTACGACAGCGTGGGCGCCTATCAGTCTCGGCAATCTCCTTATTCGGAATGGTATCATTTCCGCACTTTTCCGGATTCCTATGAAAGCTGGTGGGGAATCGAGACACTGCCCGCGGTCAACGAACATTCCGCATCCTATCAGGAGTTCGTGTTCGGGGAGAACGGCGTGCTCAAAACGTGGCTGCGCCACGGGATCGGCGGTTACCGCCTTGACGTTGCTGACGAACTTCCCGATTTCTTCCTGCAAAAACTCCGTGCCGCAGTCAAGGAAGAAACGCCTGACGCCGTTGTGATCGGTGAAGTCTGGGAGGACGCATCCAACAAAATTGCTTACAGCGAGCGCAGGGAGTATCTGCAGGGCTACGAGCTGGACAGCGTGATGAATTATCCGCTGAAGGATGCGATCATCAGCTATGTGCAGTCCGGAAATACGACGCAGCTCCGTGAAACGCTGTATATGCTCATCGATAATTACCCGAAGCAGACGCTCGACTGCCTGATGAATATTCTCGGTACGCATGATACGCCGCGTATCCTGACCGTGCTCGGCGGAAAAACTTGCGCCAATAAGGATGAGATGGCGGTCACATCGATGAACGCCGACGAAGTTTCAGCTGCAAAGAAAAAACTGAAAATGGCTGCCGTATTGCAATTTACGCTGCCCGGCGTGCCGTGCATTTACTACGGCGACGAAAATTGCATGCAGGGGTATCTCGATCCGTTCTGCCGCGGTTGTTACGACTGGGTGAATACAGACGAAGAGCTGCGGGCATTTTACAGAAAGCTCGGCGCGATCAGGAGCGCATACGATGTGTTCGCCGAGGGCGTATTTGATGAGATTTTTTCGGACAGCGGCTGTATCGTTTATGTACGACGCACGGGAAACGATTCCGTGTATGTTTACGTCAATAATTCGAGCACGGTGTACAATATCCATTTCGATGGTGCTTTCGAAGAATTGCTTACGCAGAGAGAATTTAGCGACAAATTGACGTGTGAAGCGTTCTCGTACGGTGTTTTCAGGCGGAAAAACAAATAGTATGTCAGACATAATACCTGTTTTTTGAGCGAAATGAAAGAAAACGGCGTTCCTAAGCGCCGTTTTTGCGTTGTTTTGGCGTCAGGATATGTGTTCCGGGCGCTAAAATCGTCGCCAGCCGGACGAAAAACAAGCGTTTCAAGAAACAGTTTGCAGCAGGACGCTGAAATTCGATACGTTTTTCGTGCAAAAAACGACGTCCTGCGTTGTCTGAGAGCGATTTTTGAAAAACGGCGCAGGGAATCCTTCAAATAGTTTCAGAAAACGGCTGTGAGAACGCCTGAGAAACGAATGCGACGACATTTTTTCGCTTGTAATCATTAATTCAAAGATTTAACAGAAAAAGTATTTTTCTGCGTTTTTTGGTTTATTTCAGCCGTTTTTACCTATAACTATTCGTAAAAGCTGTGTTTTACGAATAGTTATCTCGGTTCCCTCTGCGGGCTTTATTTTCGTTCGGTTGTTTTTTGCGCCTTGTTTTGCCGAGTTTCAAGCCGTCATTTATCGCGCCTTGATGTACTCATTGCCTTCCTTTTGCCGTCGGATGCAGCTGAATCTGTTTCGCCTTGTTTGATGTTTTGTTACCTTTTTTTCTTGCCGTGCTCGCTCTGTAATTTTCCCCTGTTATTTTTTTGATTTTCCCTCCCCAAACTATTCGTAAAATTGACGTATTTCTCCTTTTGTGGTATAATATCTGTATGGCAAACGTGACGATGGACGGCTCCGATTACTATCGTGAGCGCAATCTGAAAAACCTGGATAAGATCGACGCGCTTCTCGAGGAACTTCCCTACTTCTGCGAGGATTTTCTGCGCGGCGTTGAGCAGCGCACGAGTTCTCTCACCCGCCTGAATTACGTCTACGACCTGCGTATTTTCTTTGATTTTCTTTCTCGGAAAAAATTCCGCGGCAAGGAAGTCCGCGATATCACGCTTGAAGATCTTGAGTCCGTCACCGATACGGACATAGAGATCTTTCTGAGCTATCTCTCCAATTATCGTTTCCGTGAGAAACGCCTCTCCTGCGACGAGCGCGCCAAAGCACGCAAGCTCTCTACCGTTCGTTCCATGTTCAAGTACTTTTTTAATAAAGGTCTCATCGAAACGAACAATACTGCCAAGGTCGCTACGCCGAAACTGCACGAAAAGGAGATCATACGACTTGAGGGCGGCGAGATCCCCTCTCTGCTCAACGCTGCCGAGTATGGCGACGGGCTCTCCAAACATGCGGTCGGCTATCATGAAAAGACGAAAATACGCGATATTGCGATTCTTACGTTGTTTTTGGGAACGGGGATCCGTATCTCCGAGCTTGTCGGGCTGAATGACGAGAGCATCGATTTTTCCAACAATTCTTTTGTCGTAACGCGCAAGGGCGGGAACAAAGCGATCCTCTATTTTTCGGAGGAGGTCGGTGACGCGCTTGCGGCCTATCTCGCGCAGAAGGAGGAAGATCCGCATGTACCGGCTGAGGAGCATGCCCTTTTTCTCTCCCTGCAATATCGCCGCATTACCGTGCGCGCCGTGGAAAATCTCGTAAAAAAATATGCCGGGATCGTTACCCCTCTCAAAAAGATCACGCCGCACAAACTCCGCTCGACCTACGGCACGGCGCTCTATCGTGAGACGGGAGATATCTATATTGTTGCGGATGTTCTCGGTCACCGCGACGTGAATACGACGAGAAAGCATTATGCCGCGATCACGGAAGACCACCGCAAGTCTGTCGCAAGCGCCGTCAAACTGCATCACACGGAGGATGAGGACTGATTTTGGAAAACGTATATATTTTGCAGCCCGTTCTTTCGGACGATTACGCCGTTCTGCATGAGGAGGCTGTCGCGCTCATCGAGAGCGCGGGCGCCGCTTACGCCGGCACGTTGTACGCGAAAATACGCGAGATCAATCCCGCGACGTTTATCGGGGAAGGAAAACTCGCTGAACTCAATGAACTGCTGCGCGGACTGGATGTGACCGTTCTTTTCAACGGCGAACTTTCCCCTTCTCAGACGGTAAATCTTTCGGAAGGACTGGAAGGGAAAAAGGTCATCGACCGCACGACGCTCATCCTCGACATCTTTGCGCTCCGTGCGGAGAGCAGCGAAGGGAAATTGCAGGTCGAACTGGCGCAGCTCCGCTATCTCTATCCTCGGTTAAAGGGAAAAGGCGGAGCGCTTTCCCGCCTTGGTGGCGGGATCGGTACGCGCGGTCCCGGCGAAACGCAGCTCGAGACGGATCGGCGGCATATCCGTTCGCGTATCCGGGCGCTGGAAGAAAAGCTCGACAGGACAGAACAGCGCCGTGATCTTCTCACAAAACGCAGAAAAAAAGACGGCGTCCGTACCATTGCGCTCGTCGGGTATACGAATACGGGAAAATCTACGCTTTTAAACGTACTTACAGGGGCGGATGTGTTTGTGAAAGACGCCCTTTTTGCCACGCTCGATCCCACTTCGCGCCGTCTGGAGATCGACGGCATGGAGTTTTTGCTCGTCGATACAGTCGGATTTTTGCAGGATCTGCCCCATCATCTCATCGACGCATTCCGCTCTACGTTGGAGAGCGCGCTGCATTGCGATCTTGCGCTCGTCGTCTGCGACGCAAGCGGCGCGTCCGAAACGCAGTACAGGACGACGATGCAGACACTGGAGGATCTCGGGTTTTCCGCGCCCATCCTGCTTGTGATGAACAAGATCGACAAACTTGCGGATGGCGCGGGACTTCCGCGCGACGCTGTCTGTATTTCCGCAAAGACGGGAGCGGGGCTCGATACACTGAGAAAGAAAATTTTTGAAATGCTGCGCGATCGTTTTGTGGAGGCAGAGCTCTTTTTCCCCTATGCGCAGTCGGCAAAATACGGTGCTCTTCGTCCGCTGATTTCCGAACGTGCGATAGAATATGCCGACGACGGTATGCGCGTGCGCGCGGTCATCCCGATCGAACACGCAGAAAAATTCCGTTCCTATATCGTCCGATAGCGGCACTCATGTATGCCGCCCCCTTCCGGAAACGAGCGGGGTACTGCAAGCCGTTCTTTTAACGATCAAAAAAGGGAGAAGAATAGAATTCTTCTCCCTTTTTGAGTGCTTTTATTGATGTTTTAAGTCCATAAGGCGCATCAACGCCTCTTTTTTGAATCCCGCTCGTATTCTGCGGGATCGGTATAGATCTTGTCGATCCTGATCGTTGCATACTCCCGGATGTTCAGGCATTTTCCGCAGTTATCGCAAATTTTATTCGGGTCGAGATCGCAGACTTCGCATTCCATGCACCCGTCGCACTCTTTTTCGTCATCGAGGACGCACATCTTTCTTTCCATATCTATAAGTATATCCCCTTCCATCGGAAAAAGCAAGAAAATTTGATAATTTTTTCTGAAAATTTTAGAACAAATGTTTGCAATTTTATATGGAGTGTGTTATAATGAGAAAAAGGAGGTATCTCCATGCTCAGTCAGCGCAAACTCGACGAAGTGCTCGCTTTCATCAACAGATATACAGACGAAAACGGATTCCCGCCAACCGTGCGTGATATGTGCCGTGAGCTCGGCATCAAATCGACGGCAACGGCTTACGACTACATCAATCGGCTCAAAGAACAGGGACATCTTGAAAAGGCGGAAGGGAAAAAACGCGCCGTCGCGCTCAAGAGCACGGGCGGTACGGTGCGCGTGCCGCTCATCGGCACCGTTACCGCAGGTACCCCTATTCTTGCCACGGAAAATTACGACGGATATTATGTACTCCCCTCTGCCGAGTTTTCGGGCGACGGGCTGTTTCTTCTGACCGTACAGGGCGACAGTATGATCAAAGCCGGCATTTTCAGCGGCGATAAGATCGTCGTCAGGAAACAGGAGACTGCCGAAAACGGCGATATCGTCGTTGCAATGTTTGACGACGGCATTTCGGAGGGCGCAACGGTCAAACGGTTTTACCGCCGTGCCGGCAAATTTGTTCTGCATCCGGAGAACGACGCTCTGACCGACTATGTCCTCGACGAGGTGACCATTCTCGGAAAAGTTGTCGGGCTCATCCGTTCGAATATCAACTGAAAACAAATGAATACAAACAACAAAAAAAACGCAACCCCGAGAGGTTGCGTTTTTTTTTACAGATTTTTCAGATAGAAAACTTCATCCTGTGTGAGTTTTCGGACTTTCCCGCGATCGAGCCCGCTCAGCGTGAGCTCGCCGATCCTGATGCGTTTGAGGAAGTCGACGTTCTTTCCGACGACTTCAAACATGCGTCTGATCTCGCGGTTTTTCCCTTCCGTAAGTACAACGTGGAGTTTTGTATATTTTTTGTTCGTCTCCATGACCGTCACTTTGCATTTTTTCGTGACGACGCCGCGTTCGATCTCTACGCCTGCACGAAGGCGGTTTAACTGTATGTCGGTGATCGAGCCCTCGATGCGCACGAGATACGTCTTAGTAATTTCGCTTTGCGGTGCGGTCAGACGATAGGCGAGCTCGCCGTCGTTTGTGAGGATGAGCATGCCCTCTGTGTCGTAGTCGAGCCGTCCGACGGGAAAAACGCGACCTGCTCCCGCAGGGAGAAGATCCATGACCGTTTTTCTGCCCTTATCGTCGGAGACGGTGCAAACGTATCCTTTTGGCTTGTTGAGGAGATAATATTCATACTTGACTTTATGGGAAAGCGTCTTTCCGTCAAGCATGACGGTATCGGAGGGCGTGACGTCGTCCCCCGCTTTGGCGACCTTTCCGTTGATGGTGACCCGCCCTTCCGCGACGATCTCGTCGCATCCGCGGCGGGAAGCCACGCCTTGTTCCGCGAGAAATTTGTTGATGCGCATAGTTTTCTTCCGTGTTTTGTATTACCGTTCCATCATATACAAATTCTGCGAAAAAAGCAAGCGATTCTCCAGGAGTATCCGCATTTGTCCTGCGATTTCCCCTTCCGATGCGGGAAGCGGGTCGGTCAGCGCGATCTCGCGGCACACGGTTTCCCGTTCTCTTTGCGTGAGCGGATAGGAAAAATCGTACTCGGCACGGCAGCCCTCAACGCATTCGCCGCGGGAACACAGTTCCGTCAGGGTGTAATCGTGAAAAGCATTGTCGAGGATCGCCGCAGAACGTTCATACATCGAAGGACTGTTCAGGACGACGGAGACGACCGTCATGCCGTTCCGCTCCGCCCCCGTTACGAGGCATCGCCCCGCTTCGGAAGTAAAACCCGTCTTTATGCCGATGGCGCCGTCGTATGTGCTCAGCATTTTATTCTTGTTTGTCCATCCGCGCGGCGCGTAATATCTGGTAGATACGATCGTGCGGAATACCGCGTTTTGCATGGCGTGCGCTGCAATGAGCGCCAGATCGCGCGCTGTCGTGCGGTGTTCTGCGGCAGGCAGTCCGTGCGGATTGGAGAATACGCTGTCTGATGCCCCCATAAATGCCGCCCGAACGGTCATTTCATGTGCGAAAGCGGAAATGCTCCCGCTGTGATGGAGCGCCAATGCGACGGCGGCGTCGTTCCCGGAGCGCAGCATGAGTCCGTAAAGCAGTTCCTCGACGGTATATTTTTCTCCCGCGCGGAGATAGATGCTCGAGCCCTCCGTTCCGGCAGCCTCGGCGGGGATCTCGACTACGTCGGTCAAGTCACAGTCCTCGATGACGATGATCGCCGTGAGCACTTTTGTGGTGCTTGCCATCGGAAGAGGCAATGCTGCGTTTTCGGCGTGCAGGATACGACGGGAGGAGACTTCGACGACGCATTCCGCTTTGGAAAAGTTCCCCTCCGCGTCCGCTCGAACGCCGTACAAGGGCAGAACTGCGCAAAGCATCGCCGCAGCCGCAAGCGCTCCGCAGAGGAATTTATTCATCGCTGCGTTTGACAAGTTTTCCGATGAGGTCGCCTGCCTTTTCGATGAGACCGTCGAGCGGGTCGTCCGTAACGCGGACGATCCTGCATTCCTTGCCGTCGTCGATGAGGAATCCCGCAGGTTTTACGTTGACGACCGTTCCTGCGCCGCCTGCAAACGGCAGGCATTCGTCGTTTTCGATCTTTTTGACCTCCCCGTATTCTCCTCCGCCGGAGAGATACCCCATCGTCACCTTTGTAAACGGAATGACCTGCGCGCCGCTCGCCGTGACGACGGGACTGCCGATTACGGTATTTACGTCCACGAGTCCGGTCAGTTTTTCTGCCGTCTTTTCCATGATGCTGTCAATTTTTTTATCCATACGATCATACCCTCCAATACTTTTTTTGTGAGCGCTACTGCAAGCACGAGCCCGTTCAGAACGACTGCCGCACGGATGGAAAATTTAAGGCATTTTTCGTTATGCAGCAGCGACCGTGCTTTGAGCGAAAGGAAACTGTGACTCTCCCTTAATATGGAAAAAGCCGTACCTGCCGCCAGATTCATGAGCGTTGCTACAAGAATTCCCTTGGGTTCGTCTGCTCCGTCCGTTTCTACGATCTGATGAAAGCGCCATAACTGGAACCCTTTTGTGATCTCAAACTGTTTGCGCGCGTTCGCCATTTCGGAATACGGCAGAAGGAATGCTTTTTTCTTTGTAAGATGAAAGATGAGCCCTTCCGCCCGCAGTTGGGCGTATCCTCCGAAAAGTTTGAGTTTGTGAAAGAGCGAGATGCAGAACCAGGCACGGTTTTCCGCGACGTCCGCATAGGCGTCTATATACAAAAATACAGGAAACAGAAAGAGCGCCGTGCTCACGAAGAACGAATATACAAAAAATTCGCCCATATCCGTAATATGGGCGAATGCGTTAAAAATATGTAATTTAATCGATTTTGACGATGTCCGCGTCGTCGAGCCCCTTCAGGAAATCCGGGATCTCGTATCCGCTGCCCTCCTCTTCGGGCTTTTTCTTTTTCTCCGCAGCCGGCGCGTTTTCCTCCGTCTCTTCGGGCGGAAGTTCGTCGCGGGCATAGAGGTAATTGTCGTGATCTTCCTCAGCATGGGAGATCGCAGCCATCAAGGTATCGTAATCGGGCAGTTCTTCCAGAGAATGCAGCTTGAACCGCTTGAGGAATTCGTCCGTCGTTGCGAACAGAACGGGTCTGCCGACGGCGTCCTTTCTGCCGCACGGATAAATGAGATTGAGATCAAGGAGCGCGTTGACGGCATAATCGCTGTTCAGACCGCGCAGGAGTTCGATCTCCGTACGGGTGATGGGCTGTTTATAGGCAATGATGGCAACCGTTTCGAGGATGGTACGCGTAAGCTCTTTTTCGCGGATCGGATTGAGAACTGCGGAGACCCCTTCCTTATATTTCGGATTGGAACCGAGCTGTGCCTTTTTGTTGAATTCGAGGAGCTGGATGCCGCCGTCCTCCCCGTATTTTTTCTGGAGTTCTTTGAGCGACTTTTTGACTTCCCCTTCCGTTACGTTGAGCTTTTCGGCAATGTCCGCAATGGGCACGCTCTTGCCGGAGGCAAACAGGATCGCCTCAATCGTATTCGTCAATATTTCCAAGGTCAGCCTCCTTGTCTCTGTCGGGATTGAGCGAGATGGTGATCTCGCCGAATTCTTGCTCCTGCTTTACATGCAAAAACTGATATTTGAGAAGCTCCAGGATCGCCTGAAAGGTCGTGATGATCTCCGGTTTGGTGAAATCGCGCGTGAAGAGTTCCTCGAACTGAACTTCTTTCCGCTCTTCGAGACATTCCAGAACGAATTGGATCTTTTCTTCCACGGTAAAAGAATCCCGCGGGATCTCGCGCACTTCGTCCTCTTTGAGCGCCTCTTCCCGCTTGAGCAGGAGAGCGGAATACGCGGAAATGAGACCGTCGAGCGTAAGTTTGTCCATGGTGAAAACAGTACGCGTTTCACCGACGTCTTTATCGGGTTCCTTGAAATAGAAGCCGATCGTTTCGAGCTCTTTGAGTTTTTTTGTTTCCTCTTTGATGAGGCGGTATTCTTCGAGCGCGCGGATAAGTTCTGCCTTGTCGTCCTCGATCTCCTGATCGAGTTCCGGATCTTCGAGGATATTTGGCACGAGCGCCTGCGCTTTGATCTTGATGATCGTCGCGGCAATGTTGAGATATTCGCTCACCTTGTCTACGTCGAGATACGGAAGTCCTTTCATATAGTCGAGGAACTGTTCCGTGACCTGCGAAACGAATACGTCCTTGATCTCGATTTCTTCGCGGTTGATGAGATACAAAAGAAGATCGAGCGGCCCTTCGAAGTTGTTGAGGACGGTCGTATAGTCGACGTTCGATTCAAATTTTTCGCTGATGGATCTGATCCTCTCCTGATCTACCACGGAATCAACCCCCAAAGCGCGCGGATCGGCCAACCGAGATAATCGGTCGCGAACGTCATGAACCAGCCGAGAATATCGAAACTGCTCATCTGCAATACGCCGAAACGCACAAAAATGTCACACAGAAAGCTCTCTGCAATGAGTGCGAGCAGGATCATCTGCCCGTATCTGTAAAGGAACTGATACACCTTTCCCTTGCGTGTATCTACCGCGTCGAGGATGCGGAATCCGTCCAGCGGATTGAGCGGAAGAAGATTGAACACGAAAAAGGAAAGGTTATATGCAAATAAAAACGATGTGAGATAGTAAAAAAAGTCGAACAGGAACGGCACGTCGGGCATATAAAAGACCACGACGAGGAGGAGCGGATAAAGGAGAAACGCCATAAGATAATTCATGACGATGCCCGCGCTTGCCGTGAGTCCCAATCCGAGCCGATAGCGCCTGAAATTGCTGGGATTGATCGCAACCGGTTTCGCCCAGCCGAATCCGACGAGCGTAAAGCACAACAGCCCCACCGGGTCGAAATGGCGGAGCGGATCCAGCGAGAGCCTTCCGCTCCATTTGGGCGTGGGATCGCCGCAGCGGTAAGCCACGTATGCATGCGCAAATTCGTGCAGCGTGAGAACGACCACGACGGCGCAGAAGGATGCGAGAAGTTCGATAAGGTAATCCAGCATTTCCACTATTATATAGGATTTCCTGAAAAAATGCAAGGGAATGTTTGCCGTGCGACAAAATTCTCTACAAGAAAATGCGTGTTTTTCCCGTCCCCCATCAAGATGTTGTGTCTGTCGCCGAAAATCGGATGGTGCGGGTTGCGATTTTTTCGCAGAAAGCAGCGTCGTGTTCCACAAACAGTATGCTTGCGTCCGAAGCGATGATCGCGTCCTCGATCTGTTCGCGTGATGCGATGTCGAGATAATTGAGCGGTTCGTCCCAGATGTACAGATGCGCCTTTTCGCACAGACTGCGCGCGAGCGCGGCTTTCTTTTTTTGTCCTTCGCTCATTTCCGAGAGATCGCGGCACAGATCGCGCCCGGAAAACCCGAATTTGGAGAGGATCGCCTTGAAGTAAGGCTCATCGATGCCGTATTCCGCCGCGTACTCCGAAAGCGTGCCGCGCCGGGCAAACGTCTGCGGAACGTACGAGATCTTGAGCCGCGGTGAAAGATCGATCTCGCCCTCCGTCGGCAGCAGTCCCGCGATGACTTTGAGAAAGGTGCTCTTTCCTGCGCCGTTCGCGCCTGAGACGGCTACCCGTTCTCCCTGTTTCATGGAAAATGTAAGATTTCTCAGGATCTGCCTGCCGCCGATGCAGACGCAGAGATCTGAACAGCAAAAGAGTGTTTCGCGGAAAAATGCCATGGGAGTGAGGCGCAGGCGTTCGGTCTCCTCGAACGCTTTCAGCAATTCGGCGATCCCCTCTTCGGCGCGCGCCGTTCTGTCGCGGGCGGCAGTTGCGCGTTTCATGACGCGCGCCGCACTTGCGCCGATAAATCCTCTGTCTGGACGAAGCCCGGAATTGCGCGTGCCGAATTTTTCTCCTTCTGCGGCATTCGACCATTCCGCGATGCGCCGGGCTGCTTCTTGCAGCCGCGTCCGCTCTTTTTCGAGCTTTTCTTTTTTCACGCTGTCTGCGCGTTCCCGTTTCTCGCGCTCCTCCTTCCAGACGGTATAATTGCCGCGTGTGACCGCCGCTCCCGTTTTTTCGAGGGCGAGAATGTGATCGCAACAGCCGTCGAGCACGGTGCGGTCATGCGATACGAGGAAGAACCCGCGCTTTGCGGCAAGATATCGTGCGAGCGCAGATCTTCCCGCAGCGTCCAGATGGTCGGTCGGTTCGTCGAGGAGCGGAAATCCGTCGGACGCGAACAGGACGGCAAGCTGCAATTTCGTGCGTTCGCCTCCGGAGAGCGTGGCGATAGGACGGTAAAAGACCTCGGACGGAAGATCGAGCAGAGTTGCCTCACGCAGAACCTTCCAGAAGTCCTCTTCGGGAAGGAACTCTGACGCGAGAAGGTATCCGAAGATATTTTCGTCCGCGATCCCCATCGGAAAACGGATGAATCGGAGATCGGATGAGATCCTGCCGTCTCCTTTCAGCTCGCCCGTCAGAAGGCGGAAGAGCGTGCTCTTCCCCATGCCGTTCCGACCGATAACGCCCAGTTTCCAGTCGGTATCGAGATGAAGGGTCAGATTCTCAAACACGGGCGCAAGCCCGCTCGGGTAGGTATATGTGATATGATCGAGTTGGATATAAGACATTGCGTTGCCTCCGTAAAAAAATTTCCGCGAGAAAATCCCGCGGAAACACAGAGGCGCTCCGCCGTTGATCTCTCGCAAGGCGCACAAAACCGACCGCGCATCTTGTGCGGGCGGCTCGTGCAGGTGTTCCTTCCGAAAAATCAAAGGCGCAATGCGGTATACCTCCTGAATCTTGTTTTTTATCTGAGGCGATCGGGAATAACGTCGTTTCGGACGAGATCCTCGTACGTCTGCGGCTTTACGATATATTCCGCCTTTCCATCTTTGACGAGTACGGCTGCGGGAATAAAATTGCGGTTATAATTGGACGCCATCGAATAATTGTATGCGCCCGTCGAGAGTACGGCGACGATATCGCCGAGGTTTGCTTTGGGCAGATTGAACTCCGTCCCGATGAGGTCGCCGCTCTCACAGCATTTTCCGGCAATGGCGACGATCTCCGCGGGCTTTTCATCGGCGCGGTTTGCAAGCACCGCGGTATATTTGCTCTGATAGAGCGCAAAGCGCGGATTATCGAACATTCCGCCGTCGACGGCGAGATATTTGCGGATGCCGGGGATATCCTTGATCGCGCCGACGGTATAGAGCGTGATCCCCGCCTCGCCGACGACGGATCTGCCCGGTTCGATGTTTACGAACGGCAGTTTGAGTCCGTGCGCGGCACAGCCTGATTTTACGGCGGAAAGGAGCGCCCGCAGATAGCCCCGATAGCCTTCGGCGTCGATCTTTTCGTCTTCGTCGGTATACCAGATGCCGAACCCTCCGCCCATATTGAGGACTTCCGCCTCAAAACCGAGCGACTTTTTGACGTCTGCCATGAAGGCGAGATCCTTTTCAACTGCGAGTACAAAGGACTGCTTTTCAAAGATCTGGGAACCGATGTGGCAGTGATAGCCCTTCAGACGAAGGTGCTTCTTTCCGAGCACATACTTCGTGATGGCTGCTGCCGCTCCGCTGCCGATGGAAAAACCGAATTTAGAATCAGGCGTCGCCGTCTGGACGTAGGCGTGCGTATGCGCCTCGACGCCGGGATTGACGCGGATAAGCACATTCTGAACGACGCCGCGCTTTGCAGCCTCTGCATCGAGGAGATCTGCCTCGGAATATTCGTCGATGACGATCGTTCCGACGCCGCACTCCATGGCATAGGCGATCTCGCGCGGGAGTTTGTTGTTCCCGTGCATCGTGATCTTCTCAGCCGGGAATCCCGCCCGCATCGCCGTGTACAGTTCCCCGCCCGAGACGACGTCCACGCCGATGCCCTCCTGTTTTGCGATGGCATAGATCGCCTCGCAGGAAAATGCCTTCGAAGCATAGAGCACAAGCCCGTTTCTATCGTATTCCTCGTCGATCGTGTCCTGATAGGTTCGCATCATACGGCGGATATATGCTTCGTCAAAGACGTAGAGCGGCGTTCCGAAATGTTTTGCAAGTTCTACGCAGTCCGCGCCGCCGATTTCAAGATGGCCTTTTTCGTTGATCTTCAGTGTATCTCGCGTGTTCATATACAAAATTATAACAGATTTCAAACGTACGGTCAATAAAAAAATGACACAGTATGTCGCTAAAACAATACTATGTCATGCATATTACTATGCTAATTCTATATTTATAGGGCTAATTCCAGTTCCGGGCTCCCTCTCGGTATGCCTCCCACCATGAAAACCGATCCGCATCTTCGCCAGCCAGCAATGCGACCCTGTCTATTTCTACGCCGTCGCGGTACAGGATCGCTTCACCGAGGACTTCTCCCCTTGCGATCGGCGCGATCGCCTCCCGCTGCGCATACTCTACGGTATAATTTTCATCTGTTCCGCGCCTGCGGAGGCAGGCAAGCGTACGTTCGGGAACGACTGCGATCGCGCCCGTACGGCTCCCGCGGATGCAGATCTTTTCCTGCAGCGGTTCGCCTTCGCGCAGGAGCACGGTGCTTTCAAAATGATCGAACGCATAGTCAAAGAGCGATGTTACGGCGGAAAAACGTGATTTCGAATCGTTTGCGCCGATCGCGACGGAGATGACGCATGTTTCCCCTTTATGCGCTGCGGCGGCAAGACAGAACCCCGCTTCGTTTGTGAACCCCGTCTTTCCTCCGTCGCATCCGTCGTAAGTGCGGATAAGCTTATTTGTGTTTGTCATCTGTGTCGTTCTGCCGTCCGGATGTGCAAAGTCCTCGAGCCACACATGCGAGTATTCCTGATATTTTTCGTGTCCGATCAATTCGCGCAGCATGAGCGCGACGTCTTTGGCGCAGGAGTACTGCGGTTCTTTCGGCAGACCGGTACAGTTTGCAAACAGAGTATTTTCTGCACCGAGTTCTTTTGCGCGACGGTTCATGCGTTCGCAGAAGGATGCTTCGCTCCCGCAGAGGTATTCCGCAACGGCGACGCAGGAGTCGTTTGCCGAACAGACCGCAATGCTTTTGAGCAGATCGTCCGCCTTGTATATAAGACCCGCGCCGAGAAAGACCTGCGATCCCCCCATCCCTGCGGCGCGTTCGGATACTTTGATCTCATCGCTGAAGGAGATGTCGCCGCGCTCTTCCGCCTCAAAGGCAAGCAGGAGCGTCATGATCTTACACATGCTTGCGATGGGCAGATGTTCCGTTTCATTTTTCGCGTAGAGCTGCACGCCGCTTGTTTCATCCATCAGATACGCCGCCTTGCATGCGGGCGACGGCTGTGTTTCGTCTGCAAAAACTTTACATGCGTTTCCCGTTCCGATGACCGCCGCTGTAAGCGAGAGTGCTGCGGCGGCACATATCACACTCTTTTTCATACCATCAGTTTGCGCCGCGGTTGAAAATCTATGCGCTAAACGATGCCGCCGAGCGGATGAAAGAGCGCGAGCAGTAAGATCATTTCGGCGAGACAGATCGTTGCCGCCAATGCAAGCAGGACAAGATAATCCCGCAGCAGCAGCGATACGTCGCCCGCACAGAAGCGAAACCGTTTTGCACGCGCGCATGAAAGCGCGGCGGCAAGGATCAGAATGCAGTCGATGAGCAGATGCACGGGCAGATAGAGCGTAAAAACGACCAGGACGCCCGTCATGCGGTACACGGTGAAGAAGATCACGAGACTTCCTCCGAAGGTGCATGCGCGGTAGAACAGAACGGCGACGGAGACCGAAAGCGCGGCGATGTGGATCCCGCCGAGAAGAACGAGTGCGAGCAGGAGCGCGTGCCCCGCCGTCCGTTCAAAGAATATGAGGATGACGTTCCGTTCGGAAAAACAGACGCGATCGAGAAACTTTTCTGCAAAACGAAGGTGATAATCGTATCCCGCGGGCGTATTTACGAAGACGGCACCCAAAACGGTACACGCAAGAAACCCTGCCGCAAAGGCGGCAAGCATGCCCTTTCGTTCCATGGCGCGGGAAAGTACGTCCCGCATACAAAAAAACGGATCCATATCCTATCCTATGAATCCGTCAACATTGTTCATTCTATTTTTCGAGCATTTTTTCGATGCCTATGCCGTAGCCGCGCGTCGGGTCGTTCAGAAAGACGTGCGTGACCGCGCCGATGAGCTTGCCGTTCTGAAGGATGGGACTTCCGCTCATGCCCTGAACGATGCCTCCCGTTTCGGCGATCAGCCGTTCATCCGTCACCTTGATGACGAAATTTTTATTGTCGCGGTTATTCGCGTCCACTTTTGCAATGGCGATTTCGTACGCCTTCGGCGTGACGCCGTCCACCGTCGAATATATGGTCGCTTTTCCGATTGCTGCCTCAGACAACGGAGCCGATTGAACGGCGGCGCAGTCGGAAAGATCGTATCCTCCGGAAAATTTTCCGTATAAACCTGTCGCGCAGACCTTGTCCGCAGCGCCAATGCGGCTGTCGTTGAGAAAGAGCCCGCGCAGTTCCCCCGCCTTGCCGCGTTCGCCGCGGTTCACGCTCACGATGCTGCAAAGGTATACCGATGAGTCGGCAATGGTGAGCGCCGTTTTATCCTCTCCGCAGACGGCGTGGCCGAGTGCGCCGAACCGCATCGTCTCCTTTTCGATGTAAGTCACGGTTCCGATCCCGGAAAGCGTATCCCGGATGAGGATCCCGATCTTATAGCGGTCGGCATGCTTGTCGCGTACGGGCGTCACCTCGATCTGCGCCTGTTCTCCGTCCCGTTTGAGCGTGAGCGTAACAGGCTTTCCCGCACTGCGCGCAAATGCCGCGTTGAGTTCTTCCACACTGCGCGTGTGGATCCCGTCGACCGCCACGATGATGTCGCCCGTGCGCATGCCCGCTTCCGTTGCGGGGCAGGACGACCCGCTTTCCGACGTCACGTCTTTGAACCCTACGACCTCGACGCCGCCCGCCGAGAGCGAAAAACCCGCCGTCATGCCGCCGATATAATAAAGGTCGGCGGAGGCGTCGGCAATGTGTATGTTCCCTCCGAGGAAAAAGCAACCGGCTGCAAGAGCTGCCGCGATAAAAAATTTCAGCCTACGCATAAAACCTCCGTGTACAGAAGGTAATTTGCGTAAGCCGAAAGCGTTCTATTCGGATTGCGTTCTGTTTATGAAAGGGAGTTTTTGTAAGATTCAGCCGATTTCAGCAGTTCTTCGGCATGTCGGATTGCCGCGTCATTCTCAGCGTCGCCGCCGATGAGCCGTGCGATCTCGCGTACGCGCGCTTCCCCATCAGCTTCGCGGATGCAGGTATGTGTTCTGCCGTCCGCCTCTTTTTTCTCGATGACAAATTCACGATCCGCAAACGACGCGATCTGCGCCAGGTGCGATACGGCGATGATCTGCACGTTTTTTGCGATCCTGCAGAATTTTTCCGCGACGGTGCGCGCTGTTTTTCCGCCGATGCCCGCGTCGATCTCGTCGAAGATATATGTCCCGATGGCGTTGACCGAGGAGAGCTGCGCCTTGACTGCAAGCATGAAACGGCTCATTTCGCCGCCGCTTATGATCTTTCCGAGCTCTTTGAGCGGTTCTCCGGCATTCGCGGAAAAAAGAAACCGTACGCCGCCGAGTCCCTCCGAGGTAGCCTTCGGAACGTCCTCGCGTGTGAACGCGTCGAATTGCACTTCAAAGCGTGCGGAGGCGATATTCAATGTTTTCAGTTCTTCGATAACGCGTTTCGCGAAACCTTCCGCCGCCTTTTTGCGTGCGTCGGTCAGAGCGTTGCATGCTCCGTAGATCGCGGCGTCCGTCTTCTCGAGTTTTCCGGTCAGCATCTCGAAGCGGGCACCGCTGTCGGAGAGCAGCTCGAATTCATCTTTCGCCTTTTCAAGAAAGGAAAGGATTTCCTGTACGGAACCGCCGTATTTGCGTTTGAGCGATTTCAGTTCATCGAGTCTCGCCTCCACGCGCTCGGCTTCGCGTTCGTCGATATCGAGCTCGTCCGCGTATTGTTCGGCACAGTCGGCTATGTCCTCGGCTTCCGCTGCGGCGTTTTCCAGTCGCTCTGCAAGAGAATCGTACTGCTCTCCGAACCTGGAAAGCGCGGAAAGGCTCCTCGCCGCGCCGCGGAGCGCATCGACGCTGCCGCCGTCCGACGTAAGATATTGCCGTGCCGAATTCAGCCCTTCGAGGATCTTTTCGGCATTGCGCCAACGCTCGCGGAACGCGAGCAGTTCTTCCTCCTCGCCCTCTCGCAGCTGTGCGGAGGAAATTTCGTCGATCTGGAATTTCAGGACATCCAGTCTGCGGTTGCGTTCGCCCTCGTCGCCGCCGAGCTTGGCGCGTTCGGCAAGCAGGGTGCGGCGGACGGAGAGAAGTTCCCTCAGCGCATCTTTGATCTTTGAAACGGGCTCTCCCGCAACTTCGTCGAGCAAGCGGAGCTGATTTGCCTCTTTCAAAAGGAAAAAATGTTCGCTCTGTCCGTGGACATCCACGAGGAGCGCCGTGAGTCTCCTCAGCATGGACGCCGTCACGCTTATCCCGTTGATCTTCAGCGTCCCCTTTCCGTCGATGTTCAGTTTTCTGGAAAGGATGAGCTCCTCCTCGGCTTCGATATCGAGCTCTTCGAGAAGATCCCCGACGCGTGGATCTGTTGTGGAAAATTCGGCGCGTACGAGACAGGATTGTTCGCCTGAGCGGATCATGCTGCGGTCTGCCTTTGCGCCGAGAACAAAGTCAATGGAATCGAGGATAATGGATTTTCCGGCGCCCGTTTCCCCCGAAAGAACGTTGATCTTATCGGAAAATTCCAGTTCTGCGCGCTCGATGAGCGCAACGTTTTCTATGTACAGTCTTTTCAGCATGGGTCAAGCTCCGACGAGCGCCGAAAGTCTGTCCGCCACCGTTTTTCCCGATTCCGGAGTCTCACAGATGAGCAGTACGGTGTCGTCTCCGGCGATCGAGCCGACGACCTCCGTATAGGCAAGTCCGTCGATGACGACGCCTGCGTTCGCGCCGCTCCCGGGGAGCGTCTTGACGACGATGAGATTGCCGACGGGCGCGATGCGTACGACGCACGCCTGAAAGAGCGCGCGCAGCTTTTCGGAGACGCCGCCCTCCTGCTCGCGGAGCGATGCGTAACGAAAGCGTTTTTGTGTTCCCTTTACCTTAAACAGACGCAGATCTTTGATATCGCGGGAAACGGTCGCCTGAGTGACCTGCATGCCCTGCGCGGCAAGTTCTGCGCAGAGCTCCTCCTGTGTTTCGATCTCCTGATCGGCGATGATCTCGAGTATTTTTGCCTGTCTTGCGTTGCGCGCCATAAATTTCTCCTTGCTTCAATTGATTTTTTCTGTGAGTCTGCGGAAATACTCGCTCAGTCCGCGCGTCAGAAACGCTGCGCTGCGTACCGACCTGCGGACAGTCAGTCTGTCTTCAGCGCCCGCTTGTCCGAGGAATACGCCGTCGCCGTACAGAACGAGCGCACCCTTCGGGAGCGAAAAGCTGAGTTCGCTGCGGTTGGAGTATGCAATCGAACGGCTGCGCATGGAAAAAGCGCACACGGGCGTGAGCTGGAATGTTTCGCAGTCGGGCGTCATGATGCTGCCGCCCGCAGAGAGCGAATATGCGGTGGAACCCGTCGGAGTGGCGACGATGAGCCCGTCGGCGATAAATTCGCCCGCGTGACTTCCGTCGATCGCAACGGAGATGGTAACGACGCGGTTATCCTTGTCCGGGGCGACGGGATGCAGAAGCGCAAGTTCGTTCAGACAGTCGAATTTACTGCCGTTGAGCTCCACCTCGAGCATCGCACGCCGCAGCACTGCGCAGTTTTCATCCAGAACGAGCGGAATAACCTTGTCCGTCTCTTCCCGTTCGAATTCGGTGAGGAACCCGAGTCTGCCGTAGTTGACGCCGACGACGGGGATATTCAGAACGGACGCCCGCTTGGCTGCACGGAGCATCGTCCCGTCTCCGCCCAGAACGACGAGCCTGTCGCCGCAGATCTCCGTGAGTTCGGAAAAGAGCACGGCTGTGTGCCCCGCCGCAAAGATGTGCGCGGCGAGATGCTCTGCAACGGAGCGGTCGACCTGTTTCCGATTGTAGTATATTCCGATATTCATCGCCGTTATTATAAGCCGAATTTTGCATATATGCAAGAGTTTCGGCGTAATTTTTATAAAATTATTCAAATAAGCCGCGCGGCGCGCATCAAAAAAGTCTCTTCAGCGAGCGGAGCGGCTCCTTTTTTGAGAAATACGACGTATTCCACGTTTTTTTGCTCCCGCAGCGGCGCATTAACGATATTTTGCGGCGCGAGTCCGAGCTGCACGCAGAACCGATAAAAAGCCCCGAGCAGGGCGCGGTGATATCGGACGGGAAGGATACCGCCCTTTCCGAGCCCCTTCCCGCCGCATTCGAATTGCGGTTTGAAGAGCACGAAAGCGTTTGCCCCGTCCTCAAGCATGGCTGAAACTGCAGGAAGGATGAGCTGCAGCGAGATAAAGCTCAGATCGGAAACCACTCCGTCGAGCGGCTCGGGAAAACTTTCTGCCGTGAGATGGCGGGCGTTCGTCTCGTCCATGACGGTCACGCGGTCATCCTCCGCAAGCCGCGCGTCGAGCTGGCTTTTCCCGACGTCGACAGCATAAATATGCCGCGCGCCCCTGCGAAGGAGGACGTCGGTAAACCCTCCCGTGCTCGCACCGAGATCGGCAAAAATCTTGTTTTCGACGCTTTCGCCGAACGTTTCGAGCCCGCGGAGCAATTTATACGCCCCTCGGGAGACATATTCGTCATCGTTCAGAAAAACAAAATCGTCGCCCTCGCAGACATCGTCGGAGGGCGAGAGCGGCTTGCCGCCGCAAAGGATCTTTCCGCTGAGCAGCGCATCCTTTGCGCGGGTGCGGGAGCCGTATTTTTTTGCAAAAAAACTATCCGCGCGCATGGCATTTTCTCACACAGGCAAAGATCTCGTCGTCATTCGGCCCGAATTCGCTGAAAAGACCGCGCGCGTCGCCGTGAGGAATAAATACATCGCGGTAGCCGAAACAGAATATGTTTTTTCCGCTGTTTTTCAAGCATCTTGTGATCGCATCACCCAGTCCGCCGATGAGCGCGTTGTCCTCGATCGTGATAACGTTACGCTCCGGTCTCGAAGTGAGCAGCTCTTCGTCCAGCGGTTTTAAGAAACGTGCGTTCACGACCGTCAAGGGGATTTCCTCCAATCGGGCACGCTGATAGATCCTTTCGGCGAGATTGATGCATCTCTCCCCCGCGGCATAAATGATTATGTCTGACATATTACTATGCAAAATATCAAATTTCCCGATTTCAATGGGAGAAAACGCCCCCTCCTCCCCTTCGCGCGGATATCTGATCGCAAGCGGAGCCGGGAAAGACGCGCTCATTTCAAGCATTGCACGGAACTCCGAAAGGTTCCCGGGGATGGCGATCGTAAGGTTCGGAATGAGCGAAAGGTAGGAAAGATCGAATACGCCCTGATGCGTTTCCCCGTCCGCCCCGCTTACGCCTGCGCGGTCGATACAGAAAGTGACCGGAAGATTCTGTCCGCAGACATCGTGGATGATCTCGTCAAAGGCGCGCTGCAGGAAGGTGGAATAGATTGCGTAATAGGGTTTCATCCCCTCTGCGGCGAGCGCCGCGGAGAGCACGGAGGCGTGCTCCTCGCAGATGCCGACGTCAAATGCGCGTTCGGGAAATTTTTCGAAGAACGGACGTAATCCGAGCGCATCCGTCATCGCCGCCGTCACGGCTACAATGCGTTTGTCCGCTTCGGCAAGGGTCGTCAGCGTTTCGCCGAGTACGTTTGAGTACTCTTTGCCTTTTTTCCCGGGGCTCACGCCGTGCGTCAAATCGGGCGCCTGTTCGCAGAACGGATGCCCCTGTCCTTTTTTCGTCGTAACGTGCAGGAGCACGCTCGATGTTTTGAGTTTTTCTTTGGCTTGTTCGAGCGCCGGAAGGAGACTTTCAAAATCATTTCCCGCAAAAACGCCCATATATTCCAGCCCGTAGCGCTCAAAGAGACGGACATCTGCAAGCGGCGCGTTCCCGGCTTTGAGCTCTTCGAGAACGTCGTGCGTACTTCCGACCGTCGGGGAGATCGACATGCCGTTATCGTTGAGGATGATGAGGATGCGCGTGTTCAGTACGCGCAGGCTGTTGAGCGCCTCATAGATCAGCCCGTTGTTGAAGGAACCGTCGCCGATCAGCGCGATCACATCGAAGTCCTCTTTTTTCAGGTCACGCGCTTTTGCGATGCCGAGCGCGGCAGAGATCGCCGTTCCCGCATGTCCGGTATCGTAACTGTCGTATTCGCTCTCCGCGCGCTTTGGAAATCCGGAGATCCCGCCGCGGCTTCTCAGGGTCGAGAACCTGTCGGCACGGTCAGAGAGAAGTTTGTGCGGGTAGCACTGATGCCCCACGTCGAAGATGATTTTATCCTCCGGAAAAGTAAAGACGCGGTGCAGCGCCACGGTGAGTTCCACCACGCCGAGATTGGAGGCGAGGTGCCCGCCGCGGACGGATACGGTACGGAAGATCTCTTCCCGTATCTGCTCGCACAGCGTCTGTAATTGCCTGACAGAGGCGTTTGCAAGCGCCTCATGCGTAAATTTCTCCATTTTTTCACCGATCGCGCTTGAGGACAAGATCGACAAGCGCAGCCAGAAATTTCTTGTCTGCGTCCATGGCGGAAAGCAAATCGTGGCAGCGTGCGGCGCATGCCGCCGCTTTTTCGCGCGCGCCCTCCAGCCCGTAAATTTTTACAGCGGTCAGTTTATCTTCCGCGGCGTCCTTTCCCGCAGTCTTCCCGAGCGCCGCACTCTCGCCCACTTCGTCCAGAATATCGTCCGTGAGCTGAAAGAGTTCGCCGAGCGCAATGCCGAAGGCTTCCGCCTCCGTGCGGTTTTTTTCCGCAAGATCTGCCGCCATGGCAACGGGCGCCGCCATCAGCCGCCCTGTTTTATTCCGATAAATAAAGCGAAGTTCCTCTTCGCCGCCGTTTTTGCCCGTATAGAGCAGATCGGCTGACTGTCCCGCGATCATTCCATCCGCTCCCGCCGCCGCAGAGAGCGTACGCGCAGCGTTGAGATGGCGCCCGCCGCGCCCCGCCTCTCGCAAAAGGATATCGAAGGCGTAAGAAAGAAGCGCGTCTCCCGCGAGGATCGCATTCGCCTCTCCGAAAACTTTGTGATTGGAGGGACGTCCGCGGCGCATATCGTCGTCATCCATAGCGGGAAGATCGTCGTGGATGAGAGAATAGGTATGGATGCATTCGAGCGCGAACGCAAGATCTTCTTCGCCGTGGTAATCCGTGCCGAATGCCTCGAGCGATGCAAAAAAGAGTACGGGACGCACGCGCTTGCCGCCGGAAAGGAGCGAATAGCGCATGCTCTCCGTAAGTACGGACGGCTTGAAGTCCATTTTTTCGCACATTTTCTGAAGATGATCTTCAAAGTGCGCGCGGTACTCCTCGTATTGATGGGAAAAATTCGTCATCTGACTGCACGTTTTGCGCATGCTACCGCATTTTTGAGGAGCATGGCGATGGTCATGGGTCCCACTCCGCCCGGTACCGGCGTGATGAAGGACGCCTTTTTGCTGACTTCGTCAAAGTCAACGTCGCCTACAAGTTTCCCGTCGACGCGGTTGATGCCGACGTCGATGACGACGGCGCCGTCCTTTACCATCTCCGCCGCGATGAATTTCGGCTTGCCGATCGCGGCGACGAGGATATCCGCGCGGGCGCATTCCTCTTTGAGATCCGCCGTGCGGGAATGACACACGGTAACGGTCGCGTCGGCATTGAGAAGAAGGAGCGCCATCGGTCTGCCGACGATATTGCTGCGCCCGACGACGACGGCGCGCTTTCCGCGCGGATCGATATGGTAGCGCCTGAGCAGCTCCATCACGCCGAACGGAGTGCATGCGACGGTCCCCTCCTCGTTCAACGCCAGTTTCCCGATATTATCCGCGGAGAATCCGTCTACGTCCTTTTCTGTGGGAATAAGGGCAAGGATGCGGTCTGCATCGAGATGTCCGGGAAGCGGGAGCTGCACGAGGATCCCGTGCACGCTCTCGTCTGCCGCAAGCGCCGCGACGAGCTCCTCGACCTGTTTTTGCGATGCGTCGGCGGGGAGATAGTGCGCGAACGAGCGGATCCCCGCCTCTTCGCAGCCTTTGATCTTATTCCGCACATACACCTGCGATGCGGGATCTTCGCCGACGAGTACGACCGCCAGACCGACTTTTTTCCCGTACTGCGCCTCGAACGCCGCCGTTTCCGCTTTGAGTTCTGCACGGACTTCTGCCGCGACTTTTTTTCCTTCGATGAGCGTCATTTGTTGATGATCCCTCCCAGAACGCCGTTTACGAAATCGGCGGATTTTTCCGTGGAATATTTGCGCGCGAGCGCCGCCGCTTCCGAAACGGATACGACGGGCGGCACATCTTCGAAATACCTGATCTCGGCGAGCGCCAGCAGGAGCACTGCTTTATCCGCGGGATAGATGCGGTAATCGGCAAAGCGCGTTACGTGCGCGCCGATCTCCTCCGTGAGTTCTGCCTGATGTGAAAAAACGGCGTTCACGAGCTGCTCGGCAAACGCACATTCGTCTTCTTTGAGCTTGTGTTCCTTGTAGATCGCGCTGCGGAATCCCTTTTTGCCGTCTCCGCCGAACAGATCGGCAAAGATGATCTGAAACGCCGCCTCTCTTGCATCGCTTCTCATGTGTTTTCCTCAAAAATATTTTGTATGATAACATTCCCTCCCGCAAGCGCGGAAGGGAATGCGCGTCAGTTATTTTGTTCGCCTGCGGCGGGCGCCGGTTCCTGCGGGGGCTCCGCCTTTCTCTGAGGGAATACAACGCTCGTGACGTGAACGTCCACCTTGGCGATCTTGTACTTCGTCATGGACTCGACCATCTGCTTGATGTTCTGCTGAATGCGGAATGCAAGCTCGGGAACTTTATAGCCGTAGTGCGCGATGACGGAGATATCCACGAAGATACCCTCTTTCTCGAAATACAGCTTGATACCCTTATTTTTGGAAGGAACGAGCTCGATGCCCTCCGTTTCCTGCAGACTGAGAACGACAATACCGCTCACAATGTCCGCGCTGTAGGTGATCTTACCCTTTTGTCCGTTCGGATTGTACTTGATGCTTGCCATGATCCTCTCCTTTGTGAATACCATTATAGCACATATTTTGGAAATTTACTACTGTTTTTTTCAACTTTCCGCATAAACAGGCATAATTATAATGTTTCCGTCGCGGATTTTCTGTTCGACTTCGAGTGCGTAGAAGATCTTCGTCACCATTTCCGTCGTAAGCTCGCTCGAATTGACGAAAACATTGATGTTTTCGGAATCGCCGATGGCGACTGCGGCGTCGGTAAAGCCCATCGATTTGATGATGGATTCCATGACGAGCTCATCCTCCATCATCTCCACAAGCTCCTGCTTGCGCTCCACAGCCGCGGTGTGCTCTTCGGTGCCCTCCGCGTAGGCAGAGATCACGCTGTCGAGCTGCACGAACTCCTCGCTCCTGGTCGAGTTGCGGTCGGCGCGGTAGGTCGTGAAATAGTTGACTTCGACGTCTGCATCCACGCTCGCCGCCTGCGTTCCTGCCAGCACGAAATTGAAGATCGCCGTTACGGCGAGCAGCAAAACGAGCGTTGACATGAGTGCAATTTTCTTTCCGTTCGACATGATTTTTATCTCCTTCTCGCTTTTTTGTTTATTTTTCCGCAGGGCACACGAGCACCCTGTTCTCGGCAATGTTCAGAGCCGCGGCGGCTGCCTGCGTCAGGCGCAGACGGATAAGCACACCGTCAGGACCGTCGAAGAAAACGACGGCGGAGACGGGTTTTCCGCTCTCCTCCGCAATGGCGGCGCGCACGGTTCCCGCGCCGTCGATCTGGGAAAGAATGGATGAAAGGCGCGCCTCGGCGGCCGTCTGGGCGACCGACGCATCCTGCGCTTTTGTCGCGCCGAACACTGCCCGGCAAAGAAGCAGAAGCAGGAGCGCCGCGGCAGCGACGGCGAGGATCCGCGCCGTTCTGTTTTTGAAGAGCTTTCTGAGCGCGTCTTTCATGAGACCTCCGCGTCGCAGCCGAAGTATGTTTCGAGCGCCGCCTCGATTTTTTCTATCATATATATATGTTCGTCCGCGTCCGATATTCCGAAATCTGAGATGTGTACGACGATTTTTTCGTAGGAAAATGTCGCATCGGCATTGCGTTCCACCTTTACGGCGGCCGTCACGCCGTACTGTTCTTCCAGGTGAAGAACGATGGACGCGGCGTCCTCCGCCGAAAGCTCTTTTGCGCAGTGTTCGAGATAACTTTCATCAAGCGCCATATTTCCGCCCGAAACGGAGATCGCGTCGCCGGAGAGTACGGCGCGGAGCGGGAGCAGCATCACAAACAGGATGGCAAGTTTCGTCGCGCCCTTCAGGAACCTGCCCATTTTTCCTCCCGGGGCGATGATGGTGACAACAGCGGAAAGAAGGACGACCCCGATGATGGCGAGAATATAAGTTTTCATCAGAAGATGACTCCCGAGGAACAGACAAGCAGCAGTATGGTGAGGAAATGCAGGAACGAGACGCAGAGCAGCCCTGCGATAAAAAAACCGCAGTCGTTTGCAAGCGATGTGAGAAATGAGGAGATCTTTCCTCCGACGGGTTCCGTCGCGGCGGCGCAGAGACGCAAAAACAGCTGGAAAGCCGCGAACAAGAGGAGCGGCCTCAGAACGCTTGCGAAGAGCAGGAGAACGGAGAAGGATCCGAGCGCGTTTTTGATGAGCGCACTCCCGGCGAGCACGAGATCGACGCCTCCGGAGAGAAAACCTCCGACGATCGGAACGGATCCGGAAACCAGATATTTGACGGCGCGCAGAGAGAGACCGTCGTACTGTGCTGAGGCGATCCCCTGCACGGTAAGAAAGAGCGTAAAAAGACCGAGGGTGAGTCCGATAAGCCATTTGTTGACGCTCTTGAAGAGTCCGCCGAGCTTTTCGCAGCGGACATCGGGCGAGAGGTTTCCCGCAAATGTGAGCGCGACGACAACGACGGAGGTCGGGAGAACGACGGCGGTGAAAAGTTCGCAGATCCCGCTCGCAAGAAAGGCGACGGCAGGACGAAAGACGCCCGCCGACACCGCCCCTCCGCTTGCCGCCATTAAGGTGAGCAGAAGCGGATAGACGACCTGCATCTGTCGCTGCATATCGGCGATCGCGGAAAATGCCGCTTGTAAGATGTTTGTAAGGACGGCAAGGACCACAGCGCCTACGGAAATGTAGGATACAAAGTGTATTATGTCTGACATACTACTTTGCAAAAATCCGCTTTTTGCAGAATTTAGGATGCCGCAGAGCACTGCAACGGCAAGAATGACGGCAAAAGCAGGCAACATCGCCCTGCCCTCTTCCCAAATGAGCGCAAGAACGGATTCCCACATTGTGTCGTACCCGAGCGCGTAATCGCCCGTGACGAGGTCTGCAAGCATTTCCCTGACGTCTTTTCCATCGAACTGTGAAAGCGTTTGAAGGTATTCCTCCAGCTCCGCTGTATCGAGGGAGGCGAGCAGATCCTCTACCTGCTCTTCCAGTCTGTCGAGCGCAGCCTGCTCTTCTGCGGTATATGCGGATGCGTTGACTGTTCCGGTCTGGCAGAATACAAGTATCACGACGACGAGAAGCGCCAAAAGGATCGGAAATCGGCGGTTTCGTTTCCGCACGGCGAATGGATTTTTCATGCAATGAGTCCGATCAGCTCGCCGACAAGCGCGAGGATACTTTCCAGGATCGGTACGGCGAGTACAAGGATCAGGATCTTTCCGCAGAAGATCAGTTTATCCGCAAGGGAATTCTGCCCGAAGTCGTTCAGGATCCCTGCGCTGAATTCGACGAGATATCCGATCCCTACCATTTTCAGGAGCGTTTTGACGATCGTTGCGTCGAGTCCCGTTGCCTGTGCGATGTCTGTAAAAAGCGAGATGCTCCCGCGGAACACTTCGAGAACGAAAAGCAGCAGGATAATGCTGCCTGCGATCGTGATGACGACGGCGAGTTCGGGTTTCGTGCTCTTGACGAGGATCGCGGCGACCGCCGTGACGAATGCGATCCCGATGAGCTGAAAGATCTGAGCGGTCATGTGAGTTCAAAGATGTCGCGGATGGTATCGAAGAGGTCTGCGATCATTGTCACGGCAATGGTGAGCGCTATGACGAGCCCTACAATGGAGACGACCGTCGAAATATCGTCGCGGTCGGATTTTTTCAGGATCTGACATACGACCGTGACGAGGATGCCGATGGCTGCCAGTTTGAAGATGACGGAGATGTCCATTAGATGATCAGAATGACGAACGCAAGCCCTGCCAGCAGACCGAGTTTTAAGTACAGCGCCCCTCTCGCCTTTGCCTCCTTTTCGCTTTCCTCCTTCCTTTGTTGCAGCGCCGCCCGTTTTGCCGTAAAAAAAGTACTCTGCGACTGTGCGTCTCCCTTCCCGAGCATGGCGAAATAGTCCGCGTATTCCTTTTGTTCCGCGTCGCTCAGGAAGGGGTGGCGCGGGAGTTCCTCCCGTGCGGAAAAAGTCTCGATGGTTCTGCCGAATTCTCCCGCGTACACGTATTCTTTAAGAAATTGCGGCAGCGGTTTTCGTGCGTATCCGAGTTCGCTCAGATATCGCTCGTTGAAGTCATATAACTGTGAGTAAAAACTTCGCCTGCAACGGTATTTGTTCGCCGCGAGATATCCGAGCCCGATGCAGAATGCGATCGCGCATGCCGCAAGCAGGAATTTAAGCCACAGCACGGCCGTCTTCTCCGATGATGTTCCCGACGTGCCCCAGCCCGTCTAAAAGGACGTAACGCGAAAAGATTTTTTCGGGAACATCCTCCGCATGCGTAAGGTGCGCAGAGGCAAAAACATAAATTCCGCCCTGTATGGCGCGGCGCACCGCGGCGTAGTCCTCGGGCAGAAGCTCGTCCGTAACGATGAGATCGGGGCGCATCGCACGGATCCCCGCCGTGAACGCAGTGAGTTTATCCGCATAGCGGATGATGTCCGCCGTCTCGCCCAGATCGCCCGCAGAAAGTTCGCCGCGCTCGTCGCTCACGAGCACATTCAGCTTTCTGCGTTTGCACACGAGGCGGGAGAGATCTCTCAGGAGCGTCGTCTTGCCTTCGCCCGGAGGCGATAAAAGTATGAGCGAACGGAGCTTGTCTGCAAGACACCTCGAATAGATCTCCTCCGCACATCCTTCGACGGCATGCGGAACGCGGACGCACAGCGAAGTGACGTCGTGCACGGAGAGCGCGCCTCCCTTTTCGCAGACGAACGCGCCTGCGATCCCGATGCGTTCCCCCTCCCGTCCCGTGACGAAACCCTGTTTGATCTGTTCTGCAACGGAATACACGGAGTATCCGCTCGCCGCGAAGAGCGTATCTGCGATCTCTTCCTGCGTGGGAAAGAGCGCGTCCTCTGCCCGTTCCGCCCGCCCGTGCGTGCCGAGGTAACAGAACACGCCGTCTATATTGGCGCGCAGCGGCTTGTCCGCACGCAGCCGCAGCTCATACAGACGGTTGAGATTGACGTGCCGCACGGCGCCGAGAATGCGGGACGGGAGAAATTCAAGCATGGTATATGATATGGCGCCGCCCGCAGAAATATGGCTCGTCGGAAAAATTTTGTAAAAGAAAACCCCCGTCCCGGAACGGGGATACTGCGGACAGCGGAACAGATCATACTTCTGCTGCGCTGAAAATTATTTGCTGAGCGCAAATAAAAAGACCCGCCGCGTCTTTGACGCAGCGGGTAACGGTCAAATGATTTTTTATTCGATGACGAACACCGAGACGCTGTTGTTCTTGAGCGTTGCGGAGAGCGTATCGTCTTTGATCTCGACCTCGGAGACGGTCGGCTCGATATTGTGAACTTTTCCGGCGCGGACGTCGATCTCGTTGATGACGGTCACATCCTCGTGCCAGAGCGTGGTGACAGTCGCCTTCTTTTTGCCCTCGAATCCGACAAGCTGTGCCTTCATCTTTTCGTCCTTTCCGGAGACGTTGACGACCTTGAGATAGATCTTGCCGTCATCGCCCACCGTCGCGGACTGGAACACGCGCTCGTTGACTTTCCAGATGTTCTTGGAGAGCACTTCGTGCCACGCGCCGTCCTTAAAGATATAAGCGTTGAAGTGCTTGGTCGTATAGCGGAGTTTGAGCACATTGCCTTCGGGGCTGTAGCCGAGGAATTTATCCTTGCCCATCATTTCGCATACGGTGCGCATGAAGTCTACGCGCTTATCGAAGGAGACATCGTAGCCTTTGTGATTTTTCCCGTACTGGCAGCAGATGGAGAAGCCCGCGTTATCCATTGTGCCTGCGTCGCGCACATCGGCGACGCCGACGCCTGCGATAAAGCTCTGCTCGCCCGAGATACGGCGGAAAGAGATCTCCACTTCGCAGTTGCCGAACTTCTGATCGTCGAGATAGTATCCGTTGAACGCATCGCTCTCCTCGATGATGAGCTCTCCGTTCTCGAAGTGACCGCCGCGGCAGTTGGGGTAGACCTTCCAGCCGCCCAATCCGTCTTTGAAGGAATGGTGATAGAGCTCTTTGCCCGTCTTGATATCGCGTACGGTGACGCTCGCCACAGCACTTGCCGTGCGATGACCGCCGATGAGGAGCCCGCCCGCATTGTCGTCGTCCACTTTGGAGACGTCCGTCAGCGTGTATTTGCCGACGTTCGCCGCAAACATCTGCTGCACGTAATAGTTGGGCGTGAGCATAATGTCGCGGGCGTTGAACCAGATCATATCGGGCGTCCAGCGATAGTTATAGGTCGCCGCGAAGAGCGGCGCGTAGCACGTCATCTTCACAACGTCGGAATTGCGTTCGCACCCCGTGAGGAACGCCGCCTCCGCGAGCGCGGAGCGGAGATTGTTGTCGCCGTTGAGGCGCCCTCTTCCGTCCGACATCGTGTGCATCGCGTACTCGCCCATGAACACCTTCGCGCCGTCGCGGTCATAGCAGTCGTAGCGCTTTGTATTGTCGATGAACCACTGATAGGAATTGTAGACGTGCTCATCTACGATCATATCGCGGTATTTCTCGTTGATGATCTTCCAGTTGTCGTTGGAATCCTGCGGGCGGATATCCACGCCCGCCGTGGTGACGACAGTGACGTCGAAAAGTTTGAGAAGATCGGTGAGCTTGCCCTTATAGATATACTGACGCACGCCGAGCAGACAGGACGCAAAGTTATCGAAATATTCATAGCCCCAGTTTTCGTTGCCGATCCCGAGATACTTCATCTCGAAGGGTTCGGGGTGTCCCATATCGGCGCGGACTTTCGCCCAGTATGCCTCTTTGGGATCGCTCGAGGAGAGGTCGCCCTTCGCAAAGTAGATGAGGTGCGCGACATTGTCGATGACCTCGCTCTTGAATGCGGGCGTACCGGGCACGATGCGCTGATATCCCGTTTTGCGCTGTTCGCCCATACGGATCTGGCACAGGACGCCGCAATGAAGAACGGGCAGAGGCGTTGCGCCGATATCTTCGCAAAGACAGAAATATTCATAGAACCCGACGCCGTAGGACTGCATATAGCGCCATACGTTGGGGATCTGCTTGCGGCTTTCGAGCGGGCCTACCGTGTTGCGCCACTTGTACTGATAGTCAAAGCCGACGTCGCCCTCGACGACGCAGCCGCCGGGGAAACGCAGGAATGCGGGATGGCAGTCTTTGAGTACCTGCACCATGCGGGGCGAGAGTTTGCCGTTGCGGTACTTGTTGGGATCGCCCCACGTCGTTGCGGGAAGCAGGGAAACATAGTCGATACCGATCTGCCCGTTGCCCTCTAAAATGATGCACAGGCGCCCCATCGTATCTTTTTCCGCCACGACGGACGTGGAGACTTTGATCCAGTCCCCTTCGTCGCCTTCGGGGATCTTGATTTCGCCGATGGTCGTGTGCCTGCCGTGTGCGCCGCGGATATATACCTTCGCAACGCCCTTGAACCCAAGGCGCTTCACCCACATGGAGAAGTTGTACGTCTCCTTGTTATATACGGGCATGCCGTACATATCGTAACCGCCGTTGGTATAGTAGCCGGGATTTTCAAGGTGATAGATCCCGCCCACGTTGAGCACGAGGTAAGAAGGATTGTTCGCGTTCATGCCCCCGGCTTTGGAGATATATCGGGGACCAGCCCCGTAGATATCCCAGTAAAACCAGTTCGCGTTGCGGCAGTCCACCCAGCTCTCCGCGTTGTAATCGTCGTAAGAGAAATACTCAAACTCAAACGAATTATTGATGACCATTTCGGCGTTGAGTCCGCCGTCTGCCGCCTGATTGATGTCTTCAAAGAAGAGACCATAGAGTTCTTTGGAAACGTCTACGCCGCGCTTCTTCGCATCCAACGTGAAATGTACCATCTGCTTTCGAAAAACTCCTTGCCAGATTTGCCGCCTCTTTGCGGCGCGGGTACCGGCGCCCGTGTTCTTTTACATTATATCAGAGAATTCACGTTTGTCAATTGTTCTCGTGAAAATTTTTTTAATAATTTTCTAAAATATTTTATATTCAGTTAAAAATAATTAACGTCCCTTTCCGACGGTTGACAAAGTGTTCTTTCGGGGCGTATAATCAGGGCATGAATACGGATGAAATTGTGATCGGCCGCGCCGCAGAGAGCGATATCCCCGCCATCGGTGCGCTGCTCGTTCAGGTAAACAACGTCCATTCCGCACTTCGCCCCGACCTCTTCCGAATGAACGGGAGGAAGTATAGCGACGAGGCGCTTATTTCCCTGCTCCGTGACGAAACGCGCCCCGTATTTGCCGCACGCCTCCGCGGCGTTTTAGTCGGATACGCATTCTGCATCCGCCAGAAGCGCGCGGGAGCGGACGGACGGGAAAGTGCAACGCTCTACATCGACGATCTCTGCGTAGATGAAAGGATGCGCGGTACGGGGATCGGCAGAACGCTGTTTGCGCATGTCCTCGCCTATGCACGTGAGAGCGGATGCTACAATGTTACTCTCAATGTATGGAACGGAAACGAGGCTGCCATGCGGTTTTACAAAGATATGGGGCTGCATATACAAAAATACGGCATGGAACTTGTGCTATACTGTAAGGGAAAAATACGAACCACGCCTTTGGCGGAATCTTTTCGGCATCTTTTTGCTCATCTTCCTTGC
>CALVWO010000007.1 GCA_944367465.1 uncultured Clostridia bacterium
ACGGTATGAATGTTGGCTCTCTTCAGACAGTTGTAGGAACGGACGGAGAAGTCCATATCCTCGATCTTCATCGAGAGGATCTGTTGCTGCTTGTCGTCGTCCGTCTTGACGAGGATATCCATATCCTTGATGGTATCCGAGAGGTTGACGAACAGGTTGATGTGGTCCTGCATGATCTTCGCGGCGAGCGAGACGATCTCGCGCCCCGAGAAGGTGCCGTCCGTCCACACTTCGAGCGTGAGCTTGTCGTAGTCGATGTTCTGACCGACGCGCGCGGGCTCCACGTTGTAGTTGACTTTCTGAACGGGGGTATAGATGGAATCGATCGGGATGTAGTCGATAACGGGCTGTTTGTTCTCTCTGGCAGGCTTGTACCCTCTGCCGCGCCCGATCGTGATCTCCATATCGATCTTGCCGCCCTCGTCCACCGTGCAGATGTACTGGTCGGAATTGATGATCTCTACCTCGGCGTCCTGAGAGATGTCTGCCGCGGTGATGACCGCGGGACCCTCTTTGGTGAGGCGGAGCGTCTTGGTATAATCCTTATCGGTAATTCTCGTCTTGATCGCAAGGAGCTTTAAGTTGAGAATGATTTCGGTAACGTCCTCTTTGACGCCGGGCAATGCGGAAAACTCGTGCTTGACGCTTCCGTCCATGAATCTGATGCCCTGCGCGGCAGCCCCCGGGAGAGCCGAGAGCAGAATTCTTCTCAAGCAGTTGCCTATCGTAAGACCGAATCCCTTTTCGAGCGGTTCGACGACGATCTTCGCGTACGACTTTTCGTCGTTCTCCATGACCTCGATCTTGGGCATATCCATTTCGATCATAAAGCTACCTCCTATATTACATTACTTGGAGTACAATTCGACGATCATATGCTCCGCGATCTGACTGTCGATATCTTCGCGCTTCGGAAGTGCGAGAACTTTACCCTCCAGCTTTTCGAGGTCGGATTCGAGCCACTTGGGAAGATTGCCCGCCTTTGCGGCTTTGACCTGTTCGAAATACTTGTTCTTTGCTCTGTTCTCGCGGACGGCGATCACGTCGCCTTCCTTCACGATGTAGGAAGGGATATCGACTTTCTTGCCGTTGACGGAGAAGTGTGCGTGGCTGACGAGCTGACGCGCCTGAAGGCGGGTAGCCGCAAAACCCATACGGTATACAACGTTATCGAGCCTTCTCTCGAGCAGGGCGAGCATGTTCTCACCCGTGATGCCCTTCATGCGGTCCGCCATGTCGTAATACTTTCTGAACTGCTTTTCGCTGACGCAGTAGATGAACTTTGCTCTCTGCTTTTCGCGGAGCTGCAAGCCGTACTCGGAAACCTTTCTCGACTTTCTGCCCGACGTTCTCTTCGACTTCTTGTAGCAGCCGATGGAAGCGGGATCGATCTCGAGGAATCTGCATCTCTTGAGTTTATGATATTTATTGATAGCCATTGATATCTCCTTACCTTACACTCTTCTGCGCTTGGGAGGGCGGCATCCGTTGTGGGGGATGGGCGAAACGTCGGAGATGAGCGTGACCTCCAGTTCGCAGTTCGCCAGCGCACGGATGGCGGACTCTCTGCCCGCACCGGGACCCTTCACATATACTTCGACGGAACGGAGACCGTGCTCCTTAGCCGCCTTGGCTGCCGTCTCGGCTGCCATCTGCGCCGCGAACGGCGTGCCCTTACGCGAGCCGCGGAACCCGAGGGAACCTGCGCTCGACCAGCTGATCGCGTTGCCGTTCGTATCCGTGATGGTAACGAGCGTGTTATTGAATGTGGACTGGATATGGACCTGCCCTTTATCGATCTTCTTGAGTTCTTTGCGCTTGCGCGAAACGACTTTTCTCTTATCTGCTGCCATATCGCACTCTCCTTACTTCTTCTTGTTCGCCACCGTGCGGCGGGGGCCCTTTCTCGTTCTTGCGTTGCGCTTGGTGCTCTGCCCGCGGACGGGAAGACCCTTTCTGTGGCGCACGCCGCGATAGCACCCGATCTCCATCAGGCGCTTGATGTTGAGGCTGACCGCCCCGCGAAGTTCACCTTCCACCATGTAGTTGTGGTCGATGTATTCTCTCAGTTTGGAAACGTCGTTCTCGTCGAGATCCTTCACGCGCGTGTCGGGATCGATGCCCGTCGCTGCGAGAATTTTCTTGGACGTCGTAAGACCGATCCCGTAAATGTAGGTGAGACCGATTTCTACCCTTTTCTCTCTGGGTAAATCCACACCGGCAATACGTGCCATGAAATATTCCTCCGTGATTTTTCGGTAAAATGTATCGGAAACGGGATCTTACGGAAACAGTGGAAAATATTTCCGGTAAAATTCCGTGTATTTTCGCTGATAACGCACAAAACAAGCCGACTCCCTGCACAGAACCTGTACGGGAATCCGCTTATCTTCGCGTGATTTTCTGCGGTCTTCTCAAGCCGCGTGTAGTATTATAGCATACTTTCCCGCGGCTTGTCAACCGTTTTTTCGCTGTATTTTCAGCCCTGTCTCTGCTTGTGGCTCTTATCCTTGGAGCAGATGACCATGACCTTTCCGTTTCTCTTGATGACCTTGCACTTATCGCACATGGGCTTGACGGACGGACGTACTTTCATTTTCGTGTTCTCCTTACAAAGAGTAATTTATAAGCAATGCAATCTGCGGCGCTCCCGCGCCGGAGGGTTCGGGCGCGCTTTTATTACGCGGCGCTTTTGCGCCGGAGTTTCAAGCGAGCCGAGAAGTGCGCGCAAATCCCGCAGGGAGCGTACATAAACGTACGTGACCGGGGGATGCGTAAGCACGACAACGGATCGCGAAGAAAATGCGGTGCAAAAGGTTACGACTTGCTTCGCCAGGTGATCCGCCCCTTCGTCAGATCGTAAGGGCTCATCTCCAGCTTGACGTTGTCCCCTTCGATGATGCGGATGTAATTCATTCTCAGCTTTCCCGAGATGTACGCCGTGATGACGTGCCCGTTGGACAGCCTGACTTTGAACGTTGCGTTGGGGAGGGCTTCGATGACCTTCCCCTCCGTCTCGATGACGTCGTCTTTGGACATAACTCCTACCTTTCCCTTACAGGGTGAGAATTTCCACGCCGTTTTCGCGGATGACTATCGTGTTCTCGTAATGTGCCGCGGGTCGCTTATCGAGCGTGACCGCCGTCCAGCCGTCGTCCAGCACCTGTACGCGCCAGCCGCCGGCGGCGATCATGGGTTCGACGCAGATGACCGCGTTTGCGGGGAGCCTGGGGCCCGTTCCCTTTCTGCCGTAATTGGGCACGGCGGGATCTTCGTGCATCTCGCGGCCGATCCCGTGTCCCGTATACGAGCGGATCACGGAGAACCCGTTTTCCTCTGCATATTTCTGCACTTTGAAACCGATGTCGTAGAGCGGAGTCCCCGCTTTCAGACCCTCGATCCCCTTGAAGAAACACTCTTTGGTCACACGGACAAGTTTTTGCTTTTCCGCGCTCACCTCTCCGATGCAGAAGGTGCGCGCGCCGTCGCCGTGGAACCCGTTTTTATAGGCGCACAGATCGACGCTGACGATATCGCCCGTGAGGATCACTCTGTCGTCGGGAATGCCGTGTACGACGACTTCATTGACGGAGACGCACGCCGACGCGGGATACCCGCAGTAACCGAGGCAACTCGGCTCGGCGCCCTCAGCCTTGATGAAGCGGTAGACGAGGTCGTCCACCTCCTTGGTCGTCATGCCGGCACGGATGTTCGCACCGACGAAATCGAGACACTCCTTCACGATCCTGCACGGTTCGCGGAGGAGCTCGATCTCTTCTTCCGTCTTGGCGGCGATCATGCCTTTTTCGCAAGGTCGTCCAGAAGGACTTTGACCTGCTCGAAGAGCACTTCCGCGGGAGCTTCCGTGCCCGTTACGTTGAGGATGATCCCCTTCTTGGTATAGTAGTCGATGAGCGGAGCCGTCTGCTCTTCATAGACCTTGAGGCGGCTGCCGACCGTCTCGGGATTGTCGTCTTTTCTCTGATAGAGCTCGCCGCCGCAGCGTGCGCAGGTCGTTTTGCCGTTCAGCGTGCTGAGGTGATAGCTCTCGCCGCACTCCTTGCACACTCTTCTGCCGCAGAGACGATCCATGAGCAGCTTGAAGTCGATGTTGATGTTGACGACGCCGTCGATGTGCGCAAACTTGTTGAGTTCCTCTGCCTGGAAGAGGTTGCGGGGGAACCCGTCCAGAAGGTACCCGTTCTTGCAGTCGTCCCAGGTGAGGCGGTCACGCACGATCTCGCAGGTGACTTCGTCGGGGACGAGCTCGCCCTTGTCGATATACGACTTGGCAAGCAGTCCGATCTTGGTACCGTTCTTGATGTTGGCGCGGAAGATATCTCCCGTGGAGATGTGCGTGAGGCCGTAGCGCTCCGCGATCTTGGTCGCCTGCGTGCCCTTGCCTGCGCCGGGCGCGCCGAGTAGAATGAGATTCATGCCGTGACCCTCCTTTATCGGAAATTATTTTAAGAAACCTTTGTAGTTCTTCATCATGATCTGCGACTGGAGCTGCTTATCGAACTCGAGCGCGACGGATACGACGATGAGGATACCCGTTGTAGAGAAGACGTTGACGAGATCCTGCCCTGCCCACGAGAACGCGATCGAAGGAACGAACGCGACGAGAGTGAGGAAGATGGCGCCGAACAGCGTGATGCGCTTGTTGATGCGCGAGAGGTATTCCGCAGTGGGTTTCCCGGGACGGATGCCCTGGATGAAGCCGCCGTTCTGCTGGATGCTGCGCGAGACGTCTTCGGGATTGAACTGGATCTGTGCGTAGAAGAACGCAAAGACGAAGATGAGAATGCACAGGACGATGATATACCACACCGTACCGTTCGCGAAATTCTGATTCCACCAATCGAGCTCGTCGGACCAGTTGGGCACAAGGCTCATGATCATGGACGGGAAGGATACGATGGCGTACGCGAAGATGAGTGGCATGACGCCGCTGCCCGTGATCTTCATGGGGATGACGGAGGACTGACCGCCGTACATCTTGGTGCCGCGCACCTGCTTTGCGTACTGCACCGGGATGCGGCGCTCGGCAAGGTCGACGAACACGATAAGGAAGAAGATAACAAGGACGAGGAATACGAAGAGCGCGATGTTCCAGAGCTCTTCGACCTGACCCTGACCGACTTCGATGAACTTATTGACGATGCTCGTTCCCGCCGTGGAGAGGATACCGATGAAGATGATCATCGAGATGCCGTTGCCCACGCCGTATTCGGTGATGCGCTCGCCGATCCACATGACAAGGCATGCGCCCGCCGTGTAAACGATCGTCATGAAGATGCCGGCGACCCACATGGAATCAAAGAAATATGCGGTGTTGATGGCATCCTGCGTCTGCCCGAACATGACGATGATGCCGACAGACTGAATGACCGCGAGCACGATGGTGACGAGGCGCGTGATGTTGGTGATCTTTTTCCTGCCCTCTTCGCCCTGCTTGGAGAGCCGCTCGAGGGCGGGGATGCCGACCGTGAGAAGCTGCATGATAATGGACGCGTTGATGTACGGTCCGATACCGAGCGCAAACAGCGTACCGTTCGCAAGCGCGCTTCCCGTGATGCCGCTCATGAGCGTCAGGAAGTCGTTCCCGCTGACCGCATCGAAGAAGGTGTCTCTCGTGAGACCGGGAATGGGAATATAGCATCCGACGCGGAACAGGAGCAGCAGAAGAAGGGTGATGATGATCTTCTTTCTGATGTCCTTGTTCCGGAAGGCGTTTTTCAAAGTTTCAATCATGCTTCGCTCCTTTCCGAAGTTTGCCGCGATCGCAGCCGCCGAAAAGGCGAAGGTTATACGGTCTCAGCCGTACCGCCCGCCTTCTCGATCCCCTCTTTGGCGCTTGCGGAGAATTTCGCCGCGCGCACCGTGATCGCGGAATTGAGTTCGCCGTTTCCGAGGACCTTGAGCCCGACGTTGTTCTTGACGTCCTTTGCAAGGCCGTTTTCAAGCACAAAGCCATAATCGACAACCGTGCCTGCGGGCAGATCCGCGAGCGCGGAAAGATTGACGATGACATACTCCTTGCGGAAGCGGTTGTTGAACCCGCGCTTGGGGATGCGGCGTGCGAGAGGCATCTGACCGCCTTCGAACCCGGGACGGACGCCGCCGCCCGAGCGCGCCCACTGACCCTTGTGGCCCTTGCCGCTCGTCTTGCCGAGCCCGGAACCGATGCCGCGGCCGAGACGCTTTTCCGATGTTCTTGCCCCCTCTGCGGGAGCGATTGTATCGATTCTCATGTTTGACTCCTTATACCGTCTCGACTTTCACAAGGTGCGCGACTTTCTTGAGCTGACCCTGGAGCGCGGGCGTATCTTCGAACGTCTTTTCCGAGCGGACTTTTTTGAGTCCCAGCGCGGCGACCGTAGCCTTTACGGACTCGATCTCGCCGATCGTGCTCTTTACAAGCGTAACTTTGACCATGCCCTGCCTCCTTAGCCCACGATCTCTTCCACGGACTTGCCGCGGAGCGCCGCGACCTCTTCCACCGTCTTCAGGGAGGAAAGGCCTGCGATGGTCGCTTTGATGCAGTTGCCCGCATTCTGCGTACCGTGAGACTTGGTTCTGATATTCTTGATGCCGGCAGCTTCCATGACCGCACGGACGGGACCGCCCGCGATAACGCCGGTACCGGCTTCGGCGGGAAGCATGAGCACCGCGCCCTTGCCGAACTTACCGATCGTCTCGTGAGGGATCGTCGTATCCACGATGGGAACGTTGATCATGTTCTTCTTGGCTGCCTGCGTCGCCTTTTCGATCGCCTCGGGCACTTCCTTGGACTTGCCCTGACCGTAGCCGACTTTGCCGTTGCCGTCGCCGACGACGACGAGCGCCGCGAACCGCATGTTCTTGCCGCCCTTCACCGTCTTGCTGACGCGGTTGATCTCGATGGTCTTTTTGATGAGACCGTCGTTTTCTTCCTGTCTTCTCGGAGCTCTGTTTTCTCTTGCCATTTATCTGCTCCTCCTCAGAAATTCAGTCCGGCTTCGCGCGCGCCGTCTGCAACTGCCTTCACACGCCCCGTATAGAGGTAACCGCCGCGGTCGAACACGACCGTCTCGATGCCCTTTTCCTTGGCGCGCTCGCCCGCGGTGAGCCCGACGAGCTTGGCGGCTTCCGTCTTGGTCTTGCCCGCGAGCTGCTCGCGGATGCCCTTCTCCATGGTGGAAGCGGATGCGATGGTGACGCCCTTCACATCGTCGATGACCTGCACGTAGATGTGATTGAGGCTTCTGTACACGTTCAGGCGGGGCATCTCTGCCGTTCCCGAAACCTGCTTGCGGACGCGAGCGTGACGACGCTGACGAACCGCGTTCTTATCAATTTTCGTAATCATTTCGCGCTCCTTTACTTCTTGCCCTTACCGGAAGTCTTGCCTTCCTTGTGCTCGACGTGCTCGCCCTTGTAGCGGATGCCGTAGCCGTGGTAAGGCTCGGGTACGCGGATCGCTCTGAGATCCGCCGCGACCTGACCGACGAGCACCTTATCGATGCCCGAAACGGTGATCTCGGTCTGCGAAGGGCATTCGATCTTGATGCCCTCGGGCTGAACGACCTCGACGGGATGGGAGAACCCGACGTTGAGCACGAGCTTGTTGCCCTGCATCGCCGCCCTCCAGCCGACGCCCTTGACCTCGAGCCCCTTGGAATAGCCCTCGGAGACGCCCTTGACCATGTTGGCGATCAGCGCGCGGTACAAACCGTGGAGCGCGTTGGTCTGCTGCGTATCGTCTTTGGCGATGACGTGCACGTGACCGTTCTCGGTCGTCACGTCGATCGCGCCCGTGATCTTCTGCGTGAGCGTGCCCTTAGCACCCTTTACGGTGACGACGGAGTCTTTGAACTCCACGGTCACGCCTGCGGGAATTGCGATTGTCAGTTTACCGATTCTCGACATGATTCCCTCCTTAGTAGACGTAGCAGAGCACTTCGCCGCCGACGTTGGCTGCCTTCGCCTGCTTATCCGTCATGATGCCCTTGTTCGTCGACACGATCGCGATGCCGAAACCGCCCAGCACTTTGGGCATGTTTGCAGCGCCGCTGTAGGTGCGCAGACCGGGCTTGGAGACGCGCTTGAGTCCGCCGATCACGGACTTGCCGTCTTCCGTGTACTTCAAGGTGAGCACGAGCTTGCCGTTGTAGCCGTCCTCGACCTCCTTCACGTCCTTTACATAACCCTCCTCGAGGAGGATGCGGGCGATCTCCCGCTTCATGTTGGAGGCGGGAACTTCCACCGTCTCCTTTCTGACCGTGAGCGCGTTTCTGATTCTGGTGAGCATATCTGCGATAGGATCCGTCATGTTCTGCCTCCTTACCAGCTCGATTTCTTCACGCCGGGGATCTGCCCCTTGTATGCGAGTTCGCGGAAGCAGATACGGCAGATCCCGTATTTACGCAGGACCGCGTGCGGACGCCCGCAGATCGAGCAGCGCGTGTACGCTCTCGTCGAGAACTTGGGCTCCCTTTGCTGTTTGTTGATCATTGACTTCTTTGCCATGTCTGCTTCTCCTTACTTCTTGAAGGGCATGCCGAGCGCTTTCAGAAGCTCTCTTGCCTCTTCGTCCGTCTGTGCCGTCGTTACGATGCACACATCCATGCCGCGGATCTTCTCGACCTGATCGTAAGTGATCTCGGGGAAGATGAGCTGCTCCTTGAGCCCGAGCGCGTAGTTGCCTCTGCCGTCGAACGCCTTATCGGAAACGCCGCGGAAGTCGCGTACGCGGGGCAGCGCGATGGAGACGAGCTTATCGTAGAAGTCGTACATCCTTCTGCCGCGGAGCGTCACTTTGAGACCGATGTTCATGCCCTCTCTGACCTTGAAGTTAGCGACCGACTTGGTTGCCTTGCGGTAGATGGGCTTCTGACCGGTGATGAGCTTGAGCTCGTTCTCCGTGATCTGCATGGACTTCTGGTTGTCCTTGATGTCGCCAAGACCGGTGTTGATGACGATCTTCTCGATGCGAGGGACCTGCATCACCGACTTGTAACCGAACTTCTTCATGAGGTACGGGACGACTTCGGTATCGTAGAGCACTTTAACTCTGCTCGGTTCCGCGGGAACCGTATTCGTTTTTGCCGCAGCCTTGGCTGCCGTCTTTTTCTCTGCCATGACCTAATCCTCCGCCCTCATTCCTTGCTGCCTTCGGGCGCAGTCTCGGGAGCGGCTTCCTCCGCCTTCTTGCTGCGCTTTCTGGTGCGTTTCTTGGGAGCTTCTTCCTCCGCTGCCTGCTGAGCTTTGACCTTCTTGACGTACGCCTTGTCGAGCGAAGCGCCGCATTTTTTGCAGATGCGGACCTTCTTGCCGTCGATGACGGTGTGCGCGACGCGGGTAGCCTTGCCGCACTTGTCGCAGACGACTTCGACGTTGGAAACGTCGATGGGCGCCTCCTCCGTGACGATCTTGCTCGTGTCGTTCGCGCGGCGCGCCTTCTCGTGCTTGTGCACGATGTTCACGCCCTCGACGATGACGCGGTGATCGTCGGGATAAGTCTTCAGAACCTTGCCCTGCTTGCCCTTGTATTTACCCGTGATGACGAGCACGTTATCGTTGACTTTAACCTTCATGGGAGCGCCTCCTTACAGAACCTCGGGAGCGAGGGAGATGATACGCATGTAATCCTTCTCTCTCAGTTCTCTCGCGATGGGGCCAAAGATACGGGTCCCCTTGGGTTGTTTCTGGCTGTCGATGATGACGGCGGCGTTGTCGTCGAAACGGATGTAGGTACCGTCCGCGCGGCGGATACCCTTCGCGCTGCGCACGATGACCGCCTTTACGACGTCGCCCTTCTTGACGGCGCCGCCGGGGGTAGCCGTTTTGACGGACGCGACGATGACGTCGCCGATATTGCCGCTCCTTCTGAAGGAGCCGCCGAGCACACGGATGCACATGAGCTCTTTCGCGCCCGAGTTATCCGCTGCTTTCAATCTGGTCTGAGGTTGTATCATTTCTCTTTTCCTCCCGCTTACTTCGCCTTCTCGACGATCTCGGCGACGCGCCAGTTCTTATCCTTGCTGAGCTTGCGCGTCTCGACGATGCGTACCTTGTCGCCGACGCCGCATTCGTTTGCTTCGTCGTGCGCCTTGAAACGGCGGGTATAGGTGATCGTTTTCTTGTAGAGGGGGTGCGGGCGCTTCTCGCTGACTGCGACGACGACCGTCTTATCCATCTTGTCGGAGACGACGACGCCCACGATTTCCTTTCTCAGATTTCTTTCCATACTGTCCTCCTCACTTCGCCTGGCGTGCACGGAGCTCCGTGTTCACGCGCGCGATATCCCGCTTGCACGTTCTGATCGAGACGGGGTTTTCAAGCTGTCCCGAAGCGTGACGGAAGCGGAGGTTGAAAAGCTCGCTCTTAAGTTCCTGGAGCTTTTTCGTGAGCTCGACGTCGGTCATGTTCTTGAACTCATTCCCTTTCATCAGCCTTCACCGCCTTCCTGGGTATTTTCGGCGGGAACTTCCGCCTCTTTCTTGATAAACTTGCACTTGACGGGGAGCTTATGTGCCGCAAGGCGCATTGCCTCGCGCGCCACGTCCTCGCTCACGCCCGCCATTTCGAACATCACCCTGCCCGGTTTGACCGCGGCGACCCAGAACTCGACGCCGCCCTTACCGGAACCCATACGGGCTTCCGCGGGATGGCGCGTGATGGGCTTGTGGGGGAAGATATCGATCCACACCTTACCGCCGCGCTTGATGAAACGGGTCATTGCGATACGGGCTGCCTCGATCTGGTTGGATTTGATCCAGCCGGCTTCTTCGGCGACGAGGCCGTACTCGCCGTATGCGATGAAGTTCCCCTTCTGCGCGCTGCCCTTCATGTTGGGGCGGTGCTGCTTTCTTCTCTTGACTCTCTTGGGGATTAACATTATTTGCCTCCTTCCGCCTTCTTTGCGGCTTTGAGGACTTCGCCCTTGTAGATCCAGCACTTGACGCCGATCATGCCGAACGTCGTGTGCGCCTCTGCAAAGCCGTAGTCGATGTCTGCGCGGAGCGTCTGGAGGGGAATGCTGCCCTCGTGATAGTGCTCGCAGCCCGCGATCTCGCGTCCGTCGAGACGGCCGCTGACCTGCATCTTGACGCCCTTGACGCCTGCGCGCATCGTCCTGCCGATCGCCTGCTTGATCGCGCGGCGGAACGCCATACGCTTTTCAAGCTGCGCCGCAACGCTCTCCGCGACGAGCTGTGCGTCTGCGTCGGGCTTGCGGACCTCGGTGATGTTGATGGAGACCTGCTTGCCCTTCGTGAGCTTGGCAAGGTCTTTTTTGATGACTTCGATCTCCGAGCCGGCTTTGCCGATGAGCACGCCGGGACGGCCCGTGTAAACGGTAACGACGATCCTGCCCGCCGCGCGCTCGATGAGGATGCGCGAAACGGCCGCCGCATAGTACTTCTTCTTCAGAAAGGTGCGGATGGTGTGATCTTCTTTGAGATATGCCGCGAACTCCTTCTTATCGGCGTACCACTGCGTATCCCAGCCCTTGATGACGCCTACTCTCAAACCGTGAGGATTGACTTTCTGACCCATGTTAGATTTCTCCCTCCGCTTTCTTCACGTCCAGAATCACCGTGATGTGGCTCGTTCTCTTGAGGATCGCGTGACCTCTGCCCTTGGAGACGGGCTGCATTCTCTTGAGCATCGTGCCGCCGTTTGCGAAGCACTCCGCCACATACAGATCGCCTCTGTCCATGCCCTGGTTATGCTCTGCGTTCGCAACCGCGCTCATGAGCACCTTTTTGGTGGGCGCCGCGCCGCCGTTGACGCTGTGTTCGAGGATCGCCTGCGCCTCTCTCACGGACTTGCCGCGGATGAGATCGAGCACCGTGCGTACCTTGTAGGGGGAGATGCGGACGTATTTTGCGACGGCGTAGGGGCGCGTCTCTCTGCGCTCTTCCACGCGTGCCGTCTTCTTCTTCATATTCGTCGCCATAAGCTATCTCCTTACTTTTTCCCGGGCGCACTCGTCTTTGCCGTGTGCCCCTTGAACGTTCTCGTGGGAGCGAACTCGCCGAGCTTGCAGCCCACCATGTCCTCCGTTACGTATACGGGAACGTGCTTGCGCCCGTCGTAAACGGCGATCGTGTGTCCGACCATCTGGGGGAAGATCGTCGATGCTCTCGACCAAGTCTTAAGGACTTTCTTCTCGTTTGCCTCGTTCATCGCCTCGATGCGAGCCAGCAGCTTCGCTTCGACGTAAGGCCCTTTCTTAACGCTTCTCGACATGATATCCTCCCTTAATTGATCCTCTTCAGGATGAACTTGCTCGTCGGGTTCTTCTTCTTTCTCGTCTTGTAACCGAGCGCCGGCTTGCCCCAAGGAGTCTCGGGACCGGCATGACCGACAGGCGACTTGCCTTCACCACCGCCGTGAGGGTGATCGTTGGGGTTCATGACCGAACCGCGGACGGTGGGACGGGTGCCGAGGTGACGGGTCTTGCCCGCCTTGCCGACGCGGATGATCTCGTGCTCGAGGTTGCCGACCTGACCGATGGTCGCGCGGCACACCGCGGGGATGAGACGCATCTCGCCCGAAGGCATCTTGATGGTCGCATAGTCGCCCTCGCGCGCCATGAGCTGCGCTGCGGCGCCTGCGCCTCTCGCGATCTGACCGCCGCGGCCGGGCTTCATCTCGATGTTGTGGATGACCGTACCGACGGGGATATCCGTGAGGGGCAGCGTGTTGCCGACCTTGATGTCTGCGCCTGCGCCGGAGACGACCTTGTCGCCGACGTTCAGACCGACGGGAGCGAGGATATAGCGCTTTTCGCCGTCTGCGTACGCAAGGAGCGCGATGTATGCGCTGCGGTTGGGATCGTACTGGATGCTCTTGACCGTTGCGGGAACGCCGTCTTTATTGCGCTTGTAGTCGATGATGCGGTATTTTCTCTTGTTGCCGCCGCCGATGTGACGGACGGTAATCTTGCCCGCATTGTTTCTGCCGCCCGACTTGCGCTGATCTTCGAGAAGCGAACGCTCGGGCTTCTGCTTGGAGATCTCGCCGTAAGCGGGAACCGTCATCAGACGGCGGGCGGGAGAGGTGGGTTTATATCTCTTGACTGCCATGTTCCTATCCTCCGCTTATTTACGATAACGAGTTGAAGTACTCGATGGCTTTGCTGTCCTCGTGAAGAGTGACGATCGCCTTCTTCGTGGTGGGCGTGTAGCCCTCGTATCTGCCCATTCTCTTGAGCTTGCCGGGGCAGGTGACGGTGTTCACGCTCTTGACGCGGACGCCGAACATCTTTTCGACGGCGATCTTGATCTGCGTCTTGTTGGCGGACTTTGCGACGGTGAACGTGTAGCGCTTGTCCGCGATCCCGTCGTACCCCTTCTCGGTCAGGACGGGCTTGATGATGATATCCTCGGGCGTCATTATGCGTATACCTCCTCGAGTTTCTTCACGGAGCCCTTCGTAAGCACGACGACTGCGTTCGCAACGATCTCATAAGTGCTGATCTCGGAAACGGAGATCGTGGAGAGCGTGGGAAGATTGCGCGCCGCGAGGATGACGTCCTGATCGTTTTCGTCCATGACGACGACCGTACGCTTATCCAGCTTCATTGCCTTGCGGAAGGCTTCCATCTCCTTGGTCTTGGGTGCGGAGACCTTGAGTTCGTCCACGACGAACAGCTCCCCGTCTGCGACCTTCTTGGAAAGTGCGGAGACGAGCGCCCCGCGCTTTGCGCTAACGTTCATTTTCTTGGAGAAGTCGCGGCTCTTGGGTGCGAACACCACGCCGCCCTTCGTCCACTGGGGTGCGCGGATGGAACCCTGGCGCGCACGGCCCGTGCCCTTCTGTCTCCAGGGCTTTGCTCCGCCGCCGCGCACTTCCGTGCGGGTGAGGGTGGATTTCGTCCCCTGGCGCTGATTGCAAAGATAGGTGACGACCGCCTGGTGGATGAGGGGCTCGTTGTATTCGGCGCCGAAAACCTTGTCGGAAAGCTCGAGATCGCCGACCGCCTCTCCCTTCATGTTGTATACTTTCACGTTTGCCATGATCGTTCTCCTTATGCCTTGACGCTCGTCTTCAGCGTAACGACGCTGCCCTTCGCTCCGGGGATCGCACCCTTGACGAGGATGGCGTTTCTCTGTGCGTCCACGCGCACCACTTCGAGATTCTGGATGGTGACGTTCTCGACGCCGTACTGACCTGCGAGTTTCTTGTGCTTGAAGACGCGCGAGGGGGAGCTGTTCGCACCCATGGAGCCGGGCTCTCTGTGGACAGGGCCGACGCCGTGCGTCTCTTTGAGGCGGTGCTGGTTCCAGCGCTTGATGACGCCCGTGTAACCGTGACCCTTGGTGACGCCGCTCGCATCGACCTTGTCGCCCGCGGCGAAGACGTCCGCCTTCACCTCGTCGCCGACCTTGTAACCTTCGACGCTGTCGAGGCGCACCTCTTTGAGCACCTTGCAGGGCTTGACGCCCGCCTTCTTGAACTGCCCGAGGTCGGGCTTGTTCATTGCCTTCTCCTTCGCATCGAGGAAGCCGAGCTTGAGCGCGACGTAGCCGTCGGACTCGACCGTCTTGACCTGCACCACGGGGCAGGGACCGGCCTCGATGACCGTGACGGGGATGACCTTCCCGTCCTCCGCAAAGATCTGGGTCATGCCCACTTTGCGACCGATGATTGCTTTACCCATCGTAAAGTTCACTCCTTTTTTTATTTTTCCGATACCAGCTTCAGCTTAAGTATCCGGTGTTACAGTTTTACCTTGATATCCACGCCTGCGGGCAGGTGGATGGAATCGAGCAGTTTCGCGTTGGGGGAATAGATATCGATGATGCGCTTATAGGTGCGAAGCTCGAACTGCTCGCGGGAGTCCTTATCTTTGTGGGGGCTCCTCAAAATGGTGACGACCTCTCTCTCCGTGGGAAGCGGGATGGGACCGGAGATCTTTGCCCCGCCCTTCTGCATCGTCTCCACGATGCGGCTTGCAGCCTGATCGACGAGCTCGTGATCGTATGCCGAAAGTTTGATCCTGATTTTCTGACTTGCCATTGCTTACTCCTTCCTTTTTATACTAACTGTGAATTTGCGCGTCAACGCACCCGTGCGTATCGAGGTCATCTATCAAAAAAACACGCGTCGTTTTGCGGTGTTTTCTCGCAAAAGCCTCGGTTAGTCGCAGGAGTCGGGCTCCCACATTTGTCAGCGGAAATTATCTGCCGAGGGGCTTTCTCGCCTCGATTTTTCAGTAACTTCCCGCCTCAACCCAATACGCTCGTGTGCGCAGCAAAAGACATGCCGCTTTGACACAGCCTGTATACTATACCATCTTTTTCAAGCGAAGTCAAACGTTTGAACGATATTTTTTGCGAAAATTACCGTTTTTTTTGGGTTATTTTGCGGTTTTGCGTCCGTCTTCCGCTATTTTGTATTTGTTCCCCTTTCCGCCACAAGATATACCTGTATTATATATAATGTATAGCGTCCGCCGCTTCCTTCAAAAAAACGTTGACTTTGCGCCGCGGAGAAGGTACAATGGAGGCATGCGGTATCTTCGAAAAAAATTTGCGGCGTTTCCCGTATACGAATGGCTGGAGATCGGTCTCATGCTCTGCCTGGCAGGCGGATTCCTCGACGCATACACCTTCGTGACGCGGGGCGGCGTGTTCGCCAACGCGCAGACGGGCAACATGATCCTGCTCGCCATCGGGCTCGCTGGCGGCGACGGGCTGCGGGCGCTGAGATACCTCGTGCCCATCCTCTTCTTTTTTGCGGGGGTCTTTCTGAGCGAGCTGCTGCTCCGCCTCGGCAAAAAGACGCGCGGAGATTTCCGCGGACACGGATTCGTACTCGCCGCGGAGATCGCCGTGCTCATCGTCGTCGGATTCCTGCCCGCGGACGTACCGGATATGCTCGTGAACGCGCTCGTCTCCTTTGCCGCCGCGGTACAGTTCGATAACTTCCGCAGGCTGGAGGGCAAGCCCTTTGCGACGGCTTTCTGCACGGGCAACCTGCGTTCGGCGACAGAACACGTCTTTCACGGCGTGGTCGAAAAACAGAAGGGTGCGATCAGGACGGCGGGCAAGTACTTCGCCGTCATCCTCGCGTTCATCGGCGGCGTGACCGCGGGCTACTTCGCCTCACGCGCGCTGGGTGGCTATGCGGCGCTGATCGCCGCGGGCGTGCTCCTCCTTGTGCTCGCCGCCATCTTGTGCGGGCATGCCGTGCGCATGCGGCGCATCCGCGTCCGCCGCCTCGCGCAGGGAGAGATCCCCGCCGCACAGGCGCTCATCTGGGAGAGCTTCACGCGTTTTGTGGCACCCATGTTCGAGGCAGAGGGCGCAGAAAACTTCCGCCGATTCCTGTACGACCTTCCCCTCTCGGACGGCTACGAATGGTACGGCGTGTTCGCGGGCGGCATGATCAAGGGCGCGATGGTCGCCCGCCGGGACGGCACGCACATCGCGGCGTTCTTTACGAAAAACGGAGAACAGCGGCGCGGATACGGCGGCAGACTCATGCGCTGGTACCTCGCCAACGCGGGCGCGGACACAGTGACCGTGAACGCCTCCCCTTCCGGCGTTCCCGCCTACAAAAAACTGGGTTTTTCGGCGACGGACGGGGAGATTTGCAAGGACGGCATGAGATACGTCCCCATGGAATACAAAAAATCTGTTGAAAAGGAGAAATAGATATGGCTGAAGAAAGAACGATCAGAGTAACGGGGCGCGGAGAACTGCGCGTAAAACCCGATACGGTGCGGCTGACGCTCACGATCGGGCGTACGGAGCCGGACTTTGCAGCCGCGGTGGACGCCGCGGAAAAGGCATCTGCGGCGGCGGTCGCCGCACTTGCGGAAGCGGGCGCCGCCGGAAAGGACGTGCGCGCCCTCTCGCTGCGCACCGAACCGTACTACGAGACGATCGCCGATGAAAACGGCGTGCGGACGAGGAAATTTGCGGGGTATTCCGCCGTGCGCCGCATCAGGGCGGAGCTCGGCACGGCTCCCGCCGCCCTTGGCAGGGCGCTCACCCTGCTCGCCGCCTGCGGCGCCGCGCCGGAGATCGCCACGGAATACACGCGCAAAGACGAAGACGCGCTGCGCGGCGAGCTGCTCGCACTTGCCGTGAAGGATGCGAAACGCCGCGCGAAAGCGATCGCAAAGGCGGCAGGCGTGAAGCTCGGGAACATGCTGACGGCAGAGAACGGCGGACATGGTATGCCCGTCGCACGCGCAGCCGTGCTGCGCATGGACAGCGCCGAACTCGAACCGGAGGACATCGTGCTCTCCGACGAGGTCACCGTCCTCTTTGAGATAGACTGATCTGCAAAAATAAAAAAGCGCTCCTGCTCACGGCGGAGTGCTTTTTTATTTTATTCCTGTTTCGTCGGCGCGGAGGGTTTCACCGTGCGGTTGAGAAGTTCCGTCATGCAGAAAAGCAGCACGAGGAAGATCGCAAGGAAGAGCGGCAGATAACCGATATCGATATATTGCGCGATGAGCCCGAACAGCGGCGGCATGAAGGTCGTCCCGACGTAAGCGCTCGCCATCTCCACACCGATGACCGCCTGCGAATTTTCGGCGCCGAAATTGAAGGGCGTGGCGTGGATGATGGAGGGATAGACGGGCGCGCACCCGAATCCGACGACGACGAACCCCGCCAGAGCGCAGACGTCCGTCCGGACGGGGAGCGCGATAAGAACGATCCCCGCGACGATGACGCCGATGCCGATGCGGATGAGCGTTCTGTCGCCCAGTCTTTCGGAGACGAACCCGCTCAGAAGGCGCCCCGCCGTGATACCGATAAAGAAGAGCGACCCGAACATGGCGGCACGTTCCGCGCTGACGCCGCGGAACTCCGTGAGATAGCTGCTCGCCCAGTTCATGGCGGTCGCCTCGACGGCGCTGTATGCGAAAAAGCCGATCAGCATGAACGCGACGCCCCTGAGCCTGAGCGTCTGCGGGAGCGTGAGCGGTTTGGCGGAAAGTTCCGCCCCGGGGCGCTTTTTCCAGAGAGGCAGGCTCAGAAAGAGAACGGCGACGAGGGCAAACTGGATATAGGACACGATGCGGTATCCGCCCGGCCAGCCCTGCGTTCCCGTGAGGCATGCGCTCATGATAAACGGACTGACGATCGTGCCGACGCCCCAGAAACAGTGCAGCCAGCTCATGTGGCGCGACTTATAGTGCAGCGCAACGTAGTTGTTGAGCGCAGCGTCCACGCCGCCCGCGCCCAGGCCGTACGGCACGGCAAGCACGCACAAAATCCAGAAGGCGTTCGCAAAAGAAAAGCCGATCATGGCGCCCGCCGTAAAGAGCACGCTGACCACGGTGACTACCCCCGTACCCAGCTTTCGGGTGAGGAAATCGGAGGCAAGACTGGAGACGACCGTCCCCGCGGAAATGATCATGGTGACTGCCCCCATCGCGGAGAGCGGCGCGCCAAGATCGATGTGCATGACGGGCCACGCGGATCCGAGAAGGGAATCGGGAAGCCCCAGCGAGATAAATGCCAGATAGATGACGGCAAGCAGCAGCGATACCATATACGATCACTCCGAAAAAAGTCACGTTATCATACCATACCGCAGCGCAAAAGGCAACAAAAAAAGCCCCCTTCGCAGGCGGTTTCCGCATGTTTTTTTGCGCGGGCTGCGCACGCCCCCCTCCCGCACCGCACCGTACAGAGGCACGCTCCGAAAAGCCGTATGAACGTTCGGCTGCGCGGCCGGCAAAGCCCGCCGTTTCCCGATGCAAAGCGGCGGGCTTTGCCGGAACGATCCCCGCTGCATGCAAAACGGGGCGCGGCAGACCGCCGCGTCCCGCCCATCTCCGATAAAAACGACAAAAAGACGATGCAAACACCGCCTTTTTGCCAAAACTATATTGGGGGAATGAAGATATGAGCGATTTGATCCGCCGCACGCCTTAACGGCTTTTGCGGGGCAGCAGGCTCACTTCCTGCTGACTGATATGAGTATACTACTTTTTTTTAGAAAAAGCAAGCATAAAAACGATAAAATTCGCTATTTTTTTCGATTTTATCCATCTTTTTTTCGAATAAATATATGATGGAATTAAATGTTTTAGAAAAAAGTTAAATTAACGTGCCTTTTGCCGCGCATGCGCACATGCCAAAATTTACATACGCCTACTTTTTCCCGCCCTATTGACTTTCCTGCGGAGCGGTGTTACAATAGGCGGAGAAGATAAGGGAGGTTCGTTTTATGAACGCGAAGTATGAACCGCTCTTTACTCCTTGGAAGATCAGGGACGTAGAGATCAAAAACAGGATCGTCCTCTGCCCCATGGGCGGGACGTCGCTCTTCGGATGGATGGAGCCCAACCACTTCGACGAAGTGGCGGCAGAATTTTTCCTTGAACGCGCGAAAAACAACGTCGGGCTCATCATCCCGGGCATCGCGCCCCTGCGCGATCTGATGGGCGGCAGATGGCTCTACAAAAACAAGGGGATGTTCCGCAAACTCAAGGCATACATGCAGGAGATCCACAAGACGGGCGCCAAGCTCTTTGTACAGCTCACCGCGGGATTCGGACGGTCGTTCGCCATCACAAATCCCCTCGTCCCCTTTCTGAAACACAGGGCGCTGGGGGCGCTCATAAAACCGGTGATCGACGTCTCGTACATCTGCGCCTCCCCTTCCGAGCTTCCTTCCCGCTGGGCAGAGGACGTAAAATGCCGCGCAGTCACCAAAAAAGAGATACAGAAGATGATATACGCCTTTGCGGAGACGTCGCGGCTGTGCAAGGAGGCGGGCGTGGACGGCGTGGAAGTGCATGCGGTGCACGAGGGATATCTGCTCGACCAGTTCACGCTCCCCTATACCAACCACAGGACGGACGAATACGGCGGGAGCTTTGAAAACCGCTACCGCTTTGCCGTGGAGGTCGTGGAGGCGATCAAAAAAGCCTGCGGCGAGAACTACCCCGTCTCGCTGCGCTATTCCGTCGTCAGCAAGACGAAGGGGCTCTGCAAGGGCGCCGTTCCCGGCGAGGAATACGATGAAGTCGGGCGGGATATGCGCGAGAGCGAGCGCGCCGCAAAGTATTTGCAGGACGCCGGCTACGATATGCTCAACGCCGACAACGGTACGTACGACGCGTGGTACTGGGCGCACCCGCCGGCATATATGCCCAAAAACTGCAACCTCGACGACGTGGCGCACATCCGCAAGTTCGTGGATATCCCCGTCGTATGCGCGGGGCGCATGGAGCCTGACGTGGGCGCGGAGGCGGTAAGGGAAGGCAAGATCGACGCCGTCGGCGTTGCGCGGCAGTTCCTTACGGACGGCGCCTGGGTGACGAAACTGATGGAGGATCGCTTAGAGGATATCCAGCCGTGCATCTGCTGCCACAACGCCTGCTTTGCGATGGCGCATTACAAGGGCGCGGCAAACGACGAACCCTTTTCCGACGCCAAACACATGGCGCGCTGCGCGCTCAATCCACAGACGATGCAGGGGCATAAATACGACATCCTCCCCGCAAAAAAACGCAAAAAGATCGCCGTGGTGGGCGGCGGGATCGGCGGCATCGAAGTCGCACGGATCGCGGCGCTCCGCGGACACACCGTGACCATCTACGAAAAGACGGATCGCCTCGGCGGCGTATTCATCGAGGCGGCAGCACCCTCCTTCAAAGAAAAAGACCGTGCGCTCATCGAATGGTACCGCCGTCAGATCGCGGCGCTCCCTGTCCATGTTGAGTATAACTGCGAGATCAGATCGCTCGCGGAACTCGACGCCGACGAAGTCGTGATCGCAACGGGTGCAAAAGCGCGCAAACTGCACATTCCGGGCATCGAGCGCAGCATGGAGGCGATCGAGTACCTCGACGGCAAAGCCGTCGGCGAAAACGTCGTCGTCATCGGCGGCGGGCTCACGGGCTGCGAGATCGCGTACGACCTGTACCTGAAGGGCAAAAAACCCGTCATCGTCGAGGCGAAGAACGACCTGATGGCGATCCGCGGGCTCTGCCTCGCCAACTCCTCTTACCTGCGCGACTTCTTCGCGGCAAACAAGGTACCCGTACACCTCGAAAGCACCGTTTCCAGAATCACCGCAGACGGCGCCGTCGTCCGCGCAAAGGACGGGAGCGAACAGACCCTCCCCGCAGACAGCGTGATCGTCTCCGTCGGATACACCCCCGCGCCTCTCGTGAAAAAGCGCGCACATGTGCATGTGGTGGGCGACGCAGACAAAGTCGGGAACCTGCGCACCGTCATCTGGCAGGCATGGCAGATCGCCGAGAAACTGTAACGCAACAATTTAAGCGCCGTTCCTCCGGACGGCGCTTTTTTTGCATTTTCCCGCACTTTCTTTTATTCGATATTCATCGAAATAATATACGCTCCGACGGTCCACCTGCCGTGTTTCGGTTGGTTTTTACGGAAAAAAGACCGTTTTCACATATTTTATTCATAAATCCGGGACATTTTTATTTCGATATATTTCGAAATAGTATGATCTCAAAAAAGACGGGCTCCCGTATGCACGGGAGCCCGTCCGACGTTTTTATGAGATTATTTGCTCATGCCTTCCTGCACCGCGACCGCGACTGCGACCGTAGCGCCGACCATGGGGTTGTTGCCCATGCCGATGAGCCCCATCATCTCGACGTGCGCGGGAACGGAGGACGAACCTGCAAACTGCGCGTCGGAGTGCATTCTGCCCATCGTATCCGTCATGCCGTACGAGGAAGGACCCGCCGCCATGTTGTCGGGGTGGAGCGTTCTGCCCGTGCCGCCGCCGGACGCGACGGAGAAGTACTGCACGCCGTTCTCGACGCACCACTTCTTATAGGTGCCCGCAACGGGATGCTGGAAACGCGTGGGGTTGGTGGAGTTGCCCGTGATGGAGACGCCGACCTTCTCGAGCTTCATGACGGCAACGCCTTCGGGAACGTTGTCCACGCCGTAGCACTTGACCTTTGCGCGGGGGCCTTCGGAATAAGGAACTTCCTTGGTGACCGTGACCGTCTCGGTATAGGGATCGAACACCGTCTCGCAATAGGTGAACCCGTTGATACGGGAGATGATGAACGCCGCGTCCTTGCCGAGACCGTTGAGGATAACGCGAAGCGGCTTTTTACGAACCTTGTTTGCGTTCATCGCAATGGAGATGGCGCCTTCCGCCGCGGCGAAGGACTCGTGCCCCGCAAGGAAGCAGAAGCAGTCCGTCTCCTCGGAAAGGAGCATCTTGCCGAGGTTCCCGTGACCGAGACCGACCTTGCGGTTTTCCGCGACCGAACCGGGAATGCAGAAGGACTGCAGGCCGATGCCGATGGCTGCCGCCGCGTCCGCCGCCTTCTTGCAGCCGGACTTGATGGCGATCGCCGCGCCGACGGTGTACGCCCAGACCGCGTTCTCGAAGCAGATGGGCTGCGTGCCGCGCACGAGCTTATCGCAGTCTACGCCCTTGGAAAGGCAGATATCTTTGCACTCTTCGATGGAGTTGATGCCGTACTGCTTGAGGACGCCGTTGATCTTGTCAATTCTTCTTTCATAACCTTCGAACAAAGCCATACCGCTCACCTCCTTACTCTTTGCGGGGGTCGATGTACTTCACCGCACCCTGCTCTTCGGAAAATCTTCCGTAGTGACCCATCGCCTTCGTCCATGCCTCGTTGGGCTCGAGACCCTTCTTGATGAAGTCGGTCATCTTGCCGAGGGAAACGAACTCATAGCCGATCACCTGGTTATCCTTATCCAACGCGAGGCGGGTGACATAGCCCTCCGCCATCTCGAGATATCTCACGCCCTTGAGCGCCGTGCCGTACATGGTGCCGACCTGCGAACGGAGCCCCTTGCCGAGATCCTCGAGTCCTGCGCCGATGGTGAGCCCGTCGTCCGAGAACGCCGACTGCGTTCTGCCGTACACGATTTGCAGGAACAGCTCGCGCATCGCGGTATTGATCGCATCGCAGACAAGGTCGGTGTTGAGCGCCTCGAGAATGGTCTTGTGGGGCAGGATCTCCGCCGCCATTGCAGCCGAGTGCGTCATGCCCGAGCAGCCGATCGTCTCGACGAGCGCTTCCTGAATCACGCCCTCCTTGACGTTGAGCGTCAGTTTGCAGGCGCCCTGCTGGGGAGCACACCAACCCACGCCGTGCGTGAAGCCGCTGATGTCCGTGATCTGTTTCGCGCAGATCCATTTACCTTCTTCGGGAATGGGAGCAGGGTCATGCTTGGGCCCCTTCGCGACACAGATCATCTCTTCCACTTCGCGTGAATATTGCATCTTGTATCCTCCATAAAAAACTTTTGACCCGTTCGGGAATCATACGAACCTATTTTACCATATTTTTCCCGAAAATACAAGAGGTTGTATGGAATTTTTCAAACGGAAACATAACAATTCGCAATATGACATAATAATCAAGATGCGTTGATCATATGCGATTCCAGCGATTCCAGTTTCGTTTTGAATTCCATCAGATGTGTTTCTAGCGTTTCAGATACTTCATCTATTTTTTTCTGTCGTTCTTCTTCCGTCAGAAGAGACACAGTAAAAAGACGATGATATTTGCGGTCTTTTATCTCACGGTTGGGATGCGCGGCGCGCCCGATAGCCTTTTGCGCTTCGCTCCATGTTCCGTCCTCCGTCTCCAATCCGGCAAGAATTGTTATCGGTCCGTCCTTGGAAGAGAGCGCGCAGAAAAAAGAGTAATTCCCGTTTTCCAAAACGATCTTACACTCCTTCCTGCGGAAAAAATCAGCGATCGGTTTTGTGATAAAAATGCACTGATGTTCAGATGTCCGCATGATCTCGAGACGATCGGCAAACGTCGAACGTATCCATTCGGTACAAAATTCGTATACATCATTGACGTTATCGCTGTAATGCATGAGAATATCAAGCGCTTTCGCATGATCTTTGCGTATTTTTTTGCACAGCGAATATAATTCCGGATTGTTATCCAAAATCTCTGAATTCACCATGTCTATATAATCCTCCAACAACAATTTAACCCTTACAGATTCTTTTTTCCGGAATGCGATCTTGTGCGCTTCAAGCATTTCTTTCATGATCTGTAAGATCGAATAATAACTGATAATGCACCAACGGGAATTATATTTTCCGTTATCAGTCGGTATATCCCCCTTTGGTGTAAGGTATACAAGAATTTTCCGCCATCCCTCGCCAAGATGTTTCAATTTATCTTCATAGGCTTGCAACTGCTCATCGTGCGTTGAAGTAAACACCTTGTTTTCAATGACAAGTACTGTTTTTGCAGCACGCGATTCTATGTATATATCCATACGACGATCATTTCCGAGAATCGTCTTCTCTGTAATGACCTTCAACTTCGGATCAATAAAAAAGGATTTGAAATCATCCCAAACCCCGAAGCCCTCTTTTTCAAGAATTATACGATTTGAACTTACGCCCTTGTCCTTCCACTGATTCTCATAGGCATTCAATTTTTGTAAAAACCGACAAAGGAAGTCGTTCCCCAATTCGTGCGGACTGCTGGGATCAAACAACCATGCCATAAAATTAGAGTGCTTTACTTCCTGCGTCTGCATCCCGACCGCACTAAATATATTTTGTTTTTTTCGACTTATTTCTTCGATTTTTATTAATTCTTCTGCAAGAGCGTTCAGACAATCCCTGGCATCATCAATCGCGTGCTGTTCCAAACTATGTTCATAAAAATCTGACTCCGCTTTTTCCTGAAGCACAACTTCGCCCTCCTTGTCAAAAGACCTTTACAGCTCGATGTGCTCGATATCCTTCCGCGAAGAGCGGCGGTAAAATACCGCCTTCCTGCCGATAACGATGACGACTTCCGCACCCAGAAGCTCGGCAACGTTCTGCGCGATCGTGTCGGCGTCCGCCTCCGCGTTCTGCAGAATATTCACCTTGATGAGCTCGCGCGCCTCGAGCGACTCGGAGAGCGTGTTCAGAAGGTTCTCTGTAATACCGCCCTTGCCGATCTGCGTGACGGGCGATAAGTTTGCCGCAATGGACTTTAATTTACTTCTCTGTTTGCTTGTCATATCTTTCTCCTGCACAGTTTATACGATATAATCAAATTCCACATCGCCGACGACGACGGTATCGCCCGCCGCGCAGCCCGCCTTCTCAAGCGCCTTGAACACGCCCCTGTTTTTGAGCGTGCGCTGGAAATACGCCATGGAGTCGGGATTGTTGAGGACGACGTTCCTGCAAAGCATGTCCACAAGTCCGCCCACGACGACGAACGCGCCGTTTTCATCTTTGAAGATCTCGAACTGCGTGTTGTCCGCCTCCTCGAACGCGAATTCGTCGGAGGGGATCTTTTCGGCAGGCGGGAGCGTTTCCAGAAGCGCCCAGACGGCGTCCAGAAGCGCCTTCGTGCCCTCGCCGCTGAGCGCGGTGACGGGGAGCACCTTCGCCGCGGGATACGCATTTTCAAACCGTGCTAGGTTCTCCGCGGCGCCCGCGCAGTCGCACTTGTTGGCGACGACGAGCTGCGGGAGCTCGGCGAGCTTTTCCGAATAGGCGGCAAGTTCCGCGTTGATCTTTTCGTAATCGTCGAGCGGGTCTCTGCCCTCCGTGCCGGCGATATCCAGCACATGGCAGATCATGCGCGTGCGTTCGATATGGCGCAGGAAGTCGTGTCCAAGTCCCGCGCCCTGCGCCGCGCCCTCGATGAGCCCGGGGATATCCGCCACGACGAAGGAATTTTCGTAGTACTGCACGACGCCGAGATTGGGCGAAAGCGTGGTGAAATGGTAATCGGCGATCTTGGGCTTCGCCGCGGAGATCCTGGAAAGGAGCGTACTCTTGCCCACGTTGGGGAATCCGACGAGCCCCACGTCGGCGATGACCTTCATCTCGAGAACGATCGCGTGCGGGGAGGTCTTTGCGCCCTTCTGTGCAAAGTTTGGCGCATGGCGGCGCGCGGTCGTAAAGCGAACGTTGCCCTTGCCCCCTCTGCCGCCCTCCAGAAGGCAGAGCTTTTCGCCGTGATCGTACACGTCGCAGATGATCTTGCCGCTCTCCGCATCGCGTACGAGCGTGCCGCACGGCACCTTGATGACGACGTCCGCGCCGCGCTTGCCGAAGCACTTGTTTGTGCCGCCGCGCTCGCCGTTTCCCGCGAAATATTTGGAGATATAGCGGAACGCCAGCAGATCGTGCACGTTCTCGTCCGCGACGATATAGACGGAGCCGCCGTCGCCGCCGTCGCCGCCGTCCGGTCCGCAGGCGGGCTTGCCCTTATACGCCTTGAAGGAGTTCATGCCGTCCCCCCCGTCGCCCGCTTTGACCGTGATTTTAACTTTATCGGTAAACACCTTATTATCCATGGCAAGAGTATACCAATTTTTGCAGAAAAAGGCAACGCTTTTACGCATGCAGGCGCTTTTTGGAATGTTTTCATGTTGTTTTGTGAAAATTATCGGGTTTTTGTTACAAAACGACCCGACTGCGGTATAATAAATATAAGAAACGTGCGTCGTACGCGCGAACGAGGTCAAAAATGTATACCTATCTCCTCTTCTTGCTCATACTGCTGCCCTGCCTGGCTTTTTCGGCATGGGCGAGCGCGCGCGTCAACTCGACGTATGCAAAGTTCGACCGCGTACCGACGCGTTCCTGCATGACGGGCTACGATACGGCGACCCGCCTCATGCGGACGCGCGGCGTGAACGATATTTCGGTCAACCGTGTGGACGGGCGGCTCACCGACCACTACCACCCCACCAAAAAACAGGTAAACCTTTCGATGAGTTCGTACGGGAGCACCTCGGTCGCGGCGGTGGCGGTGGCGGCGCACGAAGTGGGACACGTGATGCAGAAACACTCGGGTTATGTACCCTATAAGATCCGCAACGTGCTCGTTCCCGTAACGAACATCGGTTCGAGGCTGGCGCTCCCCGTCATCATCGTCGGACTGCTCCTCGATCTCCTCTGGACGACTTCCCCGATGCCCTACGGCAGATGGGTCGTGTATATCGGCATCGCGCTGTTCGGGCTCTCCACGCTCTTTATGCTCGTGACGCTGCCCGTGGAGTTCAACGCCTCGCACCGCGCGAAAAAAATGCTCGTGGAGGACGGCATCCTCTCCCCCGACGAAGTACCTGCCGCAAGCAAGGTGCTGAACGCCGCGGCGCTCACCTACGTTGCCTCCCTCCTCATTTCGCTTGTGTACTTCCTCAGATACGCCGTACTCTTTTTATCGCTCCTTCGCAAAGACTGAGCTCCCGCCCGGTCGCGGCGGAATCGGACGGTACGCCGCCGCAGCAGAAAAGCCGCGGCGGCGCATATTGAAAGCGGTGCGCCTCCCCGTTCGGGAGGCGCACCGCTTTTTTCAGCCCGATCTTACGTACGCGCGCCGACGCGCCTGCGATCAGAGCCTGCCTGCGATGGCGAGCAGGAAATCCTTCGAATTGAGCTTTTTGGGCGTGACGCCTTCGCGGTGGAAGAGCGGAACGAGATCGCCCGTCATCTCCCCTTCCTCGATGGTGCGGATGGTCGCCTTTTCGAGCTTTTCGGCGAATGCGGCAAGTTCGGGGATGCCGTCCAGTTCGCCGCGTTTTTTCAGCGCGCCCGTCCATGCAAAGATGGTCGCTACGGAGTTGGTGGAGGTCTCCTCCCCCTTGAGATACTTGTAGTAGTGGCGGGTGACGGTGCCGTGCGCCGCCTCGTACTCGTATTTGCCGTCGGGCGAGACGAGCACGGAGGTCATCATGCCGAGGGAGCCGTACGCGGTGGCGACCATGTCGCTCATCACGTCGCCGTCGTAGTTCTTGCACGCCCACAGAAGTCCGCCCTCCGAGCGCACGACGCGCGCGACGGCGTCGTCGATGAGGGTATACAGGTACCAAATCCCAGCGCGATCGAACGCGTCTTTATACTCTTCGTAAACTTCCGCGAAAATCTGCTTGAACCGCCCGTCGTACACCTTGGAGATGGTATCTTTGGTGGCAAAGATCATGGGGATCTTCTCTTCAAGCGCGTATCTGAAACAGGTGTGCGCAAAGGAGCGGACGGAATCGTCGCAGTTGTGCATGCCCTGCACCACGCCCGTGGTGCCGTTGAAGTCGTGCACGAGGCGGCGGGAGATCTCTCTGCCCTCCTTATCCTCGACGACGAGATACGCCTTGCTGCCGCACTCCACCTTTTCGTCGACGGCGGAATATACGTCGCCGTAGGCATGACGGGCGAGCACAATGGGCTTTTTCCAGGTAGGGACATAGGAACGGATGCCTTCGACGACGATGGGCGCGCGGAACACGGTGCCGTCGAGGATGCGGCGGATGGTGCCGTTGGGACTCTTCCACATCTCGTGCAGGTTGTACTCGCTCATGCGCTGTACGTTGGGCGTGATGGTGGCGCACTTGACGGCGACGCCGTATTTTTTGGTCGCCAGAGCGCTCTCGACGGTAACGGTATCGCCCGTCGCGTCGCGGTTGACGAGCCCGAGGTCGTAATACTCCGTTTTCAGATCGATATAGGGAAGGATGAGGATATCCTTGATGTCCTTCCAGAGGATGCGGGTCATTTCGTCGCCGTCCATCTCGACGATGGGCGTCTTCATCTGAATCTTTGCCATTGTCCTGCCTCGCGGGTTTTTGTTTTATTATACAAAATTTCCGCGCCGTTTGCAACTTTTTGAGCCGCAAAAAAGCGGACCGTCGAGAATTCCCGTGCGGATGACGCGCTTTTGGGGGAGCGGACGAGTGAGCGCCTCCTCCAAAAGCGCGAGATAGAACCGCCTGACTTCGGCGAGAGAGCCGCCGAACAGATACCCCGCGAGCGAGCCTGGAACCATGTTCAGCTCGTTGAAATATACCTCGTCGCCCGAGACGAGGAAATCCGCCCGCACGACGCCGACGATCCCGAACGCCTCGCAGAGGGCGCGGGTATAGCCGCGGATGCACCCGGCGACCTCCTCGGGCAGGTCGGCGGGAAGTCTGCTGCCCCTGCCTGCCTCGTATTTTTCACGGAAACTCAGCACGTCCCCGCCCGAAAATACCTCTTCGCAGGGAGAGAGCACGATCTCCCCGCGGCGGCGGTATGCGGCGCAGTTGATATCGCGCTTATCGGCAAAATAGCGTTCGACGACCGCCTTATCGTCGAGCGAGAACGCCGCATCGAGCGCCGCTTTGAGCGCCGCCCCCTCCCGCGCGACGGCGACGCCGATGCTCGACCCGAGGCACGCAGGTTTGACGACGAGCGGATAGCCGAACGCCTCCGCCTGCGCAAGCACATCCTTTTCCGCCCCCTTCCACGCCCCCTCGCGCACCGTGAACGACGGCGCGACGGGGATGTTCAGCCCTGCGGCAAACAGCTTGGCGACGGCTTTATCCATGAACGCGCCGCAGGGCGCGGCGGCGGGAGAAGCCGAAGGGATGCCGTTCCAGCGGAGGAGTGCCGCGAGCGTGCCGTCCTCCCCCATACCGCCGTGACAGCAGTTGAGCGCGACGTCCGCCCTTGCAACCTCCTTCCTGCGCTTATCCGTACGCACGATCGAACGCCCCTCGAGCGCAACGGGTACGAACCTTGTGCGCGCGGACGAGGCGAAGTCCTCCACACCCCGGAACGTTCCCGTCGCCATACCGCCCGAGGGCGGCAGATAGACGGGTACAACGCGGTACTGCGTTCCGCGCAGGAGATTGACGGCGAGCATGCCCGTGATGACGGAGATCTCGCTCTCGTTGGACGCGCCCCCGAAAAAGACGGCAACAGACGGCATAAAAAACACCTCCGAAGATGATTTCTCTTCCGAAGGTGTTTCATGCGTAGTATTTGTTCACGACTTTTTCTTTCAAACTGATGTCACCGCGGCGGAGGTTCAGCCTCTTTGTACGAGTGATGATAGCTTTTGAAAGCTAAAATTCGTTGCAAAAGGCGTCACTTGTTATGCCTTTTGCTCTCGGCGGCACCAAGGTAGTGTGCCGCCTCGGTCACGAAATTGCCGCTGAAATGGCAATTTCTTAGTTCGCGACGTGCGCACACCGCACTGCGGTGATGCGCATAATGCGCCGCTCAACCCTGCGCAGTATGCCTCAATTTGCCGCTCACGCGGCTTACGCAGAAAAGTGAAGGCGGCGTTGCTATTATGTTGCCAATAACGCCGCCGAGAAAAACCGCGTGCAGAGCATCGCGAACACGGGGTTTTTCTGAAAATCACGAAGATTTTTCCCATCAGTTTGGGAAAAATCTGTGAACTTCTCAGTACTTATCCGGCAGATCGTTCAGAAAAAGCACGCAGTCGCCCGCCGCAAGTTCCCTTGCGAGCAGTTCCTGCGCCCTTTCGAGCGAGGGAACGACGGAAAGTTTTTCCTCGGCGCCGCCTGCCGCAAGATAGCCGTTGCGGACGTCGAGAACGAGCGTTTCGCCGACGAGGATGACCCTGTCCAGCCCGACGAGCGCCGCGCCGAGCGCGCCGTTGACCGCCTCCTCGAGCTGACCGAGTTCGACGATGCCGGGCGTGACGACGAACTTCCTGCCCGCCGCGAGGCGCAGAACCTCGACGGCGTTCTTCGCGCCCTCCTCGTTGCAGTTGTACGCGTCGTCGAGGATGACCACGCCGTTCGCGTCCTTCCGCTCCAAACGGTGCGGGACGGGGAGGATCCCTGCGATGCCCGCGGCGATCTCTTCGGGCGTCATCCCGAGAAGGAAGGCGAGCGCAGCGGCGAGCGCGACGTCCTCCGCGGCGTGTCTGCCGAGGACGGGGACCGAGACGGGGAAGCTCCCCGAAGGCAGGCGCAGCGTGAACTGCGTGCCGTCGAGAGAGAGACGGATGTCCTCCGCACCGAAATCGCGCCCCATGACGAGCGCGTTTCCCCCACCCATGTCTGCGCAGGAACGCCCGAGAACGCATTTTTCGGTGCGCGTGGCGAGCACGCCCTTTTCCTCCTTTACCGCTTCGAGCGAGCCGAACGTTTCGGTGTGCTGGGCGCATACGCCCGTCACCACGCCCACCGTCGGACATACCATGTCGCAAAGCTGCGCGATATCGCCCCTGCGGCGCGCGCCCATTTCGGCGAGGAACACCTCGCAGTCAAGACCGCCCTCGTTCACGGCGCGCGCAATGCCTGCGGGCGTGTTGTAGGAAGCGGGCGTGGCGATGACTTTGAATTTTTCGGACAGAATGACGGCGGCGAAGTTCTTGACGGAAGTTTTGCCGAAGCTCCCCGTGATCCCGACTTTTACGGCTCCGCTTGCGGCGAGCGCGGCGGAGGCGCGGCGGATGAACCTGTTCGTGTGCGGCACTTCGTACGCCTTCATGCAGGCGTTCGTAAGCGCCAGAACGGGCGGGCAAAGAAGCGGAACGACCGCAAAGGGAACGTACCTGAGCAGATAGACCCAATTCGCGTTTGCCGCCATGGAGACCGCCGTGAGCGCGAACCCGAGCCCGACGCAGAGCGCGGACATGACGACGCCGTACGCGACGATGAGGCGGACGGCGCGCGCCGTCGGTTTCGCGGGAACTTTGAGCGCGTGCCTGCCCTCGGCATAGCAATACAGAACGCATATACCCACAAAGGGCAGAATGCTGATAAGATTTGCGAGTTTATAGCCCAGGAAGGAAAAACAGACGGAAAAGAGCGCCGTTAAAAGCGCGATCGCCACGGCATGCAGCGACGCCTTTTTACGCTCGATATTGCGCCCGCGGTAATACCACCTGAGGAACGCTCCGCCCGCATAGCCCTCCTGCTGCAGGATGGCGGCAAGGCGCACCGTACACATGACGAACGCATATCCCGCTAAAATTCCGCCGAATACAATGGACAGGATCGTGGGTAAACTCATCGTAAAAACTCCTCCGCCGCCGCGTTGAACGCGAGCGGATTTTCAAGATGCGCGAAATGTCCGCAGCCCTCCATGCAAAAGAGCCTGCTCCCCTTCACGCAGGAAAGATAGATCCGGATGGAAGAAAGAGGCGTTTCCTCATCCTCCGCGCCGTTGATAAACAGCACGGGACGGGCAATGCGCGCAGCGTCCTCCCGGAGATCTTCGTTGACGATCTTTTTGTAGCTCTCGCGCATGAGGGGCGAAAGCTGCCTGTATTCCGCGCTCCCGAAATGCTTCTCCGCATAGCGGGGCGCAAACTTCCGCACGATGCGGTACGCCCTGACGCGGGCGCGGTAGCCCGGCGTGCGCCGAGGCACGATCCCCGCGCACCCCGCGAGCACCGCGCGGTCGAACGCGTTCCCTTCGGCAAGCAGCTTTACAGCCACCCTTCCGCCGAAGGAATGAGCGATCACATGCGGAAAACGCACTCCGAGCGCAGAAAGCGCCGCCTTCGTCCAGGCGGCGTAGTCGGAGACCGACCATGCCGCAGGGAGCGGCTCCGCCTGCCCGAACCCCGGAAAATCGAGCGCCGTCACGCGGAAATACTGCGAAAAATAGTTTATCTGCGGGTAGAAACTCTCCTTGGACGAGAGGTACCCGTGCAGCAGCACGAGGTCTTTCCCCTCCCCTCTGCGAATATAAGAGATCAACCGAGCTCCTTGACCATGACGAGCGCGTCCTCGCCGTCGGGATAGTACCTCACGCGGGCGTACAGCCCGCGGAAGCCGTGTTTGAGATAGAGCGACATCGCCGGCGCGTTCGAGACGCGCACCTCCAGAAAAATGCGTTTTACGCCGCGTTTTTCCGCCTCTGTGACGAGGTCTTCGAGGATCTTCCCGCCCCGCCCGCAGCGGCGGTACATCTCCGCCGTGGCGATGAGCTGGATCTCCGCCTCGTCCGCCACCACACTCATGCCGCCGTATGCCGTGACGGCGCCGCCCTCCTCGAGGAGCGACCCGAAAAAACGCCCCGAAAGAAAGGACTCGGCGAGCATGCGCATGTTCCACGGATCGGAAAAGCATTCCGCCTCGAGCGCGGCGATGGCGCCGAGGTCGGCGTATTTCCATTCGCGCCCGTTCATAGTTTCTCCTCTGCGGAAGATCTGCGCAGATACAGTGCCTCCAGCGCGTGCGCGCCGCGCGCCTCCCCCGCCTTTGCAAGCGCCGCCGCAGAGAGCCCGGCGCCGATATCCGCGGTGCGCACCCCTTCGAAGAGCGGCGCCGCGGCAACGGGCGCATACCCTTCCGCGATGAGCGCGTCGGCTTGCGCGCGGCTGATGAACGCGGCCGGCAGCACGACTTCCGTATCGGCATACCCGCAGGCGTAAAAGTTCCCATGCCCCGCGTCCACGAGGCAGAGTTTTTTTCCGCTCTTATCAGCGTATGCGAGGCAGTCGAAAGAGGTGAGCGCAAGCGCGGGTTTCCCGAGCGCAAGGCACAGTCCCTTGACGGTGGCGATCCCGATGCGGATCCCCGTGAAGGAACCGGGTCCCGCCACGCAGGCGAAAAAGTCGCAGTCCGAAGGCGCGAGACGCGCCGCACGGAGCGCCCCGTCGATCTCGTCCATGAGAAGCACGGAGTGCTGCATGGCGCAGTCGCCGCGGCGGAACACCCGCTCGCGGGCGCCGTCAAAGACGGCGGTATTCAGTTGTTTCCCGCTCGTATCGACGGCTAAAAATTTCACGTTACGATCTCCCGTTCGCGTTCCCCGCGTTTGATGAGGGTTATTTTTTTGCAGTGTCCGGGCAGGAGCCCGCGGATATTTTCGCTCCACTCCACAAGACAGATCTTTCCCGAATCGAAATAGTCGGCAAAACCGAGTTCCTCCGCCTGACGTTCGTTTTCGATGCGGTAACAGTCGAAATGGAACATCGGCGCATAGCTGTTCACATAGGCGTATGTAGGGCTTAAAACGTCTTCCTGAACGCCGAGCCCGCGCGCGATCCCCTGCGCGAGCACCGTTTTGCCCGCACCCATCTCCCCTTCGAGGAGCACCACGTCTCCCGCGGAGAGCGACTTTGCATAGTTCTGCGCCCAACGGAACGTCTCCTCGGGCGAGTGAGAAATGAATACCGCCATATGCCATCATTATACAGCATACGGCGGTTTTTCGCAAGGATTTTTACAATCTTTATCGGACGCGTCTTTACGGCGCGAGAAGATACCGCAGCACCGCGAAAAAGGCGAAGATCAGCGCGGCGAGGATCACGCCCAGGACGACGAGCGTCCGCCCGAGGACCGCAAGGCGCGGGCTCACCGCCTGTTTCGGCGCGATACGCGCGTTCAGACGGTTGATCGCCCGCGAGACGTGTTTATAGACGAGGACGGTGATGAGCGACGCCACAAGGCAGCGGAGCGCGTTGAAGGGCAGCACAGAGACCCAGAGATAGAAATTATAAAAATTTTCGCGCGTGCAGGACGGGAAGAGCGGCGTCATCATGCCGAGGAGCGGCCCCCAGCTCCCGCCGAACATAAACTGCACATAGAACGGCACGAGCACCAGCCAGTTGGCAAGAACGGAGACCGCGACAGACACGGCGGAACCCGCCGCCATACCCCAGACCGCGCCTTTGAACGTGCGGTTCTTCCGATAGATGAGCCCTGCGGGCAGGCAGAAGGCGATCCCGATGACGATATCGGCAAAATCGCCCACGAACATGGTCCTGGTGGAGACGCAGACGAGCTTGATGAGCACCATCATGACGACGATGATGCAGCCCGACGCGGGACCAAGCGCAAACGTGCCGATGAGCACGGGAACGTCTGCGAATTTGAATTCGAGAAATCCGGGGAATGCGAACGGGATCGCAAAATTGAAGATGTACAGCACCGCCGCAAGCGCCGAAAAGAGCGCCAGCACCGCGATGCGCGTGGAGGAAAAATAGCTTTTTACCGCCGTTGCCATGACAAAGACCTCTGATATACCTGTATTTCGAGTATTCTTTGCCGTTTCCGCAAACAAAAACGCGCCCCTGCCGTACAAGGGGCGCGCAAAATGCCGCTTTCTCTTTTCTCATCCGGACTATGACCGTCGGTACGGGAATCTCACCCGTTCGGGGGCTTGCGCCCTTCGCAGACTATACTGCCGGTGGAGACTTTCACTCCGCCCCAAAGAATATTCGATCAGTTCATATTATACGCCGCGCGCCGCGCGCTGTCAAGTATTTTTTGAAAAGAGAAACGCCGCCCCGCATGCGCAGATGCGCATGCGGGGCGGCGGAAAAACTTTTCTCAGCGATCCTCGCGGAAGTAGGAAAGTCCCAGACTCGCGGGAGGCTGTGTTTCGCGGTTGCCGACGATGCTCGTGACGATGAGCACGAGAATGGTGACGACGAACGGAATGAGGTTGAGAAGCTGGATCTGCTCGAAGCGGATGCCCGAAATGCTCATGGCGAGAATGTAGAGCGCACCGAACACAATGGAGCCGAGAATGGCGAAGGCAGGTTTCCAGACCGTGAAAATGACGAGCGCGATGGAGAGCCAGCCGATGCCCTGAATGGTCTCCGCAACAGTGGAGCCGACGATGCCGCCCATATAGTCCATGACGTAGCACAGCCCGCCCAGCCCCGCGATCGCCGCGCCGATGACGATGAACGCGTACTTGTAATTGGTGACGCGGATGCCGACCGCGTCCGCCGTGGCGGGATTTTCACCCACGGCGCGCAGGCTGAGCCCGATGCGCATATACCGCAGCATGACCGCCGCCAGGACGGCAATGACGATCGCGAGATACACCATGACGCCGTGCGAGAGGAAGATCTTGCCGAACCAGCCGAGCCCGTCCTCCGTGATGCTTGCGCCGAAAAACTGCTGCCCGGCCGTCGTGAGCAATGCGCCCACGCCTTCCGTGAGAACGGCGTTATTGAGGAAAAAGGAGGTAAAGCCCACGCCGAAGATGGTGACGGCAAGCCCCGTCACGTTCTGGTTGCAGCGAAGGGAGACGGTGAGGAAGGCATACACGGCGCCGAGGAGCCCCGCGAACACCATCGCAAACAAAATGGCGAGGAGCACGGTGACGAATCCGTTCGGATTCGCCGCGGACGCCATATAGAGCTTTACGCCGAAGCAGCCGCCCGCCGCGCCCGTACACATGATGCCCGGGATCCCGAGGTTGAGATGCCCCGATTTTTCCGTGAGGATCTCCCCCACGCAGCCGAAGAGGAAGATGACCCCGAACTGTATCGCGTTTGCAAGAAATACGTCCATTTCAATTTTCCTCCCCGTGTTTTTCCGATGTTCCCGGCGCATTTTCAACCGACTGTTCCGGCGGTTCCGCTTCGCGCTCCTCCGGCGCGGCAAACGCAGAAAACTGCGTCCCTTCTTCCGCAGCAGCGCCGCCGGCGTCTTCCGCGCCCGCCGTCTGCGCCGCCATGGAGAACGTCGGTTCGTTGGTATGCTTTCTGAAATTGAAGTGCACTTTGTATACGATGAAGAATTCGCAGCCGATGAGGAAGAAATAGATGAGCCCCACGACGATATCGGAAAGAGAGGTGCTCGTAAACCCGAAATCGGTGCAGACCTGCGCCATGCCGCGCGAAAGGAAGATGATGAAGAACGCCACGCCCGCCATGATGAGCGGATTGAACTTGCCCATCCATGCGACCATGATGCCCGTAAAGCCCATATTTCCGTCCATTGTGGTGCTTACCATCTGGTTGATACAGGCAACGAGAAGGAATCCGACCAACCCGCACAGCGCGCCCGAAAAGGCGAGCGTACGGATGACGACCTTTTTGACGTTGATGCCCGCATACCGCGCGGTATTCTTGCTCTCGCCAACGACGGAGATCTCATATCCGTGCTTGAAGAAGCGCAGATAACAGAAGATGAACGCCGTGACGAGCACCGCAACGATGATGGGAAGCAGGCTCTTGCCCGCCTGACCGGAACCAAGCGTGAACGCATACTCCGTCATGGGAGCCATTGCACCCGTTCCGCCGGGATTCCATACGACGATGAAATACGCGACGAGATACATGGCAATGTAATTCATCATAAGGGTGAAGAGCGATTCGTTGGTATTGAAAAACGCCTTGAATACAGCGGGAATGAGCGCCCAGACCGCACCCGCGGCGACCGCCGCGAGGAACATGAACAACCAGAGCACGCCGTTGGGAAGAGCTCCGTCCGAATAGACCATGACCATTGCCGCAGCCAGGCAGCCCATGAGCACCTGTCCGTTGCCGCCCAAATTCCAGAACTTCATTTTGAACGCGACAACGAGCGCCAGCGCCACGAGAAGAAGGAGCGCAGTATTCTGCAGAAGCAGCCAGATGCGCCGTTCGCTCCCGAACGCACCCGAAAAGAGGGAGCCGAAGAACTCGAAAAATCCGCCGCGTCCGTCTGCAGACGCCGTGATGAAAATATCGCTGATGAGAAGCGCGATGAGGACGGCTCCGACGCGGATGCACATCCGCATCCAGAAGGGCATATTGTCGCGCTTGGTGATGCGGATAAGCGGTTCCTTTACCCGTTCCATGCCTGATCCTCCCCGATTTGCGAATCTTTGGCAACGCCCATTGGCTTGCCCTTTTGTTCCATGAGGTCGAGCGCGCCCGCCATCATGAGCCCGAGCTGCTCTTTGGTCGTCTTTTCGGCGTGCACGACGCCCATGAGCTTGCCGTGGCAGAGCACCATGATCTTATCGCACAGCGCAAGCATGACGTCGAGATCCTCGCCGATGAAGAGGATGCCCGTTCCCGCCTTTTTCTGACGGTTGAGGATATCGTAGATGAGATAGGAAGAGTTGATATCCAGCCCGCGGACGGGATACGCCGTAACGAGCACGTTGGGCTCCGTCAGGATCTCGCGGCCGAGCAGCACCTTCTGCACGTTGCCGCCCGAAAGGCGCCGCACGGGCGTTTCGGTGGACGGCGTAACGATGTCCAGCTCCTCGATGACCTTTTCCGCCTCCGCGCGCGCCTTTTTGCGGTCGACGAACATGCAGTGGCGGTTGAGGAAGGCGCCCGTACGGTTGAAAAGACGCCTGCACTTCGCCTTGAAGGAGGCGTCGCCCTCCTCCACGGGAAGAGGTTTAATGCCGTACTCGTGATCCTGATAGTTCTTGAGCATCATGTTGTCGGTGACGGACATGGAGGGCGCAAGCCCCATGCCGAGACGGTCTTCGGGGATAAAGCTCATGGAGATGCCCTTTTGATAGATCTCCTTCGGGGAGAGCCCGACGATGGACTCGCCTTCGTGGTAGATCCCGCCCGATTCCACCTTCCGGAGCCCTGCGATCGCCTCGCACAGTTCGCGCTGACCGCAGCCCGCGATGCCCGCAACGCCCAAAATCTCGCCGCCGCGGATGAAAAAGCTCAGATCTTCGATGGCAGTGCTGCCCTCGTCGCTCTTTACGGTGAGATCGCGGATCTCCAGAAGCGGGCGGTCGGACTTGGTGACGGGGCGCTCGATGTTGAGCTGCACCTTCTGCCCCACCATCATCTCGGTGAGCGCCGTCTCCGTCGTCTCGGACGTATTCACGCAGCCGATATATTCGCCCTTGCGGAGCACGGCGACGCGGTCGGAGATCGCCATGACCTCGTGCAGTTTGTGCGTGATGATGATGATGGACTTTCCGTCCGCCTTCATCGCCCGCATGACGGAGAAGAGCTTTTCCGTCTCCTGCGGGGTGAGGACGGCGGTCGGCTCGTCGAGGATGAGGATATCCGCGCCGCGGTAAAGGACTTTGATGATCTCCACCGTCTGCTTTTCGGAGACGGACATATCGTAGATCTTCTTTTTGGGATCGAGCTCGAAGCCGTATTTTTTGGCGATGGCGTCCACTTCTTCGTTGATGCGCTTTGCGCTGTAGCGCCCAGCCTTTGCGCCGAGCACGACGTTCTGCGCCGCCGTGAAAATATCGATGAGCTTGAAGTGCTGGTGCACCATACCGATCCTGTTGCGGAAGGCGTCCTGCGGGGAGGAGATGACGACCTCCTCACCGTTTACGAAGATCTGCCCTTCGTCGGGATAGTAGATGCCCGAGATCATATTCATGAGCGTGGTCTTTCCGCTCCCGTTTTCGCCGAGCAGGGCAAGGATCTCCCCCTTCTTCAGCGTGAGGCCGATCCCCTTGTTCGCGGCAACGGAGCCGAAATACTTGCTGATGTTTCTGAGTTCAAGCGCGAAATTTCCGTCCACTTGTCACCTCGTAAAAATGTGTAATAAGAACAAGCGGCGGAGAGAGTATCTTCGCCGGCTTGCATATACTTTGGATTATCGCTCAGAACTTGGCGTTGAGCAGCGTGATGCCGTCGATCTGCACGTCGAAGTAAGGCGCAGAACGCAGCGTGGACTCCTCGAACACGCCGTCTTTGACGGCTTCAGCCTCCGCCCCGTTGATCGTTACCTTATATCCCGTGAGATGCCCGTTTGCATCGACGGTCGCGTTCACATTTTTCTGCGAATCCTCCGTATTCACAACGGTGACGGTGAATTTGGAGGTATCGAACACCTTGAGCGCGCCGCTCTGGAGCTGTGCCTTGACCTCGTCGATCTTCTCCTGCGTGCCTTCCGCCGCATTTTTGCCGAGGTCGGTAAGGACGACGGAGTTGCTCGAGATGGTTCCGACCCAGTCGTCGTCGATATCCGTGCCCTCGGAAACGCAGTCGATCATATACTCGAAATAGGGTTCCCAGTTGATGCGGGAGGATACGATGTAGGTCTCGGGGCACTGATCCGCGGTACTGCCGTTGTAGGAAACGTTGGGAACGCCTGCTTTCTCGCATGCGGCAGGGGCGCCCATGGAATCTGCATGCTGGGAAATGAGCACGGCGCCGCCCTCAATAAGCGTGTTCGCCGCGGTGCGCTCGCCTGCCTCGTCAAACCACGAGCCAGTGAACTGCACGTCCATGACGAGGTCGTGATCGGCGATCTCTTCCTCGACGATGGATTTTGCGCCGAGATAGAAGGAAGTATAGCCGGAGATGACTTCCGCATAGGTATACGCGCCGACGTAACCGATCTTGATGTTCCCGTCCACGTACTTGCCTTCGAGCTCGCCGCCCTTATACATATCGACGAGTTTCATGCCTGCGGCGACGCCTGCAAGGTAACGCCCCTCGTAGATGGATGCGAACGCGTTGTGGAAGTTGTCGAGCTTGGCAGAAGCCGCGTTCGTCCCCGTCGCGTGGCAGAACTGTACTTCGGGGAACTCCTTTGCCGCCTGGATGATGAATTCCTCATGACCGAAAGAGTCGGCGAAGATGACGTCGCAGCCCTGGTCGACAAGATCGGCGGCCGCCTCGTAGCACTCGTTCGTCTCGGGAATGTTCGTTTTCGAAATGAGTTTTACTTCCTTTGCCTCGCAAGCCTTCTCCATTGCCTCGATAAAGTTCTTATCGTAGGTAGAGTTGTTGTCGTGCAGAGCGATCAATCCGACCGTAACGACGCTGTCGTCGTTCCCGCCGCAACCGGCGAACGCGCCGAGTCCCGCGGTCGCAACCGCCGCTGCAAGCCCCAATGCAACAAGTTTCTTCATAATATTCTCCTTTTGCGATATAAAAATCGTTTTCCCGAAAACAAAAATCCGCGCCCTTTACTGTACGCGGAAACATACGCTCTCATCCGTCATCGAATCGACGATGGCGAGAGAGTCCACACGGATCCCCCGGGAGCGCAGTTTATCCCCCGCGCCCTGGAACCCCTTTTCAATTGCAAAAGCGCAGCCGACAAGCTCGGCGCCCGCCTCTTCGAGGATGCGCATGAGCCCGTGTACGGCGTTGCCGTTGGCGAGGAAGTCGTCCACGATGAGAACGCGATCCTCCCTCTTGATATATTCCTTTGCGACCGCGATCTCGTACGTCTCTTTATGGGTATACGAATAGACGGACGCGGTATACACTTCTTTGGGCATGTTTGCGCTGCGGTGCTTTTTGGCGAATACGGAAGGCACGTGCAGAGCGATGCCCGCCGCCACGGCGAGCGCGATGCCGGAAGATTCCACCGTGAGGACGCGCGTGATCTTCTCGCCCTCGTACAGGCGCGCGATCTCGTTCCCGATCTCCATGATAAAATCGGAATCCATCTGCTGATTGAGGAAGCTCCCCACCTTCAGGACGTTGCCCGGCAGGATGGTTCCCTCCGCCAGAATCTTTTCTTCGAGCGCCTTCATCCGTGATCTCCGCAAAAGTGTATGCTATGACTATACCACAATCGTGAGATTAAGTCAAACGAATTGCCCGAATTGTAAAATTTTCTTTTACAATGTCGTCATATTGTGTCGTTTTATTGAATTTTTCAAATCGATTCCTTCACCTGATTCCATTTTGAATAAGCGTTTTACAAAATTCTACATTAAAAATATTTTATAATTAAAATCCATGTATTCTGTGAAAATATCCGTTAAACCGGATTTCAAGTCCAAATTAACGGAAAAATTGAAAGTATTTTTTTGCGAACACTATCTGTCGTTTTTCACATATCCAGGCAAACTACCTGAATTTCTTCCGACATATCCAAGCAAACCAGGCGAGTCAAAAAATTTCTGTTCTTGCATTGCAAAGCAGACAATGAAGTTGACTGTCAGATTCGGATATGAAAACGAAAAAGCAAGAAAAAAGGCTGAAAAGTATCGTTTTCAGCCTTAAAAATTGCAGTTTTTATGGATTATTTCATTCCAATACCACCAACGTCTCAACATTAGGCCCTGATTTCAAAAAAACTTCCCTAACCTCTTTTCCCTCTTTATTAACGGGAAAATTGAATTTTATTGATTTTAGAGGGTATTTACTTTCTCCTTCGGGATATATTTGGATTTCCTTTATCAAATGAGATATGAGCTGTTTTCTTTCCTCATCTGTGATCCTATCATATAGCTCACCGAAGTTTTGCAAGATTTTATAAATGCTCTCCATTGTCAATATCTCTGTTTCAACGGACTTCTTGCGTAATTTAGCATCTTCGATCTTTTCTTCTATCTCAACCATTATATCATACAATGAATCTAAACGCAAGGTCATATCATGTATTTTCCGTTCTCGATGAGAAGCGTCTATTGGTAAAGTATCTATTTCCTTTTCCAAACGCGATTTGTTCAATTCTACTTCTTTTAATTTGTTCTCATAGTTCCGAATTTCCTCATCAAGTTTAGATATATCAATCTGTATGCCGATACGCTTTTTAATATCCGAAGCAAATCCCTCATCTTGAACAAGCTCTTTGATCACTTCGACCACCAAAGGTTCTATATCTGTTTTTTTCAGATTAGCACTATAATCACAGTAATGACCTCGCTGCAATTTATTCCGTCCGCAAGCATAATAATAAATCTCTTTATATGTACCATCTTTTTTTGTCCAACTAACCTTGTTTGCGTACATACCACACCCGCATTTAGGACATTTTATGATACCCGTAAGCAAATGCGCCCTCTCCTTTCCCACGATTGATTGTGGTTTAATGCCTGTCGCTAATCTTTTTTCATGTGCTGCCTGCCAGATTTCCTCACTGACAATGGCTTCATGCTTCCCGTCTTGCAGTAAAAAGTCTTGTTTGTTTACCGTTCTATATTCGTCTTTCTTTCCCTTTACTCGTTCTCGCACCCTCCGACCATATGCAATCTTTCCGCAATATACGGGATTATCTAAAACCACCTTTATAAAGTGTCCGCTAAACTGTTCTGCATCAGTCTTTTTTCTTTTCTTCTTTTTAATGCCTTGCAGATTAAGATATTTTGCAATTCCGACGTAACCCAAATTAGAATTGACAAACTTATCAAATATCAGTCGCACAATATTTGCTTCATCATCCTCAATATACAAAACTTCTTCATTAAGAGAATATCCAAACGGAGGCGGGCCACCGTTCCATTTCCCTTGTCTGGCTTTTTCCCTTCGCCCATTCATAGTCTGTTCAAGGATATTTTCTCGCTCTATTTCTGCAACAGCAGATAATACTGAGATCAACAGTTTACCGCTTGCCTGCGAAGAATCTATACCTTCTTCAATGCACAATAAATTTACCCCATAGGACTGTACTAATTCCAATGAGTTAAGAATATCGGCTGCATTTCTACCAAAACGCGATAATTTATATACAAGAATATAATCGACTTCAAGCCCTGCTTGTATATCGGAAAGCATCCGCTTAAATGCGGGCCTTCCTTCTATTGACTTTCCCGATTTACCTGCATCCTCGTATATCCCAACAATCTGCATTTCCTCACGTTCGGCAAATCTTTTCAAACAATTTTTTTGTCCTTCAAGACTATATCCATCTACTTGCATTTCTGTGCTGACTCGCGGATATAAAATACATTTTTTCCCTTCTCTATACATTGCCTATTCTTCCTTCTTATCTAAAAATTCTGTTCCGTATTTGCGTATTACCCCGACAAGGGAATTGATAAATAAGTTATACTCCTTTCCTTCCTCTGTGGTAAATTTATCTTTCTTACCGTTTGCGCTTGCCATTTATTCCTCCCTTATAGATTTAAGATTAGAGAAGATACAGCGTAACGGTATAAGTCCGATACGCCACATCTTCCCGATGTGCGTTTTCTTTCCTACGCCGTTCGGCATGATTATTTAGTTGTTTTCTTCTTTGACCTTATTTTCCAGCAGAATTAAGTTGCTCTTTTGTCGCTACGCGCATATACCAAACCACTTTATATCTTTTCATCTTAATATCTCCTTTTTAATAAAAATATGAGCGCAAGGACCGTAGTCCTTGCGCTCGCACTTTTACTCTTTATTTAGTTGATTTTTCGGGCCGTAGTGATCGAGCAGGGCTTGATACCCTGCAACGATCAGTTCTACTTTTGTAATTCTATTCTTTTTGAGAAAGGCACAAATCTCATCGTACAGCTCCCTCGGCAATCGCGTATTGTATTGCTTTGTCGCCTGCTCTCGCTCCGTTTTATTTCGCACCTCGTAATTCCGGCGCGCGCGACGGAGCGGCGTTTCTTCTTTCTTTGCCATAGCACCCTCTCATTCCGTAATCGCACAGATAATCGCGCCAATGCAATTCATAAGAAACGCTCCGACAACGACGATTCCTATAAACAATGCTTTCAGCAATCCTTTTCCGATTCCTAAAACAGCTCTCATCTCACGCCTCCGTCCTTAATCCACATACACAAGCTCGGAAAGTATTTCTTCCTCTATGAGCCTCTGTATCTCTGTCTGCCTGCGGTAGTCCTCCATAAAGTTTCCCGTCCGCTTATACCGTTCGTCTTGGGACAGCTTGGCGTACA
>CALVWO010000008.1 GCA_944367465.1 uncultured Clostridia bacterium
CAACTCTATTTTACCACAGATTTGTATGAACTACTTTTTTTCTCCCTCATCTGTTGCACTTAATAGTATAATTCACCTCAGATATAAAAAGAAGGAGATGTGTTCTCCTTCTTTTTGCTTTGAGATATTATGTCCATAAAACCATTCCGCTGAGTCTGGAACTTGTCAAAAAAACCCAACGGGCGGCATTGCTGCCCGTTGGGTTTTTTGTCGGGAAATAACAGTTCAGACTGTTTCGATATTGATGAGATTGGAGTTGCCGCTCTTGCCGTTCGGCGTGCCGCCCGTTATGACGATCGTGTCTCCTTTTTTGACGAGTCCGGAATCGCGTGCGGCGCACTTTGCGAAGTGGAACAGAACGTCGACCGAGTGGTATTCCTCGCTCATCATGGGCAGAACGCCCCAGCTGAGTGCAAGTTTCCGGTAGCTGCGGATGTCCGTCGTCATGCCGATGATGTCGATCATGGGGCGGAAACGCGATACCATCTTCGCCGTGCTCCCCGTGCGCGTACAGACGACGATCGCCTTTGCATTCACATCGCGCGCAAGCGTGCATGCGGAATGCGAGAGTGCGTCCGCAACGCCTGTAATACGGTAGTCTTTTTCATCGATTGATTGAATAAAGTTCTGTTTGCTCTCCGCCTGCTGCGCAATGCGCGCCATGGCTGCGACTGCCTGTACGGGATAGAGCCCCGCAGCGGTCTCGCCCGAGAGCATGATCGCGCTCGAACCGTCGTAGACGGCGTTTGCGACGTCCGAAATTTCCGCACGGGTGGGGCGGGGCTGTTTGATCATGGATTCCAGCATCTCCGTCGCCGTAATGCAGCGTTTCCCCGCGCGGCGGCAGGCATTGATGATGGTCTTCTGAATATCGGGCAGTTCCTCGTAGGGAATCTCAACGCCCATATCGCCGCGCCCGATCATAATGCCGTCCGATACTTCAAGGATGGATTGCAGATTGTTCACGCCCGCGCGGTTCTCGATTTTTGCGATGAGGTCGATATCGTCCGAGCCGTGCTCGTGCAGGAATTTGCGGACATCGATGATGTCCTGCGCTTTGGAGACAAAGGAGCAAGCCACAAAGTCGACGCCCTGCTCGATGCCGAAGAGCAGATCGCTCTTGTCCTGTTCGGAGAGGTATACAAGTTTGAGCTCTTTTTCGGGGAAGAACATGCTCTTGCGGTTGGAGAGCTCGCCGCCGATGACGACTTTGCAGATGACTTCCGGCTTTTTAACTTCTTTTACTTCGAACACCATCAGCCCGTTGTTCAGGAGGATCTTATCGCCGGGGTTCATCTCCTCGCAGATGCCTTTATAGGAGACGGAGACGCGCGTCTCGTCGCCTTCCACGTCTTTGGTGGTGAAGGCGAAGGTGTCGCCCTCCTTCAAAAAGATCTTGCCGTCCTTGAACGTTTTAATGCGGAATTCGGGCCCCTTGGTATCCAGCATGATGGGAAGGGGAATGTTCTTCTCATCGCGCACCTTTTTGATCGTTGCGATCTTTTTTGCGTGGTCTTCATAAGTCCCGTGCGAAAAGTTGATGCGGGCAACGTTCATGCCGGCGTCCGCCATTGCGGAGATGGTCTCTTCTGTTTCCGATGCCGGACCGAGCGTACAAACGATCTTTGTTTTTTTCATATAAACTCCTCGGGCAAAATATTCCTATAATATTCTATCATATTTTCCGAAAAAAACAAGACCTTTTTAAAAATTTGTGCTATAATACTATAGCTTCGAGCGGACTGCGCGGCCGCGGCGTATTTTTACGACGAGGAAAGTCCGGGCATCGCAGGGCAGGACGCCTGATAACGTCAGGTGAAGGCGACTTTAAGGAAAGTGCAACAGAAATAGACCGCCGCATTTGCGGTAAGGGTGGAAAGGCGAGGTAAGAGCTCACCGACGGGACGGTAACGCCCCGTGCCATGTAAACCCCGTCCGATGCAAGGTTGGGCTGTATTCGTATGGGTTGCCCGCCCGAGTACAGCCGTAAATACCGCTTGAGCTTACCGGTGACGGTAAGCGTAGATAAATGACCGCGCTCGACAGAACCCGGCTTACAGGTCCGTCTCGAAGTTTTTTTTGGAATACACCGCGCCCCGAAAGACATTTGCCTTTCGGGGCGCAGTGTTATTTTACGGCTTATTCAAAAGGTCTGCTTTTTCCCATCATACTCTTCTTGTGTGATCACGCCCTCATCCAAAAGTTTTTTCCACTCAGAAAGCTGTTTCTGCACCGCCGCCTCATCTTCTTTTTTGATTCTATCATCCCGTCTTTTTGTAAAAGCGAGCTTGTCTATTGCAACTTTGCCGTCCATATAATGTTTCAGAAGATAGCTGTTTGCCATATTGAAAAGCACAAACAGAAAAATGCCGATATAGTATAGCACAGATCCTGCGTCGTCTTCAAGTGTCAGCCATTGAAATTCGGATTCAGGGATCTCATAAAAAACAGCAGAAAGCTGTACTAAAATTAAAGATAACAGTGCAAAAAATACGCTGAATCCGGCAGAAATCAACAGCTTGTTACCGATTGTTTTTTTCTCGGGATCCTGCAGATACTTTGTGAGCATCGAAAACTGAAATGCTCTGATACAGATCGCTATGATCAGGAACAGTAACCCAACGATCGCAACGACCAAAGCGACAGAAGAAAGCTCAAACAAACTCACCGTTCTTTTCAGATCGTCTGCAACGGTAGGGTTATAGGAGAAAAACGGACATAAAACTCCTATGAGCGCCAACAATATGCCGAAACAGGAAATCAATCCGAAAAGACCCGGATATGTATTCAATCCATTCAGTTGTTTGAGTATCTCTGCTTGTGTCTCTGTCAATTTTTTCATGCAACCACCTCACATATTTTCTGTATTATATCACAATATGAGATATACGTCAATATCTCATATTGTGATTTTCTATAATAAAATATATGATGAGGCTAAAAAAATTACGGGAAGAAAACATGCTGACGCAACAAGCTGTTGCCGATTATCTGCATATACGGCAAAATACTTATTCGCAGTACGAGACGGCACAGAGGCAGGTACCGATCGAAATGCTCATCGCGCTTTCTGATTTTTATGACGTATCCGTGGATTATCTGCTCGGACTTACAGATGAAGAAACCCGTTATCCGCGCCCGCGAGACTGAATTTTAATTCCGAAAAAAATTTTTTGTCCATGCGAGGGAAAATCGCTTGACACATATCCAATAATTGATATAATAGGATATGCTTTTCATTGAGGTGTAGCGCAGTTTGGTAGCGCGCTTGGTTAGGGACCAAGAGGTCGTGGGTTCAAGTCCCGTCACCTCAACCAAAAAAGACCCATCGTATTGAGCGGTGGGTCTTTTTTTGTAGTTTCTGCATTCTGACGGGACTTGAGGGTGGAGGCGCGAACGGGAGAGAGCGGTTTGCGAAGGGGGCAGGAAAAAGAAAGCGCGGGAGCAAACTGCACAGCCCGGTGGGCTGTGCACCGGGGCGCGCCGCTAAAGGCGCAAGTCCCGTCACCTCAACCAAAAAGAACACTCCGCTTTATGCCAGAGTGTTTATGGAAATTATTTTGTTATATGTCAGCCTGTTCATACGGCGTATCGTCATCCGTTCTTCCTAATAAAAAATCCGGGGAAACATGAAAATATTCCGCAATGCTGAACAGATAATCAAGGGAAGGCAATGTTCCGGTGCGCAGCCAATCATGAAAATAGCTCTCCGGGAATGGCATTGCGTGCGCGATCTCCGAATACTTTTTCTGCACTTTTGCCGCTAAGTAAGGGAGGCGGTCGCAGAATGTTGCGCCGCCGGCAGATCGCTCAAAATCCTCGCGGTCACTTCTCGCCAGCAGATAGGGCAATGAAACGTTCAGATGGTCTGCAATTTTGATGAGCGACTGTAAACTCGGAATGATCCCGAACAGGCAGGCGCGGTTGATGACTTCTTTGCTGACGTTCGCGCGTTCGGCAAATTCATATTTGCTGCAATGTTCCTCTTCGATCAGTTCAAGCAGACGTTTTTGAAAATCTGGAGAAATTCTTTGCACCTGGTGTATCGTCGGATTTCGCGGCATATATATGCTCCCTCCTTGCGATCCGAAAAAAGAGCTGAGGAATCTGTAAAAATCGACAAAAAAACAAATCGCTCGACAAAATAATTTATTCGGATAGCTGGAATTTCTTATAGGACTATGATAAAATATAAGAAATACAAGATAATCGGATAGATATTTATCCGATTAATAAGGAGCATTATGAAAATAGAACTGAATCAAGAAGATCTGAAGAAATATCTGCATTTTGCCTTTTTGGGCAATTATGTAATCAATGGGTGCCGTGAACCTTCAAAGGTAATTCAGGAATATGAGGTTTTGGAAAAGAAGTTGTATGCCTTGTATTATAAGGTGTGCTGTTTTGGTTTTGAATCTGCCATGGAGAATACGTTGGCGGATATTCGCGACAGGGTCTATGATGAACTGGCGGAATATATAGATCAATTTGAAAATGAAACATGGCTTGAAAAGACGGCGGAGATCGTAGCGGAAAGAGAGTTTGAGACGGAAAAAGATGAAGAAATGCGCATGAGGAAAACATTTGTTGCGGAGATTTTGATACAGAAACGTTTGCGTTCGGATGGCGGTAGAATTGTACATATCGATTTTCCGGATCTGAAATTTCAGACGGCAAAACAGATTGCGCATGAGCGCAATCGATAGATCTGGTGCGCAAACGCGCAGCGGCTCCCATGCAAGCCGCTGCGCGTTTGCGTTTTGTCAGCGTTCGTTTCCGTACATCCCGAACAGACGGAAGTAGGTCACAAACTGCGTTCCGTCGTATCGCATGAAATCCTGCGTGTATCCGAACGCGTCGGCGTTGTACAGCCCCGTAACGCGGCGCATCACCAACAGGTGGAATCGGTCGTCCGTGTTCACGAAAAAGGGCAGAACGGTATTCACCGCCGATACGTCCGCCTGAACGGGCACTTTCAAGGTCCCGTCGGGCGCGTAAAGTGCCCCAAGATATTCCTCTCCGCGGGCGCGGATATCGATGGTGTACTCCCTTCCGGAAGGGCTGTCCGTGACCGTGAGGCGGTATCCGTCGGCGTATTCCGCGGTATACGGCATGGGAACTTTCGCATAGTCGAAGATCTCCTCCGTTTTGCCCGCGGGGAGTGCGTAAATATACGCGTACCCGAACCCGCCGCTCCCGCCGCTGTCTATGCCGAGGAAGATGTCCTCCGTTCCGTCGCCCGTAAAATCGGCAAGCAGAACGGCGGGCAGATATCCCGCATTTTCCTTCGGCGAAATTTCTGCGACGGGTTCGCCCGTTTCCGCCTGCGTCACGACGATGCGGATCTCCCGCGCAAACAGTCCCTTGTTGTCGAAGGTCGCATACAGGGCGATATCCTGCTCGCCTTCGCCCGTGACGCACCCGCGCGTGCAGGAGATCAATGCGGGCTGTGTTTCCCGCGCGGCGGCTGTCTGCGGCGCCGTTCCCGCGGTTGTTGCCCAGATCAGGGCAGCTGCACATAAGATGAACTTTTTCATGAACCCTCCGCAGCCAATATGTGCGGCGCGGGTGCGGATCATGTGCCGTGCGGCGTATAATTCGCGCCGGCGGGCGCCAAAATATGGGTATGAGAAAGATCAAGCGCAATCCCCTGGAAAAGACGCGCGACGAGCGCGAGACCTGTTTCCCCGAGGCGGGAAGGGAGGAGATCCGCTCATGACGGGGCGCTCGCGGGAAAACATCAACAGGAACTACCTCAAATATGTCAATTCGTTTGCGCCTCCGACGCAGCACTTCAAAACGTGCGGGCGTGCCTTTCTTGTGGGCGGGCTCATCTGCTGCATCGGGCAGTTCCTGCGCTTCATGCTGGAATTCGCGGGGCTGACGGGCGACATGCTCGCCGGGACGGTCTCCGTCATTCTCATCTTTATCGGCGTGCTGCTCACGGGGCTCGGCGTGTACGACCGCATCGGCAAGAACGCGGGCGCCGGGAGCATCGTACCCATTACGGGCTTTGCCAATTCCGTTGCGTCGCCCGCGCTTGAATTCAAGACGGAGGGATACGTTTACGGCATGGCGGCAAAAATGTTCAACGTTGCGGGTCCCATCATTGTGTTCGGCGTGAGCGCCGGCGCCGCCGTCGGGCTCATCTACTGGCTGATCGCGCTTTGAGAAACAGGGCGCAAAATCCTTGTCAATTTGCGGAAAGCGTGGTATAATACAGCCAAAATAAAAATATTCGGAGGATACGTTCATGGCAAAGATCACGGCAGATACGCTCATCGTCGATTGCCTTCAGCTCAATCCCAACGCGGTAGAAATTCTGCAGGGGGCGGGCATGCACTGTTTCGGCTGCGCGATGGCGCACGGAGAGACGATCGCGGAGGCGGTCGCGGTGCACGGCGAGGATCTCGATAAGCTCCTTGCAAAGCTCAACGAAGGGCTTGAATAAAGTACGGCTTACGCCCGCATTTTCGGATGCGGGCGTTCCTTTTATTCCCTTGACGGGGCAAAACGGACGTGGTATAATTGAACCATGAAAAAGATCTTCTTATTTGGCAGTCTGAACGCAGATCTCACCATCCGCGCGCCGTATATCCCGCAGGCGGGCGAAACGCTCAAAGGGAGCGATTTCATGCTCACGGCAGGCGGGAAGGGCGCCAATCAGGCATACGCCTGCGCCAATCTCGGCGGCGATATCCGCATGGCGGGGTGCGTCGGGAACGATCCGTTCGGCGATATGCTTGTAAAGAGCTTGCAGGGTGCGGGCGCCGATACATCCTGCGTGCGCCGTACGCGGCGCAATACGGGCGTTGCCGTCATCACCGTGGTGGACGGCGATAACCGCATCATCCTCGATGAGGGCGCCAACGGCGAAGCAACGCTCTCTGACGTCGAGGCGCTGCTCGCGGACGCGTCTGCCGGCGATATCTTCATCACGCAGCTCGAAAATCCGCTTTCCGTCGTGGAAGGCGCGCTCGCGCTTGCAAAGCGCAAGGGGCTCTTTACGCTGTTCAATCCCGCTCCCGCCAGGGCGGAGGCGCGCTGCTGCGTCGGGTATGCCGATCTCATCACGCCCAACGAATCGGAACTGCGCATTTTAAGCGGGAAAGACGGGGTGGAAGAGGGCTGCCGCGAGCTCATAAAGATGGGCGCCGGCGCCGTGCTTGCAACGCTCGGGAAGGAGGGCTCGCTCTACTGGAACGGCACGGAAAAGACAAATATCGGCATTGTAGACGCGGGCAAGGCGGTGGATACGACCGCCGCGGGCGATACCTTCTGCGGCGCGCTTGCCGTCAGGCTCGCCGAGGGCGCTTCTCCGCTCGAGGCGGCGCGTTTTGCCTCGCTCTGTTCCGGGATCGCCGTCACGCGCCGCGGCGCGCAGATCTCCATTCCCACGCGCGCGGAGGCGGAGGAGATGCAGAAAAAACTTTCCCGCTGAGGGGCGCGGGCTTTGAGATCAATGAAACGATAAAGAGGAGAACGGCTTTTCAGCCGTTCTCCTTTTCCGTGATCAGGTATCTTCCGCCTTTCCGCGGCTTTGGCGACGCCCCGCGGCAGTGACCGAGGACGACGAAACACCGCGCAATGTATCCCTCCGGCACGTGCCATGCGCGGAGGAGCGCCGCGCCCTCGTCGCCTGAGAACGTCTCTTCGCCGCGGGCAACGATGCACGAGGAGATGCCGAGGGCGGCAGTCTCCAGCACCATATTTTCCGCGGCGACGAACGCGTCGGGAATGCTGTATAAAAAGTTTTTGGGAGCGAGCTCGGCAATACGCTCCGCCCCGTCATCGACGCCATGCAGGAGTGGGGCATCGGCTACAAGGCGCGGCTCGGGCAGCCAGAATAGTTCCGACGGCATGAACGGAGCGCCCGTCCCTTTGCGGGACGGGCGCCTGAAAAAAGCAAAAAAAGAACGGGTCGTGTGACCCGTTCTTTTTTATGCGTTACTCTTTGCCTGCCATTTTCTTGTAGCCTGCAAGGCGTGCCTTCGAGGATTCTTCCGTTTCCTTGAAGAGTTCTTCCGCGACGGCGGGCTGCGTTTTCTTGAGGGAAGCGTAGCGCGTTTCGCCGAGGATGAATGCCTGATAGTCGCCCGTGGGATCCTTCGAGTCGAGCGTGAAGGGGTTCTCGCCCTTTTCCGCAAGCTCGGGATTGTAACGGTAGAGCTGCCAGTAACCGCAGTCGACTGCCGCCTTCTCTTCGGACTGCGACTTGCTCATGTTGATGCCGTGGTTGATGCAGGGCGCATAGCAGATGATGAGGGAAGGTCCGTGGTAAGCCTCGGCTTCCTTGAGCGCCTTCACGAGCTGGTTCTTGTCTGCGCCCATCGCGCACTGTGCAACGTACACATAGCCGTAGGTCGCCGCGATCATGCCCAGATCCTTCTTCTTGACGCGCTTGCCCGAAGATGCGAACTTGGCGACCGCGCCGATGGGGGTGGACTTGGAAGCCTGGCCGCCCGTGTTGGAGTAGACCTCGGTATCGAGCACGAGCACGTTCACGTCTTCGCCCGAAGCGAGCACGTGGTCGAGTCCGCCGTAGCCGATGTCGTACGCCCAGCCGTCGCCGCCGATGATCCAGAAGGACTTCTTCACGAGGCAGTCCTTATCCGCAAGCACTTCCTTGGTGAGCGCATCTGCCTCGCAGCCGCAGTCCTTGCACGCTTCGCAGCACTTTACGAGCGCCGCAGCCGCCTTCTTGCTGCCCTCGGCGTCGTCCATATCCGCGATCCACGCCTCGCATGCAGCCTTGCCTTCCGCATAGTCCTTCCAGACTTCCGCAAGTTTTGCGACCTTGTCTTTCAGGGCGTTTCTTCTTGCCTTGTACGCCAGGTTCATGCCGTAGCCGAACTCAGCGTTGTCCTCGAAGAGGGAGTTCGCCCAGGCGGGACCGTGACCCTGCTTGTTCACCGTGTAGGGGCATGTAGGGGAGGAGCCGCCGTAGATGGAGGAGCAGCCCGTCGCGTTGGCGATGATCATTCTGTCGCCGAAGAGCTGGGTGACGACCTTCACATAGGGGGTCTCGCCGCAGCCTGCGCACGCGCCGGAGAACTCGAAGAGGGAAGGCGTGAACTGCGATTTCTTCACGTCCGCCATCTTGACTTCGCTCAGGTCGACTTCGGGAAGTTCGACCGCGTAATCCCAGTTCTTTGCCTCGACGACTTCAAGCTCTGCGAAAGGCGTCATCACGAGCGCCTTGTTGCCCTTCATGCCGGGGCAGACATCCGCACAGACGCCGCAGCCCATACAGTCGAGCGGGCTCACCTGCATACGGAACCCGTAACCCTTCACGCCGAGCGCGGGCTTCGTTTCGAAACTTTCGGGCTTGTCTGCGCCGTCCGCAACGAGAGCGGGACGGATGCACGCGTGCGGGCACACGAAGGAGCACTGGTTGCACTGTACGCAGTTCTCTTTCACCCACTTGGGCACGTTCACGGCAACGCCGCGCTTTTCGAACTTGGTCGTACCCGTGGGAACGGAGCCGTCCGCATTGAACGCGGAGGAAGGCAGCTTGTCGCCTTCGAGCGCAAGGATGGGAGCGACCACGTTCTTGAAGTAGTCGTTATCTGCAAGTTTGATCATGTCTGCGCCCTCGGTGGTCGTCGCCCACGAAGCGGGGATATCGATCTTCACGAGGTGCTCTTTTGCGGAGTCGATCGCGTTGTAGTTCATCTGTACGACTGCGTCGCCCTTTCTTGCGAAGGACTTGTACGCCATCTTCTTCATCAGATCGACCGCCTCGGTGTAGGGCATGATCTGCTCGTTGATGAGGAAGAACGCCGACTGCAAAATGGTGTTCGTTCTGCCGCGGAGACCCAGCTTTGCGGCAATGGAGATCGCGTCGATCACATACAGCTTCGCCTTCTTCTTGGCGAGCATGTTCTTGACCTTTGCGGGAAGGTTTGCGTCCAGCTCCTCGACCGTCGTCCAGGGCGCGTTGAGGAGGAAGGAACCGCCCTCCTTGAGGTCGCTCACCATGTCGTAGCGGATGACGTAAGAGGGGTTGTGGCAGGCGATGAAGTCTGCCGCGTCGATGAGGTACTCGCTCTGGATGGGCGTCTTACCGAAACGGAGGTGGGAGACGGTGATGCCGCCCGACTTCTTGGAATCATAGAAGAAGTAAGCCTGCGCATACATATCGGTGTGGTCGCCGATGATCTTGATGGAGTTCTTGTTCGCGCCGACCGTACCGTCCGAACCGAGTCCGTAGAATTTGCAGCTCGTGGAGCCTGCGGGCGCCGCGTCGAATTTCTCGGAGAAGTCGAGCGAGGAGTTCGTCACATCCTCGTAAATACCCACGGTGAAGTGGTTCTTCGGGTTCTTCTGCTCAAGGTTCTTGTATACGGAGAGCACCATCGAGGGGTTGAACTCCTTGGAACCGAGGCCGTATCTGCCGCCGACCACGTCGATCTTTTTCAGACCTTTTTCCAGAAGCGCCGTGCATACGTCGAGGTAGAGGGGCTCGCCGAGCGATCCGGGCTCCTTCGTTCTGTCGAGGACGGCGATCTTCTTGCAGCTCTTGGGGATGGCTGCGACGAACGCGTCGGTGACGAAGGGGCGGTAGAGGCGGACTTTGATGAGACCGTACTTCTTGCCCTGCGCGTTGAGCTTGTTGATGGATTCTTCCACCGTCTCGGCGCCCGAACCCATAATGACGATGACTTCTTCCGCGTCGGGCGCGCCGACGTAGTCGAAGAGGTGATAGCTCCTGCCCGTGAGCGCGCTCACTTCGTCCATCATCTCCTGCACGATGGCGGGCGTCGCGTTGTAGTAGCTGTTCGCCGTCTCGCGGTTCTGGAAGTAGGTGTCGCCGTTCTGAGCGGTGCCGCGCTGAATGGGGTGCTCGGGGTTGAGGGCGCGGGCGCGGAAAGCAGCCACGTCTTTATCGAGACCCTTCTTGTCGAAGATCGCCTTCATCTCCGCATAGTCGATCACGTCGATCTTGGAAACTTCGTGCGAGGTGCGGAACCCGTCGAAGAAATTGATGAAAGGAACGCGCGCGCGGAGGGTGGAGAGGTGCGCGACGAGCGCAAGATCCATGACCTCCTGCACCGAGCAGCCTGCGATCATCGCAAAGCCCGTCTGACGGCAAGCCATCACGTCCTGATGGTCGCCGAAGATGTTCAGCGAGTGTGCGGCGAGCGCACGCGCCGAAACGTGCATGACCATAGGCAGCAATTCGCCCGAGATCTTGTACATATTGGGGATCATGAGGAGAAGTCCCTGCGAGGCGGTGTAAGTCGTCGTCAGCGCGCCTGCGGAGAGGGAGCCGTGCACAGCGCCCGCTGCGCCGCCCTCCGACTGCATTTCAGCGATGCGGAGCTTCTGCCCCCACATGTTCACTCTGCCCTGCGTTGCCCACTCGTCGGCGGATTCCGCCATCGGGGAGGAAGGCGTGATGGGGTAGATCGCCGCTACTTCCGAGAAGGCGTAGGCGACGTGCGACGCGGCGGTATTGCCGTCAATCGTCATCTTGGTCATCGAAAAACCTCCAAATACTTTAATATTTCTTCCAAAATTTGCACGGCAAAACAAGCGCTTTGCACGCACACTTTTATTATAAAGGTTTTTCACGGACAAGTCAACCCCCGTCAGTGAAAAAATTCATCAAAAAATAAAATAAATTTCCGCCCGCAATCTTACGGGCGGAAGGAAAGCAGATTTGCCGCTTTTTCACACGGCGGCGGATGCGGAAGCTGCGTCCGCGGTTTGTACATAATAATGTTCGCGTCCGGCTGCCAAATACAGATAAAAGGTGAAAAGTCCGTTTTCGCTTCGTTCTTTTGAACACATGAATATCAGATATCTAATATTGTCAGCAGTATATCCGTCATGTTCTGTATCGTAGTTTCCGAGAGGAGAGGGCGTATAGTAAACGTTATAGTTCACCATATAACTGTGTTCGAGCAATGCCTCGTTTGGGTTTTCGATGGACTCCAAAAATCCGCAAGTATAGTGAGACCAAAGCTCCCCGTGAGAATCATATCCTGTTTCGCGAAACAGCGAATAACCTTTCTCTTGGAATTGAGTAAATACAGAGGTATAATATTCTGTATAATCATCGTATTCCTGAAAATTCGCCTCATAAGTATAGTGCCCGTCAAAGTATTGCCGTTCGTTGATGGCGTCGTCAGGTTTTTGCAGCCACGGGATGTTATAAGCCTCCAAAATATCGTCGTCAAAGAGATTCTTATCGATTTTGGTCGCTTTTTGTGGACTGCACCCCGAAAAGGAGAACAGTGCGGCAGCAAGCAAAACGGCGAGTGCGCACATTATTTTTTTCATATATTTACCTCAAAACCTTTGGCTCATGGCGACGATATAGTCATAAAAGAGCCGCGCGCAATAAGAACGGACGCTTATATCGGGAAGGACAGTTTCCGTGATAGGATTGCCGTTTTCATCCTTGCCGTTCGTTTCTGTATATGACAGAAGTGAAAGAACCATATCTGACGGTTTGTAGTACTCGTGATCGGTGCAGGTTCCGTTTGTATAGTCGAGGTTCATTGGCTTAAATACCTCTTGCCTGAATTTTTGTAAGAGGGCGCTTTCTGAACTTGCCGCTCCTTGGTCGATCGTCGATGTGTAAATAAACAGGCTGTAGCGGTTGGCGTTGGAATCGCCGTCCGAATACATTGTATCATAATAGGCAGAAAGACAATCGGAGAGTGCGTTTGCAGGATTATCCAAAAATGCCTTGGTAATATTCATGGCGTCGATATCTGCCAAAAGATCCTGCGCTGAGAATTTATTTGATTCAAAATTTATTTGTTCGTTAAAGTCGATATGCCCTTGGGATGGATTATAATCAGGATAAGTAATTTGTTTTTTGTCATGTAAATCATTTGTAAAAGTATGTAGATCGCCGAGCCACGAGACGAGATCGTGTTGTATGGTTGAATTTCCGAGCATTGTCACAAGTACGATGTTGTTTTGTTCGGTCTCAGAATAGATTCCGTCTATTGCGGCGATCATATGAAGAAAATCAATGCCTTGCTGAGAGCCGAGCGGGTCGCTGAGCGTGTACTTTTTTTCTAAGTATTTTGATGGAACGGTTCCGTAAGACGCGCTGTTATAGTCGCTTGAATTTGATAAAAAACTCGCGAAAAAAGCGGGGAAAGTTATATCGGTACCCGTGTTGCCATTGTTGTTTACATACTTGATAAAAGAACTGCTCGGAGTGCCGCATATATAACTCCATTTGCTTGTATATCCTGAATATCCGTTTGCGGTATAATTTTTATGAATGCCGCGGATATAACCGAGTACAAGATTATTGATGTCCGTTTGAGCGGGTGTATAATCTTCTTCATTGGCATTTGTATCAAGAAGGTAATCTTCTGCCAATTTTTCTAATTCCCTGACCATATAGATGATATAATCGATATTATTATAGCTTGTGGATGATGAGGGAGCTGCACTAATTTTCTTCTTTGCAAAATTAAAAGTGAAAACTGCGTCGTTGCCGCCGGCAGACGAAATATTCGCAAATTTATCGACTTCCTCGGTGCAGTTCGTATAGTCTGCGATATACACTTTGATCGAGGTCCGTGCGTCGCCGCCAAGACCACCGGGCCAAATACTTGTGTGGGGATCCTTAAAAATCGCAAAAGCGGTAGTACTTATTGACGGCAGCATGATTGCTGAGATCACAAGGATGCAGTTCAGGAAAATGTAAAAGAGCCGATTTTTAAAAAGAGCAAGTAATTTTTTCATATTTCTGCCTCCTAATTTGTTTTTGACAATAAATATTGTAACACTTTCTTGTTTGTATGTCAATAAGATAATAAAATTTTAATTTCTATCGGCGGCGCGGCGGGCGGAGGGAAGAAAATACATGTTTTTCAAAATTATCACGGCGTTTTCATTGTAAAAAAGCGGGCGATTTGCTATAATATGGGAAGTAAGTTTTTCATCTGAGAGCAAAAAGCGCGCGGTTCCGCCGTAAAATGCGCCCTGTCCGTTTGCTGCGCAAGGGCGGCGGTGGCGCGCCGTACATACTTTTTTTGGGAGCAATATGAAGGCGATCGAGTTTGAGAACGTCACTTTCCGCTACGAAGAGGATAGTCCGTTCGTCATTCAAAAACTCAATTTTTCCGTGGAGGAGGGCGAGTTCGTCGCCGTTCTGGGGCACAACGGCAGCGGCAAATCCACGCTTGCCCGTCTTTCGAACGGTCTGCTCGTTCCCGACGCGGGCGCGGTGCGCGTGTTCGGCGTTACGCTCTCCGACGAGACGATGTTCGAAGCCCGCAAAAATGTGGGGGTCGTCTTTCAGAATCCCGATAATCAGACGGTCGCCACCATCGTCGAGGACGACGTGGCGTTCGGCGCCGAGAACGTGGGGCTCCCGCGCGAAGAGATCGGCAAGCGCATCGATTTCGCGCTCCGCGCCGTGGGGATGCAGGACTATCGGAACGCCACCGTCGCGCGCCTCTCGGGCGGGCAGAAACAGCGCATCGCCATCGCGGGCGTTCTGGCGCTCAAGCCGCGCGTCGTCATCCTCGACGAATCCACCGCCATGCTCGATCCGCGCGGCAGGCGCGAGATCGTGGACGTGGTGACCCGCCTCAACAAGGAGGAGGGTATCACCGTGGTGCTCATCACGCACTTTATGGAGGAGGCGCTGCTTGCCGACCGCGCCGTCGTAATGAACCGCGGCGAGATCGTCATGCAGGGCAAGCCCGCAGAGATCTTCGAGCGGCAGGAAGAGCTCCTGACCTATAACCTTGCGCTGCCCCGCATCGGGGTCATCTGCAACAGCCTTCGGGCGGCGGGCATGCCCGTGGAAAACACGTTGGACGCCGAAGTGCTGGCGGAGGAGATCGCAAAATGCGTATAGTCGCCGAGCATCTCTCCTATGTGTATAATCCGAAGTCGCCCTTCGAGACCGCCGCGCTCAAAGATGTCTCCCTCACCATCGAGGAGGGGGAGTTCTTCGGCATCATCGGGCATACGGGCAGCGGCAAGTCCACCTTTGTGCAGCATCTGAACGGGCTCATCCGACTGCCTTCCTCGCTCAGACGCTATAAAAAGAAAAAGCCGAAAAAGGGGGAGATCCCGCCCCCCGAAACGGTGCTCCGCGTGGGGGAGTTCGACCTCACCGATAAAAAGACGGATTTCCGCGCGCTGAGAAAGTCCGTCGGCATGGTGTTCCAGTATCCCGAATATCAGCTCTTCGCCGAGACGGTGCGCGACGACGTAGCCTTCGGGCTGAAAAACTTTTCGGCGGAAAAACTCTCCGATGAACAGATCGACGCCGCGGTGCGCGCCGCGCTCGAAGTCGTCGGGCTCGATTACGGCGAGATGAAGGATAAATCGCCCTTCGATCTCTCGGGCGGGCAGAAACGCCGCGTCGCCATTGCGGGGGTCATCGTCACCCGTCCCGAGGTGCTCGTTCTGGACGAGCCCGCCGCGGGGCTCGATCCGCTCGGCAAAAAAGAGGTGATGGAACTTCTGCACAAGCTCCACCGCGAGTGGTGCAAGACGGTCGTCGTCGTCTCGCACGATATGGACGAGATCAGCGAAAACTGCACGAAAGCCGCCGTTTTTTCGGAAGGCAGCGTGCGGTATGTGCTCCCGCCCAAAGAGCTTTTCCGCCATGCGGACGAACTTACCGCGCTCGGGCTGGACGTCCCGCTCACGGCAAAACTGTGCACGGCGCTCGCAAAGCGCGGCGTGGAGATCGACTGCGACTTCACGACGGAAGATTTCATCGGAAAGGTGCTCGCATATTGGGCGGCGCACGGCGGACGGAAGGGGGATAACGCATGAAAGACGTCTCTTTCGGGCAGTATTATCCCGTCGATTCCTTTGTACACCGCCTCGATCCGCGCCTGAAGCTCCTCTTTCTCATCGCCTATATCGTGGCGATCTTCCTTGCAAGCAATTTTTACGGGCTGGCGGTCTGCGCGGGCGTGCTCGTGTTCATCGTCGCATTCGCACGTATCCCGATCGGGAAAGTCCTGCGTGCGGTGAAGGGCGTCGTCTTTCTCGTCGTGTTCACGGCGGCGCTGAATATTCTCTTCTACAACGGCGAAACGGTGTATGCGGAGTGGGGGATCATTTCCATCACCAAGGAAGGGCTCATCTTTTCGGCGTTCCTGGCGCTCCGCCTCGCGCTCCTCGTCGTCTGCTCGTCGCTGCTCACTTATACGACGACGCCCGTCGCGCTGACGGACGGCGTGGAGAGTCTCCTCACGCCGCTCAAATGGATCAGGTTCCCCGTGCATGCGCTGGCGCTCGTCATGAGCATCGCGCTGCGGTTCATTCCCGTCCTCATCGACGAGACGGAACGCATCAAAAACGCGCAGAAGGCGCGCGGCGCCGATTTCGAGAGCGGAAATCTCTTCAAACGCATCAGGGCGATGGTGCCCATTCTGGTGCCGCTGCTCTTATCGGCGTTCCGCCGTGCGGAAGAGCTCGGCGACGCGATGGAGGCGCGCTGCTATACGGGCAGCAATCAGCGCACGAAATATAAAAAACTGCGTTTTGGCTGGCGCGATCTTATCGCCTTTCTCGTGGGCGCGGCGCTCATCACGGGCGTTGTGCTCATGAAGATCTACCTCCCCGCGCCGTACTGAGAGGACTGCCATGGCGCGATACGTACTTCTCATCAGTTACGACGGTACGCACTTTTCCGGTTCGCAGCGGCAGCGCGGGGAGCGCACCGTTCAGTCCGTTCTCGAGGCCGCCGCGGAAAAGGTATTCGGCACCCCCGTCAGGGCGGCGCTCAGCGGCAGAACGGACGCCGGCGTACACGCGGCCGGGCAGGTCTGCCATCTCGATGGCACGACTTCCGTCCCTCCGCACAAACTCCGCGAGGCGTTCAACCGCCTCCTGCCCGACGATCTGAAGGTGCTCGGAAGCGCCCTCGCGCCCGAAGGGTTCGACTGCACGCGCGGGGCGAAACGCAAAACGTACTGCTACCGTTTTTACAGCGCTCCGTGCACCCTGCCCCTCCTCGAACGGTATGCCGTCCGCGTGGAGGGATCGCCCGATCTTGCGAAAATGGAGGGGGCATGTCCGCTGTTCGTCGGCGAACACGACTTCGCCGCCTTCCGTGCCACGGGTTCCTCCGCCAAAACGACGGTACGCACGATATACGCGCTTTCCGTCGATCGCAAGACGGCGTACGGGGGTACCATGTACGAGGTCCGCGTCACGGGAAACGGCTTTCTCTATAACATGGTGCGCATTCTCGCAGGCGAGCTCTACGCCTTGGCGACGGGAAGGGCGAAGGAAGAGGATGTGCGCGCGGCTTTTGAAACGGGAAAGCGGTCGCTGTTATATAAAACGATGCCCGCCAGGGGGCTGACCCTTGAGCGGGTGGAATATGAAATCCCTGTTTTTCCGTTGCGTACGGAAACAGAAGAGAGGTAATCTATGGAATTATTCGGTTGGATGTTTTTGCCGCAGTTCTTCATGCAGTTCTTCCGTTCGTATTCGATCTCGACGCTCGAAGAATATACCGGTCTGATGCTGAATATTCAGTCGATCAGTCTCTATGTCTCGGCGGGGCTGTATGTCATCTGTCTCGTGATGGGCGGGCTCGGCATGACGGCAATGGCAAAAAAAGTCGGCTTGAAACACAGCTGGATCTCCTTCCTGCCCTTCGCCAACACCTATTACGCGGGGAAACTTGCGGGCGAAACGCGCGTGTTCAATCAGAAGATGAAGCGCACGGGATTGTATGCCGCCCTCGTGGAGGTGTTCTATGTGGCGTTCAACGTGTTCTCGCTCGTTCTCTGGTTTTTGCTCATGAATCCCGCCTACTATAAGCAGGAATTCTCGTCGGACGGCACGTCGTGGATGCCTTCCTTCGATATCTCACTCATGCCCACGTCGCTCAGATGGATGGCAACGGCAAACACCGTGTGCGGCTATCTCAACATCGTCGTGGAGTTTTTGCTCATTTTCTTCATGTGCGTGCTCTACTATGCGTTCTTCCGCAAATACTACGCGCGCGGACCCTTCCTCATGACCTTCCTCTGCGCCGTTCTTCCTCTGCGCGGGTTCGTCATTTTCGCGGTGCGGAACAATACGCCCGTCGATTACGATGCGTGGATGCAGCAGCGCATGCAGACATACGCGCAGCGCCAGCAGCAGATGTACGGCCAGGGTGGCTACGGCGGCTATAACGGAGGGTATAACGGCGGCTACAACGGCGGGCAGAACGGTTACGGACAGGGCGGGAGCGCGCCTGCCGATCCCTTCCCCGATTACGGCGATGCAGGCGATTCCGGGAATCCGGAAAATTCTGGGAATTCCGGAAGCTCCGGCGGCGGATCGTCCTCCGGCGGCGGGAACGACGATCCCTTCCCCGGGTTCTGAGCCCGCATCGGCATTGTACGCGGCGCGCCGTTCCGCAGAATTTTCTGCGGAACGGCGCTTTTTTTTCTTTTGATCGGAAAAATTGTTTTACAAGTGCGCACATGCGTGATATAATATAATCAAAATTTATAAGAGTATCATAAAAATTACTTTCGCAAGAATCTGGACTTATGGAGGATTATGGACGATCTCATTTCCGCGATCGCAACAGCGGTCGGCGCGGGCGGCGTTGCCATCGTGCGCATGAGCGGGCGCGGCGCGCTCGGCGTCGCGCGTAAAATGTTCTCCCGCAAGGGGGAGTTTACGCCCAATTATATGTATGCGGGCGAGATCGACGCGGGCGTGTTCCGCGATTTCGGAATGTGCGTGTATTTCCGTGCGCCGAAGTCGTTCACCGGAGAGGACGTCGTGGAGTTTCATTGCCACGGCGGAACGGAGATCGCGCGCGGGATCCTGAAACGCACGCTCGAACTCGGCGCGCGGCTTGCCGAGCGCGGGGAGTTCACCAAGCGCGCCTATCTGAACGGAAAGCTCTCGCTCTCCGCGGCGGAGGGCGTCGGCGAAATGATCGCTGCCTCGTCGGAGGCGCAGGTGCGCGCGGGGTATCTTCTGTATAACGAAAAACTCACTTCGTTCGGCACGGCGCTGCAAAAAAAACTCACATACTGCCTCGCCGAAGTGGATGCGGATCTCGATTATCCCGAAGAGGATCTGAACGCCTCATCCAGGCGCGGGATCGTCGCTGCGCTTGCGGAAACGGAGGGGGAACTTGCGGCGCTCCTGGCACAGTATGCCGCCGGGCGCAAGATCAGATCGGGCGTATCTGTGGCGCTCGCGGGGAATCCGAATGCGGGCAAGAGCTCGCTGTTCAACGCGCTCCTGGGCTATGAACGGGCGATCGTCTCCGATGTCGCCGGCACCACGCGCGACGTCGTCGAGGGCACGCTGGAGATCCACGGCGTCAATTTCCGTCTGACGGACACCGCGGGGCTGCGCGAGAGCGACGATGCCGTCGAGCGCGAGGGCGTGCGCCGCGCCCGCGAGGCGATCCGCGGGGCGGATGTCATCGTCTGGCTCAAGGAGGAGGGCGAAAAACCCGATTTTCCCGCCGGGATCCCCGTCATCACGGTGGGCGCGAAGAGCGACCTTGCGCGGCGCGACGGGTGCGACGTCGTGCTTTCGTCGCTCACGGGCGAAGGGCTGGAGGCGCTGCGCGAACTTCTGTACGAAAAGGGGTTCGGACGGGAAAACGACGGCGCATTCCTGCTTTCGGAACGCCACTACCGCGCGGCAATGGCGGCGCTGACCGCCGTGCGCGAGGCGCGCGCGGCTGCGGAAGGGGGACTGCCGCCCGAACTGTACGCCGAGGATATCCGCCGTGCATGGGAGGCGCTCGGCACGCTCTCGGGCGAGACGGCGAGCGAGGCGATCGTCACGGAGATCTTTGAAAAATTCTGCGTCGGAAAGTGATTTCCGCACGCTTTTGGAAATATTACGCAGTCGGAGGAAAGAAATTATGGTCAATCTTGAACTTTACAGGGTGTTTTACACGGTCGCGCGGTGCGGCAGTCTTACCCGTGCGGCGGAAGAGCTCTATATTTCGCAGCCCGCCGTTTCGCAGGCGGTCAAGCAGCTCGAAACTCAGCTCGGCATGCCGCTTTTTAACCGCCTGCACAAGGGCATGGAGCTTTCCGCGCAGGGCGGCGAGCTCGTGTTCGCCGATGTGGAAAAGGCGCTTCAGCTTTTGAGCGGCGTAGAGGACAGGCTCTCCGAACTCAAACAGAGCGCCACGGGCACGCTGCGCATCGGCGCCTCCGAGACCATCTTCCAGTATGTGCTTGCCGATAAGATCGTGGAATATCACAAGCTCTATCCGCAGGTGAAGATCGACCTTATTTCCGACGTCTCTCCCAAGATCATCGACTGCCTCAAATCCGATCGCTGCGACGTCGGCTTTCTCAATCTTCCCATCGAGCAGGACGACGGCATCCGCCTTACGGACTCCGTTGCACTGCTGAGCGACGTGTTCGTCGCGGGCGAGGCGTTTGCCGAGCTCAAGGGGAAACAGCTCTCCGTGTGGGATCTGCAGAATTATCCGCTCCTCTTGCTCGAGCCGCACACCATCGCGCGGGCGGCGGTCAATCATTACGCCGAGAGCCTCGGCGTCCGTCTGCAGCCCGCAGTCGAAGTCGACAGTTGGGGTTTCATGAAAAAACTCGTCACCGAGGGCATGGGCATCGGGTGCATCCCGCGCGAATATGCCATGCGCCGTCTCGAGGCGGGGGAGCTGTTCGAACTCAACGTCACGCCTGCCATGCCTTCCCGTTCGGTCGGGCTTGCGCTGCCGAAGAATGCGAACATGCCATTCTCGCTCCGCGCATTCATCAACCTGTTCAAAAAGAAATGATCCGAGCCGATCCGCCTGGCGTATACGATCGGAGGATCAGGCGAAACAAATCGGAAAATCAGGCGAAATAAAACCGCCGCGCGTCCGCTGAAAAGCGGACGCGCGGCGGTTTTTTATGGCAAAGTCAACCTTTTTCTGCCTCCCGCAGAGCCTTCTCACGGAATTCGGAGGGGGTCATTGCGGTTTTGTTCTTGAAGAACAGCGAAAAGCGGCTGTAATATTCGAATCCGCATTTGGCGGAGATGTCCGTCAGGCTATAATTTTTATCGGCGAGCATCTTTTTCGCTGCGTCCAGCCGCGTTTCAAGGATGAACTCTTTGGGCGACATGCCCGTTTTTTTCTTGAAGATGATGCGGAAATAATCGTCGCAGTATCCGGTCGACCGCGCGAGCTCGGCGAGGTTGATGTCCGACATGTAGTATTCGCGGATGTACGAGATCGCGTAGTCGATGTTCGTATCTTTTGCGGGCGCGGCGACCGAACTTTTCCGCAGGATGGCGACGAGAACGATCCCGAGGAGCGCCTCGATGTATTCGCGGTAGCAGGCGGATTTTTGCTTGAACTCGTGGCGGATCTCCTGCACGACGTCGAACAGCCGCGGCGGCTCGTCCTTATAGCAGCACGTCTGCGGCGCGCAGAAGTGATCGCGCAGGCAGAATCCGATGGAGATCATGCTCGTCTGCGTGTTGTGCGTTTCGCCGTGCACCACCTCCGGTTCGACGAGTACGAACGTTCCCGGCTCGTAGCGGTATTTCGTCTTGCCGAACGTGCCTTCTCCGTCTCCTTTCAGGTAATAGATAAATTCATAGCACGCATGCTGATGCGCAACGATCGTACGCGGCGATTCGTAGTTGCGGATCCACACATATTGCATTTCTATCATTTTTCCCTTTTCCTCATTATATAGAAATCTTAGGAAAAGTATAACATTAAAGAGGTGGTTTGTCAAGATACAATTTGAAAAAAAGTACAGAATATGTAAAAAAATTTGTTAGTATTTGGCAAAATTTGCGCATGATTATCGGGAAAAGTATAAAATTTCATCGGCTTTCGTTATTTACAAATGACTGCGGAAGATTTATAATCTATATCGGAAGTGCGGATTGTCCATTTCGTGGGATCGTGTCCATCCGGGAACGATCGGCGCGCTCATCATTGCGCGGAGTATTTTAAGCGAGCTCGGCTTATTCCGCTGAGTTTTTCAACCGTGTATCGCGGCGGAAAGGGTATGCCTCCTCCCCCTGTGACCTTTCTGTCGGATATTTCTGCCGTTTATGCGGCAGGAGACCCGCCGTTTTGCGGCGGGTCTCTTCAATGTATGTTTTCTTGAACGAATGCGAGGAGCAGCTGCGTCATCCGCGCTTCTCCTGCGGGCGAAAAACCGTGCCCTTCGCCCGGAAATTCAACCATATCTGCATGCGGGTATAGTTTTTGTGCGCGTCGGCTGTATGCAATCGGAACAACTTCGTCTCTTTCCCCGTGCAGGATGAGCACGCTGCGCCGATAGTTTCCGAGCATGGAGAACGGGTCGAAAGAGCGGATGCTTTCAAAAAATTTCCGCCCGAGTTTCATGCCCCAGAGTTCGGTCTCTTCCGGGATATCGGCAGTCATCGGGTAGCGTTCCCGCCAGTTGTCGGCGATGCACAGCGCCGGGAAGAGCAGAACGATCCCTCTTGTTTCGTCGGCGTGTCGGGCGGCGGCCATAGCGGTCACGAGCCCGCCCTGGCTCGCGCCGAACAGGAAGAGGTTTTCTTTATCGATCTGCGGATGCCCGCGCAGCGCGCCGATCGCGGCTTCCAGATCCTGCATCTCCGTAAACAGCGTCATCTCCGTTGTTTTCAGAGCAGTCTGCGCACGGACGGAACCGCCGCAAAAATCGAAACAATATGAGGCGATGCCGCTCCGCGCGAGAGTTTCGGCGCTTGCGGCAAAATCCGTCTTCGCTCCGTTGTAGGCGTGGCTGAAGATCACGAGGGGGAGCGCTCCGTCCGCTGCAGGCAGATACAGCGAGCCTTCGACCAGACGTCCGTCATGGGGGATGTCGTATTTTCCGATCGTGTAATCCATGATGCTATTATACAATAATATATGGAACTGCGCAAGAGGAAAAAATATTTTTCGTTTCTGTGGGAAAATTTGCAAAAGCGCGCCAAAAGCAGTTGCATTTTCGGCGGATTTGTTGTAAAATAACTTTCGCCTTGCAGAGATGTCTGAGTGGTTTAAGGAGCACGATTGGAAATCGTGTGACGGGGGTGACTCGTCCGGAGGTTCGAATCCTCTTCTCTGCGCCACGCAAAGCCCGCCACAGAGCGGGCTTTTTGCATGGCGCAGAGAAGAAGTAAGAGAAGTCCGGCATTCACCGGAGGTCGCGCGAGCATTGCCCGCGCGGTCGGCAGTAAAGGCAGTAAGCTGACAGGCAATGCGAAGCTTTGCCGCGGGGAACCCCTCAGGGGTGCGGCAAAATCCTCGCGCCACGCGAAGCCCGCCACAGAGCGGGCTTTTTGCATGGCGCAGAGAAGAAGTAAGAGAAGTCCGGCATTCACCGGAGGTCGCGCGAGGAGGCGGCGAAGCGCGGAGAGGGGAACGGTCGGAAACCAAACCCGACGACGAAGCTTTGCCGCGGGGACCCCTGAGGGGTGCGGCAAAATCCTCGCGCCACGCGAAGCCCGCCACTGAGCGGGCTTTTTGCGTGGCGCAGAGAAGAAGTAAGAGAAGTCCGGCATTCACCGGAGGTCGCGCGAGCATTGCCCGCGCGGTCGGCAGTAAAAAGGCAGTAAGCTGACAGGCAATGCGAAGCTTTGCCGCGGGGAACCCCTGAGGGGTGCGGCAAAATCCTCGCGCCACGCAAAGCCCGCCACAGAGCGGGCTTTTTGTATGGCGCAGAGAAGAGGTAAGAGAAGTCCGGCATTCACCGGAGGTCGCGCGAGGAGGCGGCGAAGCGCGGAGAGGGGAAAGGGCGGAAACCAAACCCGACGACGAAGCTTTGCCGCGGGGAACCCCTCAGGGGTGCGGCAAAATCCTCTGCGCCACGCGAAGCCCGCCACAGAGCGGGCTTTTTGCGTGGCGCAGAGAAGAGGCAGGGGAAGTCCGACATTCACCGGAGGTCGCGCGAGCATTGCCCGCGCGGACGGGTGCGGAGCGTTCGGAGATTTATATTCAAGTTTGGAATATAGTTCGATTCTTAGCGGCGAAAGGGAACGCAAAGGGTGTTCCCTTTTTTATATGATACAAAAAATGTTTTGTACAAAAAATTTGTAATATATTTTCAATAAAACTGTATTTTATAATAAAAAAGACTTGACATCAGTAAATTTAAATGTTATATATATTATAATTTTTTGGAGGTGAATATTATGGATTATAGTCAAGTGATCCTGGAGATGCTCGATAGGATCAAAACATTGGAAAATAAAGTAAAAGAGTTGGAGGAATGTTTTAATTCATCAACGTCTGTACGAGGTGAGGGCGCGAATGATCAACTGGAAAGAGTGAGTGTAAAGTACAGGGGATTGTCAGAATATCTTTTATCGTCGGGTGCATCGCGCATATCGCTCACATACGCGCAGATTGAACAAATTCTCGGATTTCCTTTGCCCCAAACGGCACGTAGATTTAAGCAATCTTATTGGGCGAACACGGAAACGCATTCTTATGCTTCAAGTTGGATGGCGGTTGGTTATAAGGCAAAGGTAGATTTAAACTCTGATACGGTTACTTTTTTTAAGAATTTGATTTAAGGATAGTGAAGATGGATATTTCAATGATTTTGAAGAAGAAATTGGGTGCGTGCAACGGCACGGCAACAGTAAAAATGCTGGACAGTAAAACAATGGAAATAAAGATTGCAGAAAATGGGGAGGGCGTAGAAAATTCAAACTATAAACAGCTGATTTGCAGGTGGGATGAATTCAATGAGATCATCAAGAAAGCAAACGAACTTGGCGGGAAAATGTATCACGGCAGTTTTGATGCGCGAAGCGGTAAAAAATTAGGAGAGGGCTTGTCGGAGGACCGTTTGGACGGGTTCATTGCTGAAAATTTTTTCAATGCTCAAAAAGGAAAATCGATAACTATGCGTGCGCCGTATTATGCTGCGATCCTTGATTGGGCGGGGATTGTAAAGAATTGCAGGAGCAAGCGTGGCGGGTTAGGCAGTTATATAGAAGTCAACGAATCGTTTCGCAATGTATTATCTTGAAAACTAATTTGGTAATAATGCTTTAAAAAAGTGCGAATCCTGCGTTTTTTGCGCCTTAAAAATCGCCTTTCAAAATCTGTCTTTTTTCCGCCTGAACGGTTGACGAATTTTTCAAAAGCGACTATAATAGAACAGTACGCAAGAAAAAATCCTGAGGAGAAGGCATGATTACACACGGCAACGAGATCAAACTTTTTGCGGGCAACTCCAACAGACCTCTCGCCGAGGCGATCGCGAAGAAACTCAACACGACGCTCGGCAACATCGAGGTAGGGCAGTTTTCGGACGGAGAGACGAGCGTGCACATCGCAGAGACGGTGCGCGGGCGCGATCTTTTCATCATCCAGTCCACTTCTGCGCCCGTCAACGACAACCTGATGGAGCTCCTTATCATGATCGACGCGGCAAAACGCGCGTCGGCGGGGCGCATCACAGCGGTGATGCCCTATTTCGGATACGCCCGTCAGGACAGAAAGGCGCGCTCGCGCGACCCGATCACGGCAAAACTCGTGGCGGATCTTCTGACTTCGGCAGGCGCCGACCGCGTGCTCACGATGGATCTGCACGCGGCCCAGATCCAGGGATTTTTCAATATACCCGTCGATAACCTCTTGGGCGGCCCCACGCTCTACAACTATTTTGCGGATAAGATCGACGATAATTTCATCGTCGTCTCTCCCGACGTCGGTTCGGTCAACCGCGCGCGCAAGGTCGCGGAGCGCCTCAACTGCCCGATGGCGATCATCGATAAGCGCCGTCCCCGCGCCAACGTGATGGAAGTCATGAACATCATCGGCAACGTGGAGGGCAAGAAGTGCCTTCTCGTTGACGACATGATCGACACGGGCGGCACGATTACGCAGGGCGCGCAGGCGCTCGTCGATGCGGGCGCAAAGGAGATCTTCGCCTGCTGCACGCACGCGGTGCTCTCCGGACCCGCCATCGAGCGCATCGAAAAATCTCCCATCGAGGAGCTCGTCATGCTCGATACCATCCTGCTTCCTCCCGAGAAGCACATCGCAAAGATCAAGATCCTCTCCACGGCAGATATCTTTGCGGCGGCGATCGAGAACGTCTATCTCGATAAGCCGATGAGCAAAATTTACGACTGATAAACGGAAACAGACGGCGCGCCGTTCGTAAAACGGCGCGTTTCCTGAAAATGGGCGGAAAGATATATCCGCCCGTTTTTTAGAGTGTGCAGGCGCGGCGGACGCGTTCGGCGAAGAGGTGTTGTATATGTTTTTGATCGTGGGATTGGGCAATCCCGAAGAAAAGTATTTTAAGACCTTCCACAACATGGGCTATCTCGCCGCGGGGGACGCCGCGGCGCTTCTGGGTGCGAAATTCAAGAAAAAGGAGTGCGAGGCGAGCGTCGCGGAGGGATATCTCGGCGGCGAAAAGGTGATCGTCGCCCGCCCCCTCACCTACATGAACGCTTCGGGGCGCGCCGTCAAACAGCTCATGGCGCGCTATAAGCTCACGCCCGGGGAGATCGTCGTCCTCTACGACGATTACGACCTTCCGAAAGGGCATGTCCGCATCCGCCCTTCGGGCAGCGCCGGCACGCACAACGGCATGCGCTCGGTCATCGCCGAAACCGGCATGACGGAGTTTGCCCGCATCCGCATCGGGATACGCGATCCCGAGGTGAATATCCCCATTATCAATTATGTTCTCTCCGAGGTGAAGAAGGAGGATTACGACCTCTTCACGGCGGCGTGCGGGCGGGCGGCGGAGGCTGCCGTCGCGCTGGCGAAGGGGGAACGGCTCGACCTTGTGATGAACAGGTATAACGGATGAGAGATTTCTTTCGGTTTGAATATCTGAACGGCGACTATCCGCTGCTCGGCGCCTCCGTACAAAACGGCGTGCCGACTGCCGTTTTCGGGCTGAACGACGCGCAGAAATATCTCGTCGCTTCGCTCTTCCCGGGGCGCGCCGTCTATATCGCGGCGGACGCCCTCACCGCAAAGCGCGCGGCGGAGAGCATTGCCGTGCTCTCGGGGAAGGAGGTCGCGCTGCTCGCCGCAAAGGACGAAGTGCTCACCTTCCGCAGGGCGGGCTCGCGCGACGCGCTCTTCCGCCGCCTCACCGCGCTGTATCGCTGGCAGGCGGGCGCGGAAGTTCTGGTGTGCGACGTGGAGGCGGTCTGTCAGCTCGTGCCAAAGAAACTCGCCGTCTTTTCTCTGGAGACGGGCAGGGAGACGGATATGCGCGCGCTCATCGGCAGGCTTGCCGAGGCGGGCTACGTGCGCGACGCCTCGCCCGAGAGCAAGGGCATGTTTGCCGTCCGCGGCGACGTGCTCGATATCTATCCCGTCAACTGCGAACACCCCGTGCGCATCGATTTTTTCGGCGACGAAGTGGAGAGTATCAAACCTTACGACGAAGTGACGGGGGAGCGCTATCCGCTCCTTTCGCGCATCGACATCGTGGCGGCGACGGACGCCGTTTACGGCGAAGGAGAGCGCGAGCGCGTGGCGGCGGAAATGCGCGCCATGGCGAAAAAGGCGCCCTCTTCCGCCGCCTATTCGCGCATGACGGCGATCGCCGCAGACGTGGAGAGCGGCGCGCCCACCGATTTTGTCCTGCCGATTCTGGAAAACGCGGGGGATGTTTTCTCTCTTCTCCCGCGCGATACGCTGCTCATCTTCGACGAGAGCAAACTCATCCGCGATAAGATCGAAGGGCTTTACAAAGAACATTACGAGCGGTATGCCGAACTCGAAAAGGGGGGCGAGGTTTTCCCGTTCTCCATAGAGCAGTACGTTCCGGCTGCCCGCATGGAGCGGTTCACCGACTTCCGCACCCTCGCTTTGCAGACGTTCGCGGGCAATATCGGGTTTTTCGAGCCGCTCAAAATATTCAATTTTACTTCTACGCCCGCCCGGCGCTATCAGGGCTCGGTGCCCGATCTCGTCGTCGATCTCAAGGCGTGGAAGCGGACGGGCTACCGCGTCGTCATGTACTGCGGAACGCCCGAGCGCGCGGCAAAACTGCGGGAGTCGCTCACCGAAGAGTATCTCACGCCCGCGGAACTGCCTGCGCGCCTGACGGAGTTTTCGGGCTTTGCCGTCTGCGAAGAGGCGCTCGAACAGGGGTTCGTGCTGCATGAGTGCAAGCTCGCCGTCATCGGCTCGGGCGATCTCTTCCCCAGGAGCGCGCCCGCCCGCCGCATCAAAAAGAAGAGGGGGGATCTCTTCTTTGCGCCCGAGATCGGGGATTACGCCGTACACGAGACGTACGGCGTGGGGCGCGTCACCGGGATCCAGCGCATCGAGACGACGGACGGCACGAAGGAGTACGTCTCCCTCGCCTATAAGGACGGGGACGTGCTGCACGTTCCCGTCGAGCAGATGGACGTCCTCTCCAAATACATGGGCGGAGATGCGCCCGCGCTCTCCAAGATCGGCGGCGGGGAGTTCGAGCGCGTCAAGGCGCGCGTGCGAGCCTCCCTCAAAAAGCTCGCCTTCGACCTGAAGGCACTCTATGCCGAGCGGCAGGAAAAGAAGGGGTACGTCTTCCCCGACTATTTCGAGGAGATGGACGAGTTCCGCGCGGCATTCCCATACGAGGATACGCCCGATCAGGCGGTCTCCACCGAGGAGATCCTGGCGGATATGCGCTCGGACAAGGTGATGGACAGGCTGCTTTGCGGCGACGTCGGATTCGGCAAAACGGAGGTCGCGCTCCGCGCGGCATACCTCTGCGTTCTGGCGGGGCGCCAGGCGGCGCTCATGTGCCCGAGCACCGTGCTGAGCGAACAGCATTATACCACCGCCACCGGGCGCATGGAGGAGTTCGGCGTGCGCGTGGCGTGCCTCAACCGATTCCGCACCGAAAAAGAGACGGCGGAGATCCTCCGCAGGCTCGCAAAGGGGAATATCGACCTCATCATCGGCACCCACCGCCTGCTCTCTTCCGATGTGAAGTTCCGCGACCTCGGACTGCTCATTCTCGACGAAGAGCAGCGATTCGGTGTGGAGCATAAGGAAAAGATCAAAAACTACAAGCGGGACGTGGACTGCCTCACCATGACGGCAACGCCCATCCCCCGCACGCTGCACCTCTCGCTCTCGGGCATCCGCGATATCTCCACCATCCAGACGCCGCCGCATGCCCGCGTGCCCGTGCAGACGTACGTCGCCGAAGAGACGGAGACGCTCGTGCGCGACGCGTGCCTGAGAGAGATCGCCCGCGGCGGGCAGATCTTCCTGCTGTATAACCGTGTGGAGAGCATCTACACCTACGCGCGGCGGCTCACGGAGTTCGTGCCCGAGGCGCGCGTATGCGTGGCGCACGGCAGGATGGATAAGGCGACGCTGGAAAAGAACGTGTTCGGGTTTTACCGCGGCGAGTACGACTTGCTCGTCACCACGACCATCATCGAAAACGGCATCGATCTCCCCAATGCGAATACGCTCATCGTCATCGACGCCGACAGGCTGGGCATCTCGCAGCTCTATCAGCTGCGCGGCAGGGTGGGGCGGGGCACCCGCCTCGCGCACGCGTACTTTACCTATAAGCCGGAGCGTTTCATGACGAACGCGGCGGCGGAACGGCTCAAAGCCATCATGCAGTTCACCGAACTCGGTTCGGGGTTCAAGATCGCCATGCGCGATCTCGAGATCCGCGGCGCGGGCAACGTGCTCGGCGCGGAACAGCACGGGCACATGGATAAGGTCGGCTACGAACTGTACGCCAAGATCCTGAAAGAGGAGATCACGGGCGAACGGCAGGAGAGCGTCGATCTCGATATCAAGGCGACTGCGTTCATCCCCGAGCGCTATGTGGAATCCAATGCGGGGCGCATGGACTGCTACAAGCAGATCGCCGAGATCCGCTCGCTCGAAGATTACAAGCGCGTGTGCCTTTCAATGGAGGAGACGTACGGTCCGCTCCCGCAGGAGACGGTCAACCTCCTTGTGATCGCCGTGCTCAAGAGCTACGCCGCGCCCTTCCGCGTGAAGAAGATCTCCGTGAACCGCAAGGGCGGCGCGCTCACGTTCGCCTCGCTCGAGGCGCTCGGCGCGGCGGGCATTTCCGCCGCCATGGAGAAATACCGCGCCCATGTCGGTCTGGATATGACGAGTGCGCCCGTCATTACCTTCCGTCCGCAGGCGGACGGCGGAAAGACGATGGTGCTCATGACGAAATTTTTGAAGTTCGCACGAACTTTTGCATGATTTTCACCACGAAATCATTGCGAATTTCAGCAAAATAAGATATAATGGACAAGATAATGCGGTCGTGTTATCAGACGCGACTAAGTTTTTGCCGGAGTGAACAATGAGTAAGACAAAGAGAGTCGGGGCGATCGCGCTTGCAGCAGCGCTGGGCTGCACGGTTTTTGCAGGGTGCGACCTGATTTCGACGAACATTGAAAAGGACTATCAGCAGGTCATTGCCGAGGTGGATATCTCTCAGAGCGAAGACTTTGCAGAGGGCGGGAAATATGCCGCATATTCCGATGTGGTCAGCAATACCGAGATCACCAAGCTGGATATGGTCGCATACTTCGTCTCCACGGGCTATGCCGCCATGCAGCAGAACGGCTGGACGTATTACGATACGTTTGCAATGATCTCCGATGCGCTCGTCAACCGCGCCATCTATATCCAGTATGCCATGGTATACCTTCTGGATAATGGCAGCGACGCCGACGGGACGAAAAAATATTCGGTCGACGACTTCAATTCTGCCGTCGCGGACGCAAAAGACAGCGCCGAGCACGACCTTCTCGCCGTGCAGTATTTCCTCACCGACGAGGAGCGTGCGCGTGCGGAGTACAATACGCGCGTACTCTTCAACAACACCATCGATACGCAGGAAGAGAGCATCATCGGCACGAGCGAGAGCGATACTTCCTCCGATACCGTCCGCACCACGCCCACCGGCGTCGACACGGCGAACGATCAGTATTACGATTCCGCATACAGAGTCTATACGGGCAGCAACGCACTCTCCGACTGCGGCACATACGAGGCGGTCGAAGGCTCCACAACGTCCACCCGTACGAAGGCGTATAACAATTTCATCGCCAACCTGCTCTCCAACAACCTCATCACGACGGGCGAGGACGTGAGCGATATCGAGTCCATCACTTACTATTCCATCGAACTTCAGAACGCCTACGAGGACATCCTCATCTCCAAGATGAGCGATCTCTTCGAAAAACAGGCGGAGGATCGCCTGAACAACACCTCTGAGGAAGGCGAACAAACGGTGATCGAGGAGGAGTACGATAAACTCCTTGCCTATCAGCAGCAGGCGTTCGAGGATGAATCAACCTTTACGAACGCGCTCGACGGCATGGCGGACGATTCCTTCGTGCTCACAGCACCCGCAGAGGGGTACGGCTACGTCGTGAACATTCTCATTCCCTTCACGACCACGCAGTCCAACGAACTCGCCGAGCCGGATTCCGGAGATCCGAACGGGAACAAGTTTAAGGCACGCAGCGAGCTTTTGCGGAAGGTGCGCGGCACCGATCAGCGCGGAACGTGGGTAACGGGCGGGAGCGATTACGCCTTCAAGTACGACGCATCCAAGTTTACGGACGCATACACGGGCGGAGACGAGAACCGCGACTACCTCTTCTTCGAGAAGGGCGTCGAACCCGATCCCGAGAAGGGCGAGCGCCGGTACGAGCGTATCCCCAACTACTTCGGCAGATACACCTATAACGGCAGGATCACCGAGCGCGACGACGGAACGTTCACCGCGACGCCCGACCGCATCTCCATCAACGAATTCATCACCGAGATGAACAGCTATCTCGACGCGGCATCTTCTGCGATCACCAAGGATGGTGACGGCTACGAGGTAAGCGGCAGTTATGTAAACGGCGTCAACGATGCCGGCGTACTTGTCAGCATCGGCGACGACAGCGAATCCTACTACAAGCAGGCGTACAAGGATTATTACAGCACCAACGAGGACGGAACGCCCGATTTCGGCTCCGTCGATTACAGCAAGTTTATCTACTATGCAGGCAAGGTGGATTTCACGAGCGGCGGAAAGACCTCGCCGTTCAACGCGAACGAGCTCTTCCTCGAAGGCTCGGCGGAAAACGTCGCATATTCCGTCATCAACGAGCTCTCCTTTGCCTACAACACCGATACGGCGGGTCTGAACACCTATCTTGGTTATTCGATCACCATCGGCAAGACGGATTTCGTCAGCGAATTTGAATATGCCGCACAGTACGTCTGCCGCCAGGGCGCGGGCAGCTATGTCGTCGTTCCCTCCGATTACGGCTGGCACATCATCTACTGCACCTTCTCCTATCTCAGAGAGGACGGCACCTCCGAAGAGGATCCCATCGTTCCGTTCGTGTACGACGATTCCCTGAAAGATGTCGAGGGAACGTTCTCCAACCTCTTCTATGAGACACTCCGTGCCGACATCGTTCAGCAGTATCAGTCGCTTGCGCAGACGAACGCCATCAACGCCTACGAGAGCTGCGCGACCGTTTACGAGGAACGTTACGCCGACCTCTCCGGGCTGGATACGGCAAACTGATCACAAAAGCATTCAACAGTCAGTCGCTTTGGCGGCGGCTGTTGCATTTTACGGGGTTTTCCGTAACTCACGGAAAAAGATTTCGTCAGTTCGGAATATTTTTCGTGAATGAGGAAAAAGCGTCCGCAAGGAGGGTTGCCCTCCGCCGCGGTACCCAATAAGCGCAAACCTGCGCATAAGCGGAAAGGGGAGCCGCCGCGGGATAACTGTTGCGAAAGAGCGGCGGCGCGGAAAACCGAACACAGAGCAGAGCGAAGGTTGGGTTTTCCGTAACTCACGGAAAAAGATTTCGTCAGTTCGAAATATTTTTCGTGAATAAATATTAAGGAGAGAATTATGGGATTTTGGGAAGCGATCTGGAAGTCGTCCGTCCTGGGCGTTGTGCAGGGACTCACGGAGTTTCTGCCCGTCTCCTCGAGCGGCCATCTTACGCTCCTTCAGAAGCTGCTCGGGTTCGATACCGCAGGCGGGAGCATGACCTTCATCAACATCATGATGCACCTCGGCACGCTCATCGCCGTCGTCATCGTGTTCTGGAAGGACATCGTCGCGCTGTTCAGAAAACCGTTCAAGCCGCTTCTGATGCTCATCGTTGCCACTATTCCGGCGGGGATCATCGGGCTCTTGTTCAGCGATCAGATCGACGCGATCTTCTCCGACGAGGAGAAAGGGCTCATGTACCTTGCACTCTGCTTTGCCATTACGGCGCTGCTGCTCCTCGTCTGCGAGCTCGTGGCAAAGCGCCAGAAAGATCCTAAGCCGCTCAACTGGGGCAGTTCCGTCTCGATGGGGCTCATGCAGGCGGTTGCGCTCTTCCCCGGCATTTCGCGCAGCGGATCCACTATCGTCGCGGGTACGCTCGTGGGCGCCAAGCGCGATGAAGTCGCCAAATTCTCCTTCCTCATGAGCATACCCGTCATTCTGGGGAGCTTTTTGGTGGAGATCGCAAGCGGCGTCAAAGACGTCGTCACCGATCAGCCTTCCTATTTCACGGCGATCGGCGCGCCCGAGATCGTCGGCATGATCTTCGGCGTGGTGTTTTCCATGATCTTCGGGTTCCTCGCCATCAAGTGGATGCTCAAGATCATCCGCAAAGCCAATTATATGTGGTTCAGCGTGTATCTGCTCTGTCTTTCGCTCACCACGTTCTGGCTGGGCTATATTCTCTGACCGATTTTTATCCTCGCCGCATAAAAAACGAAAACCTCCGCAAGATAGGATTACGGAGGTGAATCATGAGACTGAATTGCGGTGATACCTGTCCTAAGACGGGTTCTTACAACGTCGTTGACGCACAGGGCAACGTCGTGAACACCATCTATGTGGGCGAAGGCGAAACGATGCCTCCCACGCAGCGTTCGGATTGCCACTACGAATCCAACGACTGAGTGTAAGCATAGCAAAAGATGAACCGAAGGGGCGCGGAAAGCAACTGCTTTCCGCGCCCCTGTTTGTGTATTCCCGTGCCTGCGCGCGCATACAATAGAGGGTGAAGTATCGTTCGAGAGGGAACAGGATCAGGCGGCGCGTCATGCTCTGCACCGTCGCAGCGGGTCTCATCGTCCTGATCGTGTGCATGCATGTGAATATTACCGGGGTGCTCGTTTCTGTGGCAGAGGGGGAGATGCGCGCCAATGCCGCAACGGCGGTCAACGAGGCGGTGTTGGCGTCGCTGAGCGGCGCGCAGTACGACGACCTTGTGCGCGTGGAACAGGATCCCGACGGGAAGATCCGCGCGCTCACTTCCAATGCGTCCGCGATCAACCGCATCGCCCGCGAAACGGCGTACGCCGCGCAGGCGCTTCTGGCGCAGATGTGCGACGGCGGCGTGGATATCCCGCTCGGCGCGTTCACGGGCATCGCTGCATGGGCGGGTTTCGGCGCGGAAGTGAACATGAAGATCGTATCCGTTTCCTCCGTCACTTGCAGGTTTGTTTCGGGATTCGAGACGGCGGGCGTCAATCAGACGAAACACTCCGTCTATCTGGAACTCATCTCCGATATGTCCGTCGTCCTCCCCGGGAGAACGCACGCATTTTCGGCAATCTCGCAGGTGCTCATCGCCGAGAGCGTACTCATCGGCGACGTCCCGAACGTCTATTTGCAGGGCGATATTTTCGGCAAGGGATATTCCCTTGCGCCGTCTGCGGGGTAAGTTATGCCATTGCCGCTTCGATCTCGTGCAGAATGCGCTGCGTGCCGTTCCCGACGGTATATGCCGCGAGCGCGCCGCGCACCGTCGCACTGCCGTACAGCCGCAGGAGCGCGGAAGGCAGTTCGCCGAGTCTGCGCTCGGGCAGAACGGCGCACAGCCCTTTTTCCTCGAAGTAACGCGCATTTTTCAGTTGATCGCCGCGCGAACAGCGCTCGAGCGGCACGAGCAGAGCGGGCTTTTTCAGGGCGATCAGTTCGAAGAGGGTATTGCTCCCCGCGCGCGACAATACAATGTCAGCGCACGCGTAGGCGCTGCCCATATCGCGCTCGAATTCCAGCCGCACGCAGCCCTTCGGCGCCGCCGCAACGTTTCCTCTGCCGCAGAGCTGCAGAATATGAAAGCGGGGCAGGAGCTCGTCGAGGCGTGCGTTCACCGCCTCGTTGAGCGCACGGCTTCCGCTCCCGCCGCCCAGAACGAGCAGCACGGGCATGTCGTCGCGGAATCCGTACCTGCTCCGCGCCGCGGCGCGCTCTCTTCCGAAGATCTCGCGGCGGATGGGGGAGCCGACGCACACGCCGTTTCTGAATTTTTCCGCTGTCTCGGGGAAAGAGGTCAGCACGTGTACGCACCGCTTTGCGACCATGCGCGTACACAGCCCGGGGGTAAGGTCGCTCTCGTGTGTGAGCACGGGGATGCCGAGCCGCGCTGCCGCCCACACGGCGGGATAGCTTGCATAACCGCCTTTGGCGAACACCAGATCGGGTTTTTCGCGCTCCAGTATGCGGAGCGCGTTCTTTTGCGCCGCGCGCAGAGCGAAGGGTAGCGCAAGATTTTTCGGCGTGAGCGACCGCACGAGTTTGGGACACTCCACCAAAAAATAGGGGCATCCGAGCGAGGCGACGAGCGTGCGCTCAATGCCGCTCGTGCCCATATAGGCGAGGCGGCATGCGCCCTTGAGTTCCTGCATCACGGCAAGGTTGGGGGTCACATGCCCCGCGCTCCCGCCGCCCGTAAACAGAAGATATTTCACGTTAGCAGTATATGCCGCTTGCGGGATTTTATTGAAAACGGGCGGATTCACGGCGCTTTCTTGCAGTAACTCTTGACATTACAATGAGACCGCGCTATAATTTTGTTTGAAGTACAAAAACGGAGCTTTTTTATGCAGATATCTTCCCGTTTCACGGTGGCGGTGCACACGCTGCTCGTCATTCATACGTTCAAAGATCAGAAAACGACTTCCGATTTCATCGCGGCGAGCGTGCAGGTCAATCCCGTCATCATCCGCCGCACGCTGCTCAGTCTGAAGGCGGCGGGCATGGTGGAGGTCAGAGCGGGCAGCGGCGGGGCGAGCATCGTCCGCGATCTTTCCGATATCACGCTGTACGACGTGTACCGCGCGGTGGAATGCGTGGACGGCGACCTCTTTCACTTCCACGAGAATCCCAATCCCGCCTGCCCCGTTGGGCGGAACATCCACGCCGTGCTCGATTGCCACCTTGCCGACGCGCAGCGGGCGATGGAGAACGAGCTCAAAAAGGTCACGCTCCTCGATATCACGCGGGAATTGCAGACCAAGCTGAACTGACGCACGAAAAGACCGCCGAAAGGGCGGTTTTTTCATCAAAATTTTATCGGAAAAAAATTGAAAAATTGCGTTGTAACTATTGACATTACAATAAAAGCGTGCTATACTATGGTTGTAATCGATAAGATTACATCAAATATTTTTTGTGAGGTGTCATTATGAAAAAGGTAGCCATCGTATGCGCGGCAGGGAAAGAGGGGAGACTTCTCGTTTCGGAGGCGGTCTCCCGCGGGTATGAAGTGACGGGTTTCGTCCGCAGGGAGAGCGACGAAGTCATCCCCGCCGCAAAGAAGGTCGTAAAAGATCTGTTCGATCTCACGCGGGAAGATCTCATCGGGTTCGACGTCGTGATCGACGCGTTCGGCGCATGGACGCAAAGCGCTTCTCCGTCATCGGGGAGTAAAAACAAGCAAAGAGGCATGCAAAAGCCCGCGGGGTTCCGCGGGCTGTATGCCTGTATCCGGGAGGAGATGATATGGAAGGAAATTTTTCGGCGAGCGTGCCGCCCGACGGAGAAAAACTGCAAAGGGTGAAGGAGTGGCTCGGCGAGGCGGACGCCGTGCTCGTCGGTGCGGGCGCCGGGCTCTCGACCGCTGCGGGATTTACCTACGCGGGCGAACGATTCCAAAGATATTTTTCCGATTTCGAGGAGAAATACGGTTTTCACGATATGTATGCGGGCGGCTTTTATCCCTTTCCCGCACCGGAGGAGTTCTGGGCGTACTGGTCGCGCTATATCTATATCAATCGCTACGATCAGCCCGCGGGCAAGCCGTACGAAGACCTGCTTGCGCTCCTCAGGGGGAAGGAATATTTCGTGCTCACCACCAACGTCGACCACCGTTTTCAGACTGCGGGGTTCGATAAGGCGCGCCTCTTTTATACGCAGGGCGACTACGGGCTCTTTCAGTGTTCGGTGCCCTGCCATCACAGGACGTACGACAACGAGCGGGCGATCCGCGCGATGCTGAAAGAGCAGAAGGATATGAAGATTCCTTCCGGACGCATCCCGCGCTGCCCCGTCTGCGGAAAGCCCATGTCGGTCAACCTGCGCTCCGACGATACCTTTGTGGAGGACGATGGCTGGCATGCGGCCTGCGCGCGCTACAAACAGTTCCTCGGTGCGCATAAAAAGGGGAACATCCTCTTTCTGGAACTGGGCGTCGGCATGAACACGCCGGGCATCATCAAGTATCCGTTCTGGCAGATGACCTACCGTAACAAAACGGCGCGCTACGTCTGCGTCAATCTGGAGATCGCCTACGCGCCCGAGGAGATCTCGTCCCGCTCCGTGTTTATCGCCGCCGATCTCGGTAAAACGCTCAAAAACCTCTTACAGGTATGAGTTTTACAGAATATTGAGGAGCGCATGCGGCGTGGCGGCGATCGCGTCTGCGCCGGCGCGGAGAAGCTCCTCGCGGCTGCCGAATCCGTACAGCACGCCCACCGAATACAGCCCGTTCGCCTTCGCGCCGAAAATATCGTGTTCGCGGTCGCCGATCATCGCGCTGCTGCGCCCGTCGGCGCCGCTCTCTGTAAGGGCATAGGCGATCACGTCCGCCTTTTTGATGCGGGTGTCGTCCAGGGTCGCGCCTGCGATCAGCGAAAAATAGCCGTCCAGCGAAAAATGTTTCATGATCTGTACGGCGAATTTTTCGGGCTTGGAAGTCGCCACAACGAGCCTCTTGCCGCGGCGGCGCAGTTCCTCCAGTACGGGCGGGATATCGGGGTAGACGGCGTTCTCGAAGAGCCCCGTCGTCTCGAAGTATTCGCGGTAGTATGCGATCGCCTGCCTGGCAGCCGCCTCGTCCATCCCGTAAAAATGCGTAAAGGAATCGAAGAGGGGAGGGCCGATGAATTTCGTGAGCGTGCGCCTGTCCTCCACCGCGATCCCGAATTTTTCGAGCGCGTGCACGACGGAGTTCGTAATGCCCTCAAAGGGGTCGGTGAGGGTGCCGTCAAGGTCGAATAAGAGCGTTTCGAACATGGTTTTCTCCTTGCCATGATTATAGTGGATGCGCCGCCCGTCTGTCAAACAAAAAAGTATGTGCAGGCGCTTGACATCCGCGGAAAAATCTGTTAGGATAGTATCAGTTTCATAAAAACTTGCGCATTCCGTCGCCGGATGGGGTGCGTTCGGAGTCAGGAGACCAGCCGCAGGCTTTCATGGTTGGTTGCTTGGCTCCTTTTTTTCGCCGGCGCCGCGCGGAGATCCCGTGCGGAAGGAGGAGATATGTACGAACGACTGCCGCCCGAAGAACTCGCAGCCGCGCTCGGCGGACGCGCGGAGAGGGGACTTTCAGAGGAGGAAGCCGCTGCTCTTCTTAAAGAGCACGGCCGCAACGCGCTCGCGCGCGAAAAACGCAAGGGCGTGCTCATGCACGTTCTCGGGTGTTTCAGGGATATCACCATCATCATTCTCTGCGTGGCGTTCGCGCTCTCGCTCTACATCGCTCTCACGACGCATCCCGATAATTTCACGGAGCCCGTCGTCATCGCCTTTATCGTCGTGCTCAATATCGTGCTCTCGGTGCGCGAGCAGATCAAGGCGGAAAAATCGGTCGACTCGCTCCGCAAGTACAACATTCAGATGTGCAGCGTTGTGCGGGGCGGGAAAGCCGAACGGATAGACGCGGAGCTGCTTGTCCCGGGCGATATTATCCTGCTCGGTACCGGCGACCGCGTGCCCGCCGACGCGCGCCTTCTGGAAGAGACGGGACTTGCCGCGGATGAATCGCTCCTGACGGGGGAGAGCGAACCCTCCGTCAAGGACGCGGCGTTTGTGCCGGAGGAGGACGCATCGGCGGCAGACAGCCGTAATATGGTCTTTTCGGGCACGTTCATCGTGAGCGGAAAGGGGCGCGCGGTCGTCTGCCGCACGGGAGCGCATACCGAGATCGGGCGCATCGCAGGGCTGCTTGCAGCGGAAAAAACGAAGCTCTCGCCCCTGCAGGAGCGCATGCAAAAGCTCGGGAAGGTGCTCTCCGTCGTTGCGTTTGCGGGCGCGCTTTTGGCGCTTTTCATCGGCTGGCTGTACCGCCTTCCCGTTCCCGATATGCTCATGGTCGCCGTCTCCGTCGCCGTTGCGGCGATCCCCGAAGTCATGCCCGTCGTCGTCACCATCGCGCTCTCGTACGGGGTGGGCAGCATGGCAAAAAAGAACACCGTTGTCCGTACGCCGGTCGCCGTCGAGACGATCGGGAATATTTCCGTCATCTGTTCGGATAAGACGGGAACGCTCACGCAGAACAGAATGCGCGTGCAGAATCTCTGGACGGCTGAGGGCGGCGTGTGCGACGCCGCGGCGTGCGGCGATGCGGAAAAACGTCTTCTGAAACTGTTTTTGCTCGCCTCTGCCTCAGACATGGGTGGGGGAAATGCCGTCGGGAACCCCACGGAACGGGCGCTCGCCGAGCTTGCCGCCGCGCGCGGCGTCCCGGACATGGGTACCGCGGAAAGGATCTTCGAACTTCCCTTCGATTCGTCGCGCAAGCTCATGACGGTGCTCTACCGCACGGCGGACGGGTATCTCTCCGTCACGAAGGGCGCCGTCGACCGCATCCGCATCGCGCCGGACGATGCCCTGCAGGGTGCGCTTCTCTCCGCGCACAACCGTTTCGCGCGCGAGGCGCTCCGCGTGCTCGGCGTGGCGTATAAAACGTATGATCGGGAACCGCCGCGCAGTGCGGAGGCGCTGGAGAGCGGGCTCACGTTCGGCGGGCTTGCGGGCATCATCGATCCGCCGCGCGAAGAGAGCGCGCACGCCGTCGCGGTCGCCAAAGAGGCGGGCATCAAGACGGTGATGATCACGGGTGACCACCTCGATACCGCGCGGGCGATCGCCGAGCGCATCGGCATCCTGTACGGCGACAAAAAGGTCATGAACGGCTCGGAACTGCGCGCGCTTTCCGATGAACAGCTCGCCGCCGTCATCGGGGATTACCGCGTATTTGCGCGCACTTCGCCGGAAGATAAGATCCGCATCGTCAAGGCATTCCGTGCGGCGGGGGAGGTCGTCGCCATGACGGGCGACGGCGTGAACGACGCGCCGGCGCTCAAAGCGGCGGACGTCGGCATTGCGATGGGATCGGGGACGGACGTTGCGAAGGAGGCGGCGGATATGATCCTGCTCGACGATAATTTCGCCACGATCGTCACGGCTGTGGAGGAGGGGCGCCGGGTGTACTCCAATATCCGCAAATCGCTCTATTCCATGCTCGGCTGTAATTTTTCCGCGCTTACGATTGTGCTCTTCTCGCTCATTTTCGGGTGGGGATCGCCCGTTACCGCGCTGCAGCTGCTCATTATCAAAGTGGCGTGCGACGGGATCCCCGGTTTCAGCCTCTGCCTCGAAAAAGCCGATCCCGATATTATGAAAAAGCCACCCGTGAAGAGGGGGACAAGTATCTTCTCGGACGGGCTCATCACAAAAATTATCGAGATCACCGCGGTGTTCACCGTCGTCACGCTCATTCCCATGTGCGTCGGCATGTACTGCCCGATCGGCGGGGTCGCGCCCTCCGTCGCCGTCGCGCAGACGATGACGTTTTTCGTCATGGGGCTGACGACCGTCGTGCACGTCTATAACTGCCGCAGCCGCTACTCCGCATTCAGGCGCGGGATGGGGGTGAATCGGCTCGTCGTCGGCACCACGCTGCTCGGCACCGTCGTCATGGTGCTCATCACTGCCGTGCCGCCCGTGGCGCAGCTCTTCGGGCTCGTTCCGCTCGGCGTCCGGCACTGGCTCATCATGATCGCGCTCTCCGTTTCTCCGCTCGTCTATGTGGAGATCATGAAGGCGCTCGGGCGGTTCAAAACGATCTGACTTCCTGCGCGAGCGAGCGGAACTCTTTGAGGAAGATCTGCGAAGCCCTCGAAAAGACGGCGTGTTTTTTCCATACGAGGTCGAGATTTGTCACGACCTCCGGATCCAACGGGCGGAAGCACAGCGTGCTTTCGCCCGTTGTGTTTATGAGCTTTTCCAGGGTAATGGCGTATCCCACGCCCTCCTGTACCATGACGGAGGCGTTATAGACGAGGTTGAACGTCGCGCGCACGTCCATCCGCCCGATCCTGCGCATCCATTCATTGATCATGCCCTTCTTTTCCAGCATCTGCCTGGAGGCGAGAATGGGGCGCCCTGCCAGGTCGGCGGGTGCGACCGCTGCTTTTTCCGCCAGCGGACTGTCCCGCCGCATGAGCACGCCCCAGCGGTCGGCAAGGGGGAGGCGCAGGGCGTTGTACTGCGCGATGTCGGCAAGGTCTACCACGATCCCGAAGTCGATGAGCCCGCGCTCGAGTTTTTCGGTCACGTCGTCCGCGTCGCCGCTGAAAAAGCGGAACGTGACGTGCGGATAGCGCTCCTGTACCTGCTTTGCGGCGCGCATCACCGTCTGCACCGCATAACTCTCTCCGCCGCCGATGCGCACTTCGCCGCACACCGTCTCTTCGGGCGCGGCGAGTTCCTGTTCCGTCTTTTCGTAAAGCTCCAGGAGCTGTTCGGCGCGTTTTTTGAGCAGAACGCCCGCCTCGGTCAGCGTTACTTTGCGGCTCCCGCGCGCAAAGAGGGGGCGGCCGATCTCGTTTTCAAGGTTCTGCATCTGTTTGGAGAGCGAGGGCTGCGAAATATACAGCGCCTCTGCCGCCTTTGTGATGTTCTGTTCCCGCGCCACCGCCAGAAAGTAACGTATTTCCCGAAGTTCCATTGCATTCTCCCGTATGTTTTATATTATGATTATAATATAAAAAACCATAGCTGTCAACTATGGAATACCATGCAATATATGTATTTGACATGCGTTTCCCGCGTCTTTATAATGGTGGCGCAAGGAGAATGCGGATGGATTTCGAGGAATACAGGGCGCTCACGGCGCGCGGGGAATATCTGACGGCGGGGAGCGCAGTTCATCGTTTTATAGTCGCGGCGGCGGAAGACGCGCGTCGGATCACCTGCGAGATCAACAATGTCTTTCACACGGACGACGAACTGCGCGCGCTTTTCTCGCGGCTGATCGGGGAGGAGATCGACGGCGATTTCAGGCTCTTCCCGCCCTTTTACACCGATTTCGGAAGGAATATCCGCCTGGGCAGGCGCGTGTTCATCAATGCGGGGTGCTGTTTTCAGGATCAGGGCGGCATCTTTATCGGCGATGACTGTCTCATCGGGCATCAGGTCGTGATCGCAACGCTTAACCACGATCTTGCGCCCGCGCACCGCGGCAGCATGCGCCCGTCGCCCGTCCGCATCGGCAACAACGTGTGGATCGGCGCGCATGCGACGCTGCTCCCCGGGGTGAACGTCGGCAATAACAGTGTGATCGCGGCGGGGGCGGTCGTTTCAAGGGACGTGCCCGCCAATACCGTCGTTGCGGGCGTTCCCGCAAAAATCATCAGAACGATCGGAGGAAAGGAGGAATGAACATGGAACATTACATTGCCCCGCTCAGCGCAGGCATGACCCGTCGTTCAACGGCGAGAGCGAGGGGGCGCCGCGCCACACCTCTACACCTATCGTTAGGCGAACGAGCCCAAGGAGCTGTACGTCGTCCCGAACGCCGTCCATATCGATCTTTACGACGATACCTCGAAGAT
>CALVWO010000009.1 GCA_944367465.1 uncultured Clostridia bacterium
ATGGTGAGGCGCTGGCGCTGTCCGCCCGAGAGGTTGCGCCCCTCCTGCGCGATCTCGCCGTCCAGCCCGCCTTTGGAAGCGACCACGTCCGCCGCCTGCGCGATGCGCACCGCCTTCTGCAGCTCCTCCTCCGTGGCGTCCTCCTTTCCCCAAAGGAGATTGGAACGGATGGTGCCGCGGAAGAGCACCCCCTTCTGCGGCACGACGCCGATGCGCGCACGCAACTCCCCTGCGGGGAGCGTGTTCACATCCTCCCCGGCAAGACGCACCACGCCGCGGCTGGCGGGATAAAAGCGGGGCAGGAGGTTGACGAGCGTCGTCTTGCCCGAACCGGTGCCGCCCAGGACCCCCACCACCTCGCCGCGCGCGGCGGAAAAGGTGACGTTGTGCAGCGCGGGCGCGCCGCCCCTGGCGTACGCGAACGAGACGTCTTCGAAGGAGAACGCGGCGCTCCCCTTCTTTTCCGAAGGCGGCGCGAGCACCTCGGGCTCGCCGGAGGCTTCGAGCACCTGCTCGATGCGCTTTTCGCAGGAGATGGCGCGCGAGGCGGTGTAGATGAGATTGGCGAACTTGACGAGTTCCACCAGAATGAGCGAAAGATAGCTGTACAGCGCGACGACGTCGCCGTTCAGGATGACGCCCTCCTCCACGCGCAGCGCGCCCACCCAGACGATGGCGATCGCCGCGACGGAGACGAGCGCATAGGTGAGCGGATTGGTGACGGCGGCGATGCGCCCCACCTTCTTCTGCTCGGCGCACAGGCGCGCGTTCCGCCCGCCGAATTCCGCGATCTCGTCCTCCTCCTTGCAGAACGCCCGCACGACGCGCGCGCCCGCAAGATTTTCCCGCGTTTGCAAATATACGCCGTCCGAATGCCCCTGCACGCGCTTATACAGCGGGATGGTCGCAGCCATGACGGCGACGATCGCCGCCGTGAGAAGGGGCAGGACGGCGACGAATACGAGCGCGACCTGCCAGTCGACGATAAACGCCATGACGATGGCGCCGAACACGACGATGGGCGAACGCAGCAGGAGGCGGAGCGTCATGTTCACGCCCGACTGCACCTGATTGACATCGCTCGTCATGCGGGTGATCATGGTCGCGGTGCCCGTTTCGTCGATCTGCGTATACGAAAAGGACTGAAGTTTATCGAAGAGCCGCTCGCGCAGGCGCGCGCTCGTTCCCGCCGCGGCCTTGGCGGCGAAAAACTGCGCCGTGAGCGCGAACCCCAGCCCCGCCACGCCGAACGCGACGAGGATGAGACACCGCGTGACGACGTACATCCGGTCGCCCGCGGCGATGCCGACGTTCACGATGTCTGCCACGACGAGCGGCACGAGCAGCTCCATACACGCTTCGAGCAGCTTGAAGATGGGCGAAAGCACCGCCACCGCGCCGTACGGCTTCATACAAGAGAACAGGTGTTTCAAAACAATTCTTCCATATCAGCGTATTTGCCGCGCTCTCCCGCGGCCGATTCAAGATTACCACATTTTATATCCGAAAGTCAAGCGCGCGGGCATTTGCCCGCGCGCCTTCCTGCTGCAATGATAAAATTTTAAGCTATATCCGCATGACGACGGCGAGGATCCCGTCGTGCCGGCGGGCGGAGATGCGCACGTCAACTCTGTGGCAAAAAAACGAGGGGCGATATCGCCCCTCGTCCGCAACGGGCGCCCGAGAAGGCGCCCGAAACGTTTTATTGATCAAATCGTCTCTTCTGACCGCTTGTTCTTCACTTCTCCCTGCCCCTCTCTGCCGCGCTCTTTCACCTTCTCCTTCGCAAGGAGATAGATCTCCTCCGTGGCGAGGGAAATTTTCGTGAGCTGATCGCGGTCGGATACGGGATGCAGCCAATAGCTGTCGTCCGGCGTGGAGATATCGACGCAGTCGCCGAAGATGTTCTTTTTGTACTTATCCTTGCGGTACGGATAGTCGTACTCGACGTGCACGCTCTCGAGCTCGGTGCCCGCCCAGAAGAGCTCGCGCTTTTCGCCGTATGCCTTGCAGATGAGCCGCGTTCCCTCGGGCGTCTGCACAAGTTTTCCCATGCCCTGATCGTAAAACCGCTTGGCGTTGGGAAGGGTGTGCACGGTCACGTCGTCCTCGAAGCGGTAGCTGCCCGAACGCACCTCCGCGCGCACGTTTTTGCGCTCCCACGCCATCCAGTCGGGGATGTACCGGAACTCCGTCTCCCCTTCCTCGGCGACGAGCTCGCTCAGCTCGGTCATCTGCCAGCCCTTGCCGCAGGCGGCGCACCACAGGCGGGTGCCCTCCGAATACATTTTGAACTCCGTGCCGCAGTGCGGGCACTGATAGAGGATATTGTGCAATCCGTTGGCGCGGCGGGGATTGGTGAGGCGGATCCCCTCTTCGCGCTGATAGGCATAATCGTCGCGCTGCATGGCGCGGTGGATGCGGGCGTTGAGTTCGTCGGCGGGGAGGCTCCTGACCTCCTCCGCGGTCGCCACGCACTCGAGCTCGCAGCGGAGCGGAAGATACTGCTCGTCTTTATTCCACTGCGGCGCGGCGATGAACGTGCCGTAGAGACGCAAAACGACGACGGGGACTTTGAGGAGTTTGCCCATCTTGCCGAGAGAATCGGGCAGAAAGCCCGTCGTGCCGTCGAGCGTGTAGCGCGCCTCGGGATAGATGCAGACGATGGACTTATACTTATCCACGCAATAGCGCATGTTGCGGATGAGGTTAAGATCTTTCACGAACTTGCGCTTGCAGATACAGCCGAGCCTGCGCATGATCCAGTCGCCGACGTCGCGGATGGCGTCGATGGCGACGACGTTGTTCGCGTTATGAGGCGCAACCGCCGTATACATGGCGGGAAAGTCGAGCATGCTCGCATGCGTGACGAACAGCAGATAGGGCGGCTCGATACCCGTCATGCCGATCTTTTTTACCGTGACCTTGCGCCCCTTAAGACGGGGTTTGATAGCGAAATTCCGCGCGACCCACATCCAGAACGGGCTCGCCTTACGCGGTTTTTTTGTAAAATCGTAATGCCGGATCTCTTTTCCCATAACCTCTTCCCCCCGTATATCCTGTAACTTTATTATATCAGCCCGCACGTGGAAAGTCAATACAAGTTAAGAAATTTTTCAATCGGGGTGCCCGGGAGCGCCGCGCCGTTCTTTTGAAGCCCGCGGTACGGCGGCGGAAGGCGCCGCGCCTCCTTACAAAATCCCTTCCAGAAGGATCTTCAGCCCGATGCCGATGAGCACCGCGCCCCCGGCGACGCCCGCCCAGTCGGCGAACTCATCGCCCACCTTTTTGCCGGCGTATACGGCGGCAAACGACAGGACGAAGGTGACCGCGCCGATGACGGCGGCACATGCCGCGGCGTGGAAAGGGAGCCCCGCCTGCGTTTCCGTTGCGAGGAGCGTCACGCCGACGGCGAGCGCGTCGAGACTGGTCGCCACGCCCTGCACGAGAAGTTTCCCCGCGCCGAGGGGTTTGCCCGCGCGCGGGAGCTGCGCCCCCTCGCCCGCGCTCTTTTTTTCGCGCATCTCCAGGATACAGTCGACGATCATCTTCCCGCCGATGAAGGCGAGGAGCGCGAAGGAAAGCCACGGCGCGATGCGCTCGACGACGGAGGCGAACACCGCCCCGCAGTAATACCCGACGACGGGCATGGCGAACTGGAATACGGCAAACGTGAGCGCGATCGCAAGCGCCTTTGCGGGGCGCATGCGCGGATCCGTCATGCCGTTGGTCATGCTCACGGCGACGGCGTCCATCGCAAGCGCCGCCCCGATGAGAAGGATCTCCCAAACCGACATAAAATTTTCTCTCCAAAATCTTCCTGCAGCGGAACCGCCGCGCCTGAGGGGAGCGGACAAAAAAGAAAGACTTATGCGCAAAGGAACGGCTTTCCTTTACGCATAAGTCTCGTCATTTCAGATAGCGCCCGCGGCATGCGCCGCAATATGTGGACGGTATCGCGCAGCCGCCCGTGCGGCGCGCCGACTACTCCCCTATGTTCCGCTTTATTGTACGACAAAATATTCGTTCTGTCAACCCGTTTTATATATGTTTATTCGGCAAGGACGCGGATAATGCTCTTTGCCCGCCCGAGCGGGACGGGCGCGGTCTGCGCGGTGCAGTCCTCCGTTCTGAGCACCTGCGCCGTTACGCGGCGCCCCTCTCTGCCGAAGGGGACGACGACTTTATCCCCCGCCGCAACGCGCACGGGAGCAAGGTACCAATAGGGCGCGCCCCCGATCTCGACCTTTGCGAACGTATGCACGCCCTGATCGCCGAGCACGCCGCCCGCCATCGAATGGATCATAAATACCTCCTCAGAAGTATTCACGAAATTCTTTTCGAACTGACGAAAAGAATTTCCGTGAGTTTCAGGAAAACCCCGCAGTCGCTCACGCTTTTGTGCGCGGTTTTCCTCGCCGCCGCTGTTTTCGCAACAGTATAGCTCGCGGCGGCTCACTTTCTGAAAAATATACCACAGCAATCACGAAAATATTTTCTATGAAAAGATTTTCGTGAAGAGGAGCGACAGGCGTGAAAAGTGCGGCGTTCGGCTTAGCCGAATGACCACAAAACGCGCCTTGTCGCGACGAGCGCAGGCATGCGCAAATTGAGTACCGCAGCGGAAGGCAACCTTCCTCGCGGACGTAATTGAGAGCTTTGCCCTCCGCGGAGCTGCGACGGAAGGGTTGTCTTGCAGGCGTAAACCTAAAACAGGGGCGCGAAGATCTTTGCGAGCTCGCACACGCCGCGCCACACCACGTTGCGCTTTGCGTCCGCCTCCGTCTGGAGCGCGGAGACGGCGAACGTCTCTTCGAAGTCCTGTTTCATCGAGGCGAGCGCGCGCGTCCTGTACATGAGCACCGCGTCCTCGAAGTGGAAGAGCAGGGAGCGATAGTCGCAGTTGATGGTGCCGACCACGCCCACCTTGTCGTCCGCGAGGAACCCCTTTGCGTGGATGAACCCGGGCGTATATTCATAAATTCTGACCCCGCCGCGGATGAGCGCCATATAGTTGGAGCGCGTGAGCGCGAATGCGACGCGCTTATCGGGGATATGCGGCGTGATGATGCGCACGTCCACCCCGCGCGCCGCCGCCATGACGAGCGCCTCGCGCAGACGGTAGTCGATGATGAGATAGGGCGTCATGATCCAGACGTAATCTTTGGCGGTATTGAGGATATTGATGTATACGTCCTCGCCGATGCTGCGCTGATACATGGGGCGCGGGCCGCTGCCGTAGGGCTGGACGAACCCCTCGTCCTCGAACTTTTCGTACATGAGCGGGATATAGGGCGAATAATCCTCGCACGATTTGAGGGAGAGGTTATACAGTTTCAGAAACATCAGCAGCAGCCCCTTCACGCCCTCGCCCTCCAGCCGCACGGCGGTATCCTTCCAGCCCCCGAACGGATGGGTGACGTTGACGTATTCGTCGGAAAGATTGATGCCGCCCGTATAGCCGATGTATCCGTCGATGACGGTGATCTTTCTGTGGTCGCGGTTGTTGTGCACGTTCGTGACGACGGGCACGAACGGGTTGAATTTGACGCACCGGATGCCCATTTTTTCGAGCATCTTATGGTAGACGAGATGCACCTTGCCCATGCAGCCGATATCGTCGTACATGAACCGCACCTCGACGCCCTCTTTCACCTTGCGGGAGAGGATCTCGAGGATGCTTTCCCACATTTCCCCGCGTTCGATAATGAAGTACTCCATGAAGATGTACTTTTCGGCGCGCTCCAGATCTTCGAGGAGGCGCGCCCAGAAGAGTTCGCCCGAAGGGAAGTACTCCGTTCTGGTATGCTCGTACATGCACGCGGCAGGCTCTTCGGTAAAGAGCGCCTCGCTGATATCCGACCAGCGGCGCATCTCTTCGTTGATCCTGCGGACGGTCAGCCCGCCGTTTTCGTACTTTTTGGAATGTTCGTACAGAACGCGGTAGCGCTGCTGCACCCGCTTTGTGGGGCGGTGCGAGGAAAACACGCAGTAGATGGCGACGCCGAAGATATTGAGAAAGACGATGCACAGGATCCACGGGATCTTTGTCTCGGGGACCATATCGCGGTTGGCGGCGTGCAGCGCGGCAAGAAAGACGACGAGCCACGAGAGCGCCGTGAGCGCAAACGTGATCCACTGCGTTGCCTGCGGGAACTTTGCGGCGAGCCAGCCCGCGAACAGATAGACGAAGCCGCAGACGACGGTGACATCCACCAGAAAGAGGAGGATGATCGTGAGAGCGACGATAAAAAAGCGGCTGAAGATCCGTTTCAGCATCCGCATGACCTGTTCCCTCCTTTCCGAATTACAGCGGTATTATATCACGGCGGCGCGCTTTCGTCAATGCGCGCAAAAAATTTCACACACCGCGCGGCGGGACGTCCCAGCGCAGACGGTGCAGCTCCCCTTCCGAAGAGAGCCCGCGGAAATCGTTCTGCCGCAGCCCTTCGAACACGGCGACGGCGACGGAGTTGGAAAGATTGAGCGAACGCGCCTCCGTCCGCATGGGGATGCGCACGCATTCCCCGGGATGCGCGACCAGCAGTTCTTCGGGAAGTCCCCTCGTCTCCTTGCCGAACACAAGGTAATCCCCCGCGCGAAACTCCGCCTGCGTATATGCGCGGGGCGCCTTGGTCGTAAAGAACCAGAAGCGCGCGTCCGCGGGGCAGGACGCGAAAAACGCCTCCGCACCGTCGTGCACGACGACGTCGACCAGATGCCAGTAATCCAGCCCCGCGCGTTTGAGATATCTGTCGGATATTTCAAATCCGAGCGGTCTGACGAGGTGCAGCGTGCACCCCGTTGCGGCGCAAGTCCGCGCGATATTGCCCGCGTTCTGCGGGATCTCCGGCTCAACGAGAACGACGTTGAACATCCTTTTCCTCCTGTCGGACGATGAGATCGTGCATCTTCCGCGCGCGTCCGGCGCGGAAAACCTCTGCGGGTATTATTCTACCGCAAAATCCCGACTTTGGCAAGGAAATGTCTTTTCCCTGAAAATTTTTTCATAATTCTTTTCCGGAAACGCAATAAAATCCTTGACTTCTGCACAAAAGAGCGTATAATGTTACTTGTTCTTTACAGAACACTTGTTTTGCCTATACGAATCCATATTTTTTCTCATTAAAAAGCCGGGCGAGTCCGCCCGGCTTTTTAATCGTATTTCCGCTTTTTTGTTGCGCTTTTTTACGAGAGATAGTTCCCCCGCGCGCTCTCGTGAACGCGGAAGATGCGCACTTCCTCGCCCGTGCGGGCGTCGAGATAGATGATATATTCCTCTTCGCCGTACTTGCAGGAAAACTCGTAGCACAGCGTTTCGCGGCGGCCGACGGGCACGATGGCGAGATGGCTCGCGGTGACTTCGAGCCCCTCGGCAAGTTTCCCGCGCGCGGCGCCCTCGGAAAGCGGCGCCTCGAAGACGCGCCCGCCGTTTTCGTGATTGAGCAGGTATCCGCGGGCGTCCATGCCCACGACGCGCCCCTTCTCTTCGCAAACGCGCACCTGCACCATGTCCGGATAGCAGCGTACGCCGTCCGTCTCCGAGACATAGGTGATGCAGGCGACCATGCCCGTATCCGAGAACCATGTCGCGGTCAGATCCTCATAGCCGCGGGCGGCGAGGAACTCGCGCGCGATCGCGTCGCACCCCGCAAGGTCGAAGTTTTTGACGGTACATGCCTCGTAGCTGTTGAAGAAGGCGACGTCGCCGCCCTTTTTGGTGACCTGCGCGAAGATCTCGAGCCCGTTTTCATCGGTGACGGTAAAGTTATAGCACTGCATGTCGCGGGCGGCGGTCTCGCCCGTGAGCTTCACATCCGCGACATGGTACCCCTCGAAGAAGGCGCGCACGCGCTCTTCCGCCCCGGCGACGCTCACTTCGTTTTCCTTATCCACGCCGTTTTCCCCGACGTTCCCCTCGCCGGCAAAGGGCGCGTCGGTGATCTCCTGCGGCTTTTTGTTAGCCTCCTTCCCCCATTCGGCAAAGCGCGAACGCATCTCAGTTTTTCCCTCGAAAAAGGCGCGCAGTTCCCCTGCGGGCGTGTTCACGGCAAGGTCGTTGAGTTCGCGCACGAGGGCGGCGTTTACCTCGTACAGCCGCGCCGCGGCGGATCGCTCCTCCTGCGTGAGCTGCTCCCCGCGGGAGAGCTTTGCCAGCATGCGGCGCGCGAATGCGTTCGTACGGTTGACGAACGAGGAGATATCCGTGCTCGTCGCGCTGTCGACGGGGATCTTCTCGAGCGCGCTCTCCATGAGCTCGCTGTCCACGAGGATCTCGGTGAGCAGCATGCGCTGTTCGCCCGCGCCCGCAGAAACGCGGAGTTTTGCCAGATTATCGTCCATCTCTTCGGAGACGGAGACGAGCTCGAAGAGGGTCGCGCGGTAGGCGTTTTCCGAGAGCGCCGCCATCTGATTCATGCGGATGGAGCCCGCCGTGACCACCGTTGCGAGCGCGAGGCAGGCGGCGCCGAGCGAGACGACGGCGGCGATCCAGCCGCCGATGCCGGGCGCACGCTTTTTGCCCGAGCGCTTTTCGGCGCGCGCCGTCTTCTTCTTTTCGCGGGCGGCGGCGCGCTTTTCCTGCGCCGCTCTGCGTTCCTCCTCCCGCGCCTGTATGGCTGCGGCGCGCTCCGCCTCCTGCTGCTTTTTGCGGGCGGTGCGTTCACGCTTTTCCCGCGCGAGGCGCTGCTTCTTTTCCGCGGCGCTCTCGGCGGCGATCATCTCGCGGCGCGCCGCCTTGCGGGCGTGGCGCGCCGCGCGCTCGCTCCTCTCTTCGGCGAGTTTTTCCATGCGCTTTTCCTTTGCTTTCAGTTTCGCCTGCATCTGCGCCTGTTTTTTATTCGCCCGCTGCATGCGCGCCGCTTCCTTTTTTGCGGCGCGCGCCTTTGCCGCCTCGAACCGCGCCTCGGCGGCGGCGTTTTCCTCCGCCCTGGCGCGCTCCATCTGCTCTGCGACGCGGTCCTTTTTGGGCGCGGCAGACTTTGCCGCCGCGCTCTTTTTTGTTTTCTGTCCGCCCGTGGCGGACTTTTTTGCAGTCTCTTTTTCCAGCGTCTCCACTTTTTCGGCGCCGCTCGAGACGTTTTTCCCGATCTTTTTCTCCATATTTATCTCCTGAAATCCCCCATATTACGCCGGAGGCAAAATAAGTTTGCGCTTGCGACTTATGCGGAAGAGTGAGATAGCGCGCGAAACTGTTGCAACTTGCGCGCTATCGAGAGAAACCAAACGCGAAGCGCAAGCGCACGTTGGATTTCTCTTCCGCTCACGGAATTCTTTTCGTCAGTCCGAAAAGAATTTCGTGAACATTAAATCGCAAAGACGTGCTTTCCGATCACCGTGACCGTCTGCCGCTCGAAGATCCACGCGCTCGTGGCAACGGCGGGGTTGTAATAGTACAGGCATCCGTAAGTCGGATCCCAGCCGTTCATCGCGTCGCGGGCGGCGTTGTATGCCGTTTCGTTGGGTTCGAGGTTGATCTGCCCGTCGTCCACCGCGGTAAAGGCGCCCTTCTGATAGATGACGCCTGCCACCGTGTTGGGGAACTGCGGGCTCTTGACGCGGTTGACGATGACCGCGCCGATGGCGACCTGCCCCGTATAACTCTCTCCCCTGCCCTCGGCGTAGATCGCCTTTGCCATGAGGTAGAGATCGGACGAAGTATAGCCGTTCACGCCGCCCTGCTGCCCCTTTCCGCCGCCGTCGTCGAGCGCATTGTAGGAATCGTTCATGCCGAGCGCTCTGTACGTCGCTTTGCCGACGATCCCGTCGGCGGTCAGCCCGTTCTTCTGCTGAAACGCGACGACCGCCCTGCGCGTTCCCGCGCCGAAGATGCCGTCGACCGCGCCCGTATAGTAGCCCCAGTTTTTGAGGCGGCGCTGCACTTCCCGCACCTCTCCGCCCGTGCTCCCCTGCCGGAGCACGGCGGTCTCGACGGCGACGAGCGCCGCGTCCCCGGGCGTGTGCGCGAGGATCGCCGCCGTGCCGCCCGCGGCTGCGCCGCCGAGGAGCACGAGAGACAGCGCGCCGATCATCAAAGTCTTCTTCATAGTATCCTCCTGAAGTCAACTTGCGCGCCTTCGGGATTTTTTATGCAGCGATCTCCGAACGAACCGCCGCGCGCCGCCCGATGCGCCCGAAAAAAGGGTTTGCACACCCTTCCGCCGCGCCGATTTCCGAAAATTTTTCCGAATTCTTTATTTTTTACAAATTTTTTACAATTGCGGTAGATTTTTGTGAGGACTTTTGCGCGCCGATGCCTTATAATAGGAAAGTACACAAAGGAAACGAGATCATGCCTGCAACATACGCACACAGAAAATTCGGAAGAGAGATCGCGGCGCTGTCCGGGGAGCAATTCCCCGAGATCGCGGCGCATGAAAAAGCCTTCGCGCTGGGGCTGCACGGTCCCGACCCCCTCTTTTACTACAAGCCGCTCAAAAAGAACGACGTAAAAAAGCAGGGCGACCTCCTGCACGAGGAGCGTGCGGCGGACTTTTTTACGGCGGCGCGCCCCGTGTACCTCGCGCGGGGGAGCCGCGCGGCGGACCGCGCCTATCTTCTGGGCTTTGCCTGCCACTTCTGCCTGGACAGCGTATGCCACGGGGAAGTGGCGCGGCAGATGGAGCTGACGGGCATGACGCACGTGGGCGTAGAAGCCGCATTCGAGCGCATACTGCTCAAAGAGGACGGACACGACCCCGTGAAGGCGCGCCTCGCAACGCATATAAGCGCGGAAAAGGACGCCGTATCCGCGCTTGCCGCCTATTGCGGCGTGACGGAGCGGGAGGCAAAGAAGGCGGCAAAGGCAATGCGCTTTTACAGCGATCTGTTGCGCGCGCCTGGCGCGTTCAGGCGCGGGATGCTCCGCCTCGGGCTGCGCATTGCGGGGAAGTACGATTCGATCGCGCCCATGATGATCCCCGCCGCCGACACCGCCGCGGCGAACGCGAGCAACGCGGCGCTGCGCCCCTTGTATGACCGGGCGGTCGGGAAGGCGAAAAAACTTCTGCCCAATCTGAGAGAGTTCCTGGAGCGCGGAACGGCGCTGGATGAAGCCTTTATGAGCAACTTTGAATCGGAAAAACAAATCTGAAACGGGAGATCTGAAGAATGAAGAGATTGTCACCCCAGCGCAGGCTGGAACGCAACTGGATCCTGTACGACGTCGGCAATTCGGCGTTTACCCTGCTCATCAGCACCATCATGCCCATCTACTTCAACTACCTTGCGGGACAGGGCGGGGTGGACGCCACCACGGCGACCGCCTACTGGGGCTACGCCGCGAGCATCGTGACGCTGTGCGTCGCCATCATCAGCCCCATCCTCGGCACGCTGAGCGATTTTTCGGGATATAAGCGCCCCATATTCATGTTCTTTGCATGCGCGGGCGTGATCGGATGCGCGGCGCTGGGCATTCCCATGCCGTGGCTGGTGTTCCTCGTCGTATTCATCGTTACAAAGATCTTTTACTCGGCGAGCCTCGTCTTTTACGACGCCATGCTCGTGGACGTGACCACGCACGACCGCACCGATGACGTGTCCTCCAAGGGCTATGCCTGGGGATATATCGGGAGCTGCATCCCCTTCCTCGTCAGCATCGCCATCGTGCTGCTGACCGACCTGGAGTACGCCGTATCCATTCCCATCGCGCTCATCATCAATGCGCTGTGGTGGCTCGGCTTTACCCTGCCCCTCGCCAAGACCTACCGCCAGACGCACTTCGTGCCCCGCTCGCCGCACGCCGTGCGCGACAACTTCAAACGCCTCTTCTCGGTGTTCTCCAAAAAGAGCGACGTCCCCAACAAAAAGGGCATCATCCTTTTCCTCGTCGCGTTCTTCCTCTACATCGACGGCGTGTACACCATCATCGACATGGCGACTTCCTTCGGCACGGCGCTTGGGTTCGATACGGTGAATCTGCTGCTGGCGCTGCTGCTGACGCAGATCATCGCCTTCCCCTCCGCCATCATCTTCGGCAAACTCACAAAAAAGGTGCGCAACGACATCCTCATCCTCATCTGCATCGCCGCGTACACATGCGTCGGGCTGTTCGCCGTATTCATGACGGAGGCATGGCAGTTCTGGATGCTCGCCTGCGCCGTGGGGCTCTTCCAGGGCGGCGTGCAGGCGCTCTCGCGCTCCTACTTCGCCAAGATCATCCCCGCCGATCAGTCGGGGTGTCTGTTCGGGATCCTCGACATCTTCGGCAAGGGCGCGGCGTTCTTCGGCACCCTCCTCGTGAGCATCGTGACGGACGCGACGGACTCCGTCAACCTCGGCGCCATCCCCATCGTGTGTCTGTTTGCGGTCGGCGTGACCGTGTTCATCATTGCGGCGCGGGTCAACCGCCCCTTCCTTGCGAAACAGGCGGCCGACGACGCGGCGGCAGAAGCGCAGGACGACGCATCGCCCGCGGACGGACGGGAAACGCAGGACGATACGGCGCCTGCGGACGGACGGGAAACGCAGGACGACTGAGCATAGAATAAAAGGAATACAAAACGGCGGCGGACTGCCATGCAGTCCGCCGCCGTTTTATTGCTGTTTCACACCTTCCGGAGCCCCTTCGGATAGTGGTTCTTCAGAATGCCGTTCACCGCCTTGCCGAGCCCGAGCGGGCAGCCGCCGTACCCCACGGCGCACCAGCCGTTCTCCGCCTCGCAGGGGAGCGTCTCGCCGCGCAGATAGCGTTCCGCCTCCGCCGCCGAAAGAGGCAAAAATCGGGCGAGCTCCTCCCGTTTTGCCGCCATGGCGAGGGCATGGGCGGGGGTAAAGCGCTTGCCGTCGAACGTGCCGAGCTCCACGCCCGCGCGGAGCGTTCGCACGGGGAGCGCGGGCATGCCCGCGGGCAGCAGAAACATGCGCCCCCCTTCGAGCGCGGTGACGCTGCCTTCGGGCGGGGCGGCAAAGAACGACGCGGCAAATTCCGCATACGCCCTTTCCGCCGCCGGGACGCGTCTGACGGGATGCGGGCGCGCATCCTCCCGCGCGCCCGTCCGCTTTTCGAGCACCGCCGCAAAGTGCCCCTCTCCGCGCACCTCGTGCGGGAGGAGGAGCTCCTGCTTGACGAGCGAAAACTCCGCATGACGGGCAAGGAAGTCCGCGATCTGCCCCTCGTTTTCGCCGTACTCGAACGTGCAGGTGGAATAGACGAGCCGACCGCCGCCGCAGAGCATCTGCGCCGCGGCGTCGAGGATATCCCGCTGACGGGCGATACACCGCGCGACGTTCTCCGCGCTCCACTCCCCGACGGCGTCCCCGTCCTTGCGGAACATCCCCTCGCCCGAGCAGGGCGCGTCCACCAGGATCTTATCGAAATATGCGGGCAGACGCGCGGCGAGCGAGGCGGGATCGGCGCTGACGACGGCGCAGTTTCGGATGCCCAGCCGTTCCGCGTTCTGCGAGAGGACGCGTGCGCGGTCGTATACGAACTCGTTGGAAACGAGCACGCCCTCCCCCCGCAGCGCCGCGGCGAGCTGGGCGGTCTTGCCGCCGGGCGCGGCGCACAGATCGAGCACGCGCTCGCCCGGGCGCACCCCGAGAAGGGGCGCCGCGCACATGGCGCTCGGCTCCTGCGCGTAGATGAGCCCCGCATGATGGGCGATCGTACTCCCCACCTTCTCCGCGTCGGTGTAAAACCCGTCCTCCGCCCACGGCACGGGCGCAGACAAGTGCGGGAAAAGCGCGGAGAGCGCCGCGGGCGCGATCTTCAGCGTGTTGACGCGCACGCCGCGGACGGGCGCATCCTCCATAGCGCGCAAAAAGGCGGGGAACCCCTCTCCCAGCCTTTTTTGCATCCTTTCAAGATATTCCTGCGGAAGCCTCATAGCCCCTCCAGCGCATGCTCGAGATTTTCGAGCGGGACGAAGGTCGCCCCGGCGGTGACGGCGTTCTGAAAGCGCACGCCGCCCTGCCCGCGCGCGATATATACGTTGCACTCCCCGGGATGGGAAGTATACTTCCCGCCCGAGGCGAAGATGGCGGCGACGAGATGTACCGAAAGCGGAACTTCCTCCTCGACCTCCTTGGAAAAGCAGAACACCTTTCCCTCGAGCGTGCCGCCCTTTTTGCGGCGGTGCATATATTTGTTGACGTACCGGTAAAATTCGTCGTGCGCCCTGGCGCGGCGGTCGCGCTCTTCGTCGCGCTCGGCGATGTAGTTTTTCAGCCCCTGCGAAGCAAGCGGCGTGATCTTCCCGCCCGCGATGCGCCCCGCGCGGATGCGGTAGCGGCCGACGAGCTCCGGAACGGTCGAGACGCCCTCGCGCGAGACGAGCGCCTGACAGACGCGCATCGTCGCGTAGGCGTCGTCCACCGCGCAGTGCGGCGTGAACTCCACCCCGAGCTCCTCCGCCATCGCACCCAGTCCGAGCTGACGGGAGAAACTCTTTTGCATGTTCATGTAAAAGAACTGCGTATCGTAAAATTCGAATCTGAAGGAAGGGAGCTTGTAGCGGTGCGTCTCCAGATTGAGATAATTGACGTCGTTGAGGGTCGCGTGACCCAGGACGATATGTTCCTTATCTTCGAGGAGCGCCTTGATGCGGTCGTACACCGCGGGAAAGGCGGGATATTTTTTGAAATCCTCGTACACGTACGGGAGCACCAGCCCTTCCCGCCCCTTGCGGTCGGTGAGGTGGAATTTCCCTTTGGGATTGAGCAGGATGTCCTCCCGTTCCAGAACGTTGAACCGCTCGTCAGTGAGCACATACCCGAAGGCGCAGATCTTGGCGACGCTCTTGAACACGCAGGCGCATTCGATATCGAAAAAGACGTACCTCATTACTTGCGGGGAACGAGTTTTTCCGTGCCGCCCATATAGGGACGGAGCACTTCGGGGATATCGACGCTGCCGTCCGCATTGAGATGATTCTCGAGGAACGCGATGAGCATTCTGGGCGGGGCGACGACGGTGTTGTTGAGGGTGTGGGCAAAGCTGCTGCCCTTTTCGCCCTTGTAGCGGATGCCGAGGCGGCGCGCCTGCGCGTCGGTGAGGTTGGAGCAGGAGCCGACTTCGAAATACTTCTTCTGGCGGGGGCTCCATGCCTCCACGTCGACGCTGCGGTATTTGAGATCGGCAAGATCGCCCGAGCAGCATTCGAGCGTGCGCACGGGGATCCCCATGGAGACGAACAGCTCGACGGTGTAATTCCACATCCTGTCGTACCACATCTCGCTCTCTTCGGGCTTGCAGATGACGATCATCTCCTGCTTTTCGAACTGGTGGATGCGGTAGATGCCGCGCTCCTCGATGCCGTGCGCCCCCTTCTCCTTGCGGAAACAGGGCGAATAGCTGGTGAGCGTGAGCGGGAGCTGCTTTTCGTCGAGCGTGGTGTTCATGAACCGCCCGATCATGGAGTGTTCGCTCGTGCCGATGAGATAGAGGTCTTCGCCCTCGATCTTATACATCATGCCCTCCATCTCCTCGAAGCTCATGACGCCCGAAACGACGTCGGAACGGATCATGAAGGGCGGGATGCAGTAGGTGAATCCCTTGTTGATCATGAAATCGCGCGCATAGGCGAGCACCGCGGAATGGAGCCGCGCGACGTCGCCGACGAGGTAGTAGAACCCCTGCCCCGAAGTGCGGCGGGCGCTGTCGAGATCGATGCCGGAAAGGCGCTCGAGGATATCGAGATGGTAAGGCACCTCGAAATCGGGCACCCTGGGTTCCAGAAAGCGCTGCCGCTCGACGTTTTCGGAATCGTCTTTGCCGACGGGGGTATCGTCGGAGACGATGTTGGGGATGCGCATCATGACGGCTTTGAGGCGCGCGCCGACCTCCTCGCTCTCCGCCTCGATCTGCGAAAGGCGGGCGGCGTTGGCGTTGACCTGCGCCTTGACGGCCTCCGCTTCCTCCGTCTTTTTCTCGCGCATGAGCGCGCCGATCTGTTTGGAGAGCGTGTTGCGCGCGGCGCGAAGGACGTCGCCCTCCGTCTGGAGCGCGCGGCGCTTTTCGTCGAGAGCGAGCGCCTCGTCCACGAGCGGGAGCTTCTGATGCTGGAATTTCTTTTCGATGTTCCTGCGCACGCGGTCGGGGTCGCTGCGCAGCAGGGCGATGTCGATCATAGTTTCGTTTACCTCATGTAAATTGAGAAATTTCCTCCATATTATATACCTATCGGCGGAAAAATGCAAGCCTTCCCCGCAGGGAAAGCGCCGCGCGGCGAAAAAAATCGCAAAGCAGTACGCGTAAATTTTGACTTTTCCCGGCGTACGGTGTATAATGGGCTCAGAGCGGAGGCGCCCGACGCCGACATGGTGCGCCCCTCCGCCCGAAAATAAGCGGGAGAAACATTCATTGAAAGAGAAAGAAACGACGCCTCTTACGCAAAACGAGGCACCCATGCCCGCGGCAGAACAGCCCGACGCGGAACAGGAGGCGGTAAGCAAGCCCTTCTCTTCGCGCGTGCTCGATGCCAACGCAGTCAAAAAGGAAGAAAAATCGAGAAAGGCGCTCATGAAACAGTTCCGCCGCGCGAAGGACATCCCCGCCGCGGAGGAAGTGGAGCGGTTCGATCCCAAGCCCGATAAGGGGCTCACCCCCGAACAGGTGGAACTGCGCTTTTCGCAGCTTCTCTTCAACGACGTAAACAAGAAGTACTCCAAGTCGTACGCGAGCATCTTCGTGGGGAACCTCTGCACGTTCTTCAACCTGCTGTGTCTGATCGTGGCGGTGGCGCTCGCCTATGCGGGGGCGCCCCTCTCGCAGTTCCTCTTCGTCGCCATCTTCGCGGCGAACCTCATCATCGGCATCGTGCAGGAGATCCTCGCAAAGCGGCAGATCGACAAGCTCTCCGTGCTCATATCGGCAACGGCGAAGGTGATGCGGGGCGGGATACGCACCGAGATCCCCGTGCGGGAGATCGTCCTCGACGACATCGTCCTGCTGGAGGCGGGGCAGCAGATCCCCGCGGACTGCATCCTTCTGGACGGCGTGGTGGAAGTGAACGAATCGCTCCTGACGGGCGAGAGCGTGCCCGTGAAGAAGGCGCCCGGCGAAACGCTGTACGCCGGCTCCTATGTGGCGAGCGGCGCCTGCCGCGTGCGCGCCGACAAAGTGGGCAAGGCGACCTACCTCAACAGCCTCACCTCCAAGGCGAAGAAGTATAAAAAGCCCAAGTCGGAGATCATGAACTCCATCCGCCTCTTTATCCGCGTGATCGGCGTTCTCATCCCCTTCATCGCCGCGGCGATGTTCTGGGTAAACTGGAAGGCGACGGGATCCGACATGAGCCTCACCATCCAGTTCACGGGGGCGGTCGTCATCGGCATGATCCCCTCGGGACTGCTCCTTCTCACCTCGTTTGCCATGGCGATCGGCGTGAGGCGGCTCGCCAAGAAACAGACGCTCGTGCAGGATCTGTATTCGCTGGAAATGCTGGCGCGCGTGAACGTGCTGTGCCTGGATAAGACGGGTACCATCACGGACGGCAGGATGACGGTGAACGACTGCATGATCCTCAACAACTATGTGGACTTCTCCCTGGAAGAGATCATGGGGAGCATGCTCAACGCCCTCGAGGACAACAACCAGACCTCCATCGCGCTGTATAACCGCTTCGGGCATTCCACGGCGCTGCAGGCGACGGCGACGGTGCCCTTTTCGAGCAAGCGGAAACTCTCGGCGGTGACTTTCGGCGACGCAGGCACCTTTGCGATGGGCGCGCCGGAGTTCGTGCTCCGCCCCATGCCCACCAAGATCGACAAGATCGTAAAACAGTACGCCGCGGCGGGGCTCAGGGTGCTGCTGCTTGCCTATTCGCCCAACCCCATTTCGGGCGGGCGGCTGCCCTCCCTCTTCCGCCCCGCGGCGATCATCACCCTTGCCGACAACATCCGTTCGGACGCCATCGAGACCATCAAGTGGTTCCGCGAGAACGACGTGGACATCAAGATCATTTCGGGCGACAACCCCGTGACGGTATCGGAAGTTGCAAGGCGCGTGGGCGTGAAGAACGCCGGACAGTACATCTCGCTCGACGGACTCACCGACCTCGAAGTGGAGAACGTGGCGAACCAATACACCGTGTTCGGGCGCGTGACTCCCGAACAGAAGGCGATCCTCGTGCGCACCATCAAAAAACAGGGCAACACCGTCGCCATGACGGGCGACGGCGTGAACGACATCCTCGCCCTCAAAGAGGCGGACTGCGCGGTATCCGTTGCGTCCGGCAGCGAGGCGGCGAGAAACGTTTCGCACCTCGTGCTGATGGACAACAACTTCCTCAACCTGCCCAACGTCGTGTACGAGGGGCGGCGCGTCATCAACAACATCAAGGCGAGCGCCTCCCTCTACATCATGAAGACGCTGTTCACCGTGCTTCTGGCGGTGTTCTGCTTTGCGCTCGGTTCGCAGTACTTCTTTACGACCAACAACATGCTGCTGTTCGAGACTCTCGTGACCGCGCTCCCCTCGCTCGTGCTGGCGCTCCAGCCCAACGGCGACCGCGTGAAGGGGAAATTCATCCCGTTTGTGCTGTCGCGCTCCATTCCGGGCGCCGTGACGCTGTTCCTGTGCGTGCTCGCCGTGTATGCGGGCATCGGGTTCCTGCCCGGGGAATTCGGCTCGCTCCGCGTGACCATCGGCGGCGAGACGCTCATCAATCCCCTCTTCGTGCTTGCGGTCACCTTTGGCGGGCTCGTCATGCTGTACCGCATCCTCCAGCCCTTCAACGGCCTGCGCTTTATCACCTACGCGCTCTCGGTGGGCATCAGCATCCTCGTGCTCGCTGTGCCCGTGCTGGGCGAGCTCGTATACACCGGCTGGACGGACGTGGAACTCACGTTCACGCAGATCCTGTACATCGTGTGCATCGTGCTGGCGGCGTTCCCCGTCTCCAACCTGCTGGTGAGGGGATGCGACCTGATGAACCCTTCGGAGTAAATTCACAAATTTCTTTTCGAACTGACGAAAAGAAATTTCGTGAGTGTTAGGAAAACCCAACAGTCGCCGCTGCAAAGCGGCGGCTTTATTTTTGGTTTTCCTCGCCGCCGCTGTTTTCGCAACAGTTCAGCACGCGGCGGCTCACTGTCTCGGCGACACCAAGGTAATGTGCCGCCTGCGGTACTTCGCGCGCAGCGCTCGTGCGCCGCTTCGCGTCGGACGGCATAACGTACGCGCTCACCCCCAAAAGTTTCTTGCGCAACAATCAGAGGCGCAAAAGTATAACGCAGTGACGCCTTTTGCAGCGAATTGATAGCATGAATTTTCTCAGATCATAGCGAAGCGTAATTCAACTTACATAGTCGCAAAAAAGGAGGCGTCAGCCTCCTTTTTGCATGAGCTCCATGCGTTTTGCCTTGATTTTTTCCAGCGCGCGGCGGGGGTCGTCCTCCCCCATCACCGCCGACTCCATGGGGCATAAGCCGTCGCCCGCGCGGTTGACGATGCGCGCGGCGAGCCTCCCGTAAGAGAAGGAGATGCCGTGCGCGCGGAGCACCTCCGCGGCTGGTTCGCTCAGCACCGCGGCATACAGCGCCTTCGCGCCGAGGAGGACGTACAGAAACGCCGCCGCCCGCCCGACGACCTTATCCGCCGCAGAATACCCCGCAAAGTCCCCTCCGAGCCACGCCAGAAGGGGCGCAACGCCCCGCAGTTCGCTCGTTTCGGCATGTTCCCCGCGCACGATGGCGCAGGTGACCCGCCCCGTCAGGAGCGACTTTGCGCGGGCAAGATCGTTCGGTTCATTCATCTTTCTTTTCAAAGACCTCCGCGACTTCCTTCAGATGACGGCGGACGGGAAGATGCTGCGGGCATACCTTTTCGCACCTGCCGCAGCCGATGCAGTCGGACGCCTTGCCGCGCCCCTCCGTATGTGCCGCATACCGCCAGCCGCCGTCCCAGTTCGGATAGCGCTTGTGCGAGTTGAGATCGGCAAACAGATCGGGGATGGAGATGCGCTCGGGGCAGCCTTCCACACAGTAACGGCACGCCGTGCATGCAACGGTATCGAGAGAGCGGAACACGCCGCGCACCTCTTCGACCGCCGCCATCTCCGCCGCGGAGAGCGGAAGCACGTCCTTCATAAAGGAGAGGTTATCGTTCATCTGCGCCATATCGCTCATGCCGGAGAGCACCATGCACACCTGCGGGAAATGCGCGGCAAAGCGCAGGGCATAGCTCGCATAACTGCCGCCGTGCAGCCCGTCCAGCACGGCCTTTGCGCGGTCGGGCAGGTTGACGAGGATGCCGCCCTTGACGGGCTCCATGACGATGACGGGCTTATTGTGCTTCACGCACACATCGTAACAGGCGCGGCTCTGGATGGCGTTGTCGTCGTAATCGGCGTAGTTGAACTGGATCTGCACGACTTCGACCTCGGGATAGAGCGTGAGGATCTCGTCGAGCACGTCGGCGGTATCGTGGAAGGAGAGCCCGACGTGCCGGATCTTCCCCTCCTTTTTCAGCTCGAACGCCGTTTCGTAGGCGCGGCAGCGGCGGAACTTCTTAAAGTTCTGCGCGTTCTGCGCATGCATGAGATAAAAATCGAAATACTCCACCCCGCACCATGCGAGCTGTTTTTCAAAGAAGGGGCGGATATCCGCCTCGCTCCTGAAATAGGGATCGGTGAGCTTATCCGTGAGTACGAAACTCTCGCGCGGGTGGCGCTTTACGAGGCACTCGCGGATCGCCGTTTCGCTCTTTCCGGAAAGATATCCGTGCGCCGTATCGAAATAGTTGAACCCCTTCTCGAGAAAGGCGTCCGTCATTTTGCAGAACTGCGCCGCGTCCACCTCGTCGCCGAGCATGGGAAGGCGCATGCAGCCGAACCCGAACCGCTGCTTTACTTCGGGAAAAAACCTGTTTTCCATACCGTCCTCCATACGATCTCTTCCCTATTATCCTATCATATTTTTACGGCGCTGTAAAGAGGGCGCGGAAATTTCACAAAAAAGTAACCCACCGGCTTAGCTGGTGGTTCTTCATTATACTTCGCCTGCGGCTCGTGCCGCCAAAGGCGGGGCGGGTATAGCCTTTGACTACTGGCTCGTGCGCCACGCGCACATAGAGCGACCTGCCAGTCAGCGCGTCTGTTACTTGTTACCCGTAAACGGGTCATCTTCCTGCCTTCCCCCTCGGGGGAAGGTGACAGGCGAATGCGTGAGACTGTCGGATGAGGGGTCTTTCACAATTCCCGCCATTATGGATACTTTTACACAAACCCCCTCATCAGTCACCTTCGGTGCCAGATGTCTTGGCGGCGCTAAGGAAAAGCGCCGCCTGCGGGCACGAAATTGCCCTTGATATGGCAATTTCTCAGTTCACGGCGCGCGCACGCCACACCGTGGCGGTGCACATTATGCGCCGCTCACCCCCAAGGGGAAGCCTTTATTCTTGCTCATCGGCATAAGCCTCTACTGAACCCCCAGACTATCTGGGGGTTTTCTATATACAAAAAATAAACCCGCTTGGCGCGGGTTTACTTTATTTCCTCAGATTACTTTCTGGGATTCTTGATGTTTGCCTGAACTGCCGCAAGTCTCGCGATGTAAAAGAGCGATTCGCTCCTGCGAATCGCTCTTTTTCCGCTCGCACTTAATTATTTGCGAGGATTCTTAATATTAGCCTGCGCCGCTGCCAATCTCGCGATGTAAAAGAGCGATTCGCTCCCGCGAATCGCTCTTTTTCCGCTCGCACTTAATTATTTGCGGGGATTCTTGATGTTTGCCTGCGCCGCTGCAAGTCTCGCGATCGGGACGCGGAACGGCGAGCAGGAGACATAGGTGAGCCCGATGTTGTGGCAGAACTCGATGGACGAAGGATCGCCGCCGTGCTCGCCGCAGATACCGCAGCTCATCTCGGGACGGGTCTGACGGCCGAGCTCGACAGCCATCTTCATGAGCTTGCCGACGCCGATCGTATCGAGACGGGCGAAAGGATCGGACTCATAGATCTTGTTCGCGTAGTATGCGGGCAGGAACTTGCCGGCATCGTCGCGCGAGAAGCCGAACGTCATCTGCGTGAGGTCGTTGGTGCCGAAGCAGAAGAACTCTGCCTCTTTTGCGATCTCGTCGGCGGTGAGCGCCGCGCGGGGGATCTCGATCATCGTACCGACTTCGTAATGAAGCTCGACGTTCGCCTCCTTGATGACGGCGTCAGCCGTCTTGACGACGATATCCTTGACGAACTTCATTTCCTTCGCCTCGCCGGTGAGCGGGATCATGATCTCGGGAACGATGTTCCAGTCGGGATGGCGCTGCTTGACGGCAATGGCTGCCTTGATGACTGCCTTCGTCTGCATGACGGCGATCTCGGGATAGGTGACGGTGAGACGGCAGCCGCGGTGACCCATCATGGGGTTGAACTCGTGCAGGTCGGAAATGATCTGCTTGATCTGCGCGACCGTCTTCTTCTGCGCCTTTGCAAGCGCCTTGATGTCCGCTTCGTCCGTGGGAACGAACTCGTGAAGCGGAGGATCGAGGAAACGGATAGTGACGGGATAGCCGCCGAGCGCCTCGAAGAGACCCTCGAAGTCAGCCTGCTGCATGGGCTCGATCTTGGCGAGCGCAGCCTCGCGCTCTTCAACGGTATCCGAGCAGATCATTTCGCGGAACGCGCCGATCCTTGCAGGGTCGAAGAACATGTGCTCGGTACGGCAGAGGCCGATGCCCTGCGCGCCGAACGCAGCCGCCTGCTTTGCATCCTTGGGCGTATCGGCATTCGTTCTCACGCCGAGCGCCTTGTACTTATCGGCAAGCTCCATGATGCGGCCGAAGTAGCCGGAGTTGGGATCTGCGGGAACGGTGGGGATGAGGCAGTCGTAGATGTTACCCGTGGAGCCGTCGAGCGAGAGCGCGTCGCCTTCCTTGAACACCTTGCCTGCGAGGGTGAACTGCTTGTTCTCCTCGTCCATCTTGATATCGCCGCAGCCGGAGACGCAGCAGGTGCCCATGCCGCGCGCAACGACCGCCGCGTGAGAGGTCTGACCGCCGCGCACCGTAAGGATACCCTGCGCGAACTTCATGCCCTCGATATCTTCGGGGGACGTCTCGAGACGGACGAGAACGACCTTCTTGCCCTTCTTGCCCTCTTTGACGGCGTCCTCAGCCGTGAAGACGATGGACCCTGCCGCCGCACCGGGAGAAGCCGCGATGCCCTTGCCGACGACGTTCTTCTTATCCGCCTCTTTGAGCGCCTTGGGGTCGAACTGCGGGTGAAGGAGCATATCGAGCGACTTCGCGTCAATCTGCATGAGCGCTTCCTGCTCGGTGATCATGCCCTCGTCGATGAGGTCGCACGCGATCTTGATCGCCGCGGCAGCCGTGCGCTTGCCGTTACGCGTCTGGAGCATATAGAGCTTCTCGTTCTCGACGGTGAACTCCATATCCTGCATGTCGCGGTAGTGATTTTCGAGGATCTTGCAGACTTCCTGGAACTGCTTGTACACTTCGGGGAAGACTTCCGCCATCTTGGAGATGGGCATAGGCGTGCGGACGCCGGCGACGACGTCTTCGCCCTGCGCGTTGGTGAGGAACTCGCCCATGAGCCCCTTCTCGCCCGTTGCGGGGTTACGCGTGAAGGCAACGCCCGTGCCGCAGTTGTCGCCCATGTTGCCGAACGCCATCATCTGCACGTTGACCGCGGTACCCCAGCTGTAAGGGATGTCGTGATCCATACGGTAGACGTTCGCGCGGGGGTTGTCCCACGAACGGAAGACAGCCTTGATCGCCTCGAAGAGCTGCTCCTTGGGATCGGAAGGGAAATCCTTGCCGAGCTGCTTTTTATATTCTGCCTTGAACTGATTTGCAAGTTCTTTGAGGTCGTCCGCGGTGAGCTCAACGTCCTGCGTGACGCCCTTCTTTTCCTTCATCTCGTCGATGAGCTTTTCGAAGTACTTCTTGCCGACTTCCATGACGACGTCGGAGAACATCTGGATGAATCTTCTGTAGCAGTCGTACGCCCAGCGGGGGTTGCCCGACTTCTTTGCGAGCGTTTCGACGACTTCCTCGTTGAGGCCGAGGTTGAGGATGGTATCCATCATGCCGGGCATGGAAGCGCGCGCGCCCGAACGGACGGAGACGAGGAGCGGATTCTCGAGATCGCCGAACTTCTTGCCGCAGATCTTCTCCATCTTCTCGATGTACTCCATGATCTCAGCCTGGATCCCGGGGTTGATCTGGCGCCCGTCTTCATAATACTGCGTGCATGCTTCCGTCGAAATCGTGAAACCCTGGGGAACGGGCAGCCCGATGTTCGTCATCTCGGCGAGATTCGCGCCCTTGCCGCCAAGGAGCTCTCTCATCTTCGCGTTGCCTTCGGAAAAAAGGTAACAATACTTCTTTGCCATGAAATCAATTCCTCCTGATATAATTCAAATATCCGTCTTTCATTGTACAACATTCCGAGGAAAATTTCAAGCCTTTCTCGAAAATTTTTTGCAAATATATGGCAATCCGTGCAAAAGCGGCGAGGCGGACGTTTTTTCCGCGCGTTCCGCGGCAATAATCGGGACATGAAGATCTTATACGAAAACTGCGTGCTCCCCCTTTCGGGCGCGCGCCGCTTCGCCGTGGAAGACGGGAAGTTCGTCCGCCCCCTTCCGCCCTTCGGCAGGGTATGCGATCTGAACGGCGCCGCCGTGCTGCCCGCCTTCCTCGACGCGCACTCCCACCTGCTCGCCTACGCCGTATCGCTGACGCAGGCGGACGGCGCGGCATGCCGCACCGCCGGGGACTACGCCGCATGCGCGGAGAAATTTGCACGCGCGCACGGCGCCGGGAAAGAGACGCTCGTCACGATCAGAAACGCCGACGCCTTCCCCGACCCCGCGGCACTCGACCGCGTTCCGCGCCCCCTGCACTTACAGGCGCGCTCGGGACACGCGGGCATGTTCAACGGGGCGGCGCGCGCCCTGCTCGGACTGGAAAAAGCGGGCGTGCTCGAGGAGACGGACTATATTGCGGCGACAAAGAAGGTACCCATGCCCGCGGAAGACGAGCTCTTCCGCGCCTTTGCGCAGGCGCAGCGGGACTATATCGCCCACGGGTTTTCCCTCGCGCAGGAGGGCGTATTCCCGCGCACGATGTTCCCCGTTTACGCCGCGCTGTGCGAAAGAGACATGCTCCGGCTCGACGTATACGCCTATCCCCCGCCGGAAGACTTCGACGACGCCGTGCGCGCCTTTCCGCCCGACAAAAAAAGCCGCCTTTCGATCGGCGGCATGAAGATTTTTCTGGATGGTTCGCCCCAGCAGCGGACGGCGTTTCTGCGCGAGCCATACCGCGGCGGCGGGCGGGGCGTGCAGACGATGACGGAGGCGGAAGTTTCCGAGGCCTGCGCCTTTGCCGCCGCCCGCGGCGCGCAGCTTCTTGCGCACTGCAACGGGGACGGCGCGGCGGAGATATTCCTGAGCGCCCTCGCGCGGCTTCCGGACGGCGCGCGGAGAGCCGTCCGCCCCGTGCTCATACACGGACAGATCGTCGGGGATGACCAGCTCTCCCGCGCGGCGGCGCTCGGCGTTACGCTCTCCTTTTTCCCCGCGCATGTCCGCCACTGGGGGGACGCGCACCTGAAAAACCTGGGGCGGGAGCGGGTGGAACGCATCTCCCCGGCGCGCACCGCGCTCGACCGCGGCGCGCGCGTGACCCTGCATCAGGATACCCCCGTCTGCGCGCCCGATCCCCTCGAGGCGGCGGCGTGCGCCGTCCTGCGGCGCACGGCGGGCGGGAAGAGCTTCCGCAAAGAGGCGATCACCGTGCGGGAGGCGCTGACCGCCCTCACCGGGAGCGCCGCGGCGCAGTACGGGCTCCGCGGGCGCGGGCGCATCGCGGAGGGCGGGAAGGCGGATTTTCTGCTCCTCGGCGGCGATCCCCTCGCCCTGCCGCCCGAACGGCTGGAACGCGTGAAGATAAACGCCGTTTTTCTGGACGGAAGATGCGCGTTCAGGCGAACGCCGTGAAAAAGAAATCGAACACGAGCGCGCATGCGAGCACGCCGTTCGCGGCGCGCAGCCATACGCCGTTTGCGAGGGCGAGACGGCGCTCGAGCGGGAACCAGACCGCCTGCAGCGCCACGGGGATGAGGAACCCCCACCCGACGCTCGCGGGCAGACAGACGTACCCGAAGAGGTTGTGCGGGCAATCGCGGTACGACCAGAGGCGGACGCCGAAGGCATGCTCGAACAGGAGCCCGGTGGCAAGTTCCGCCGCCGAGGCGATGAGCGCCGCCAGCGCCGCGTAGCACAGAAAGCGCAGCAGATTGCGCGGATAGGACTGTTCGCGGAGGAAGGGTTCGCCGAGCAGGGCGCGGATCAGGAGCAGCGCCGATCCGTACACCGTGCAGAAGGGAAGGGTGAGAAAGCCCCTGTCCGCATTGGCGCCGTACGCAAAGTAAAACCACAGTTTTTCCAGCACCCAGCCGAAAAAAGAAAACAAAAAAAAGAGGAAGATCGCGGCGGCCGTTCTCCCGCCCCGCTCCGCGCAGGCAGTTTTCATATACCCTCAGTCTGCGCCTTTTTCCTCTTTTCACGCAAAAGCCGCGCACAAAGCGCGGCAAAATCGACGAAAGATCTCAGGAAGCTCTCCTGACGGCAATGCGGCAGCTCCTGCGCAGCCTTCTGCGGTGCGCGCGGCTGCGCGCCCGCGGCAGTTCCCCGTTGTTCCGGCGGCGCATGACGACGGCGTAAGTCGCCACGAGGAAGATCACGGCGGCGACCCACGCGACGGGATTGGAGGAGCAGACGCCCGTAAATCCCCAGACGCGCACGAACACGAGCGAGGCAAGGACGCGCCCCGCGAGCTCCGTGACGCCCGCAAACGTTGTGACGGCGCTCCTGCCGATCCCCTGCAGCGTATTGCGGTAGACGTAGATCGCACCGAGGAAGGGATAGAAGGAACATTGCCACAGCAGGAACTGCCTGCCGTAGCCGATGATCGCGCCGTAGTTGCCCGCGACGTCCGCGCTCAGATCGGTATTCAGAAAGAGCTTCATGAGCGGTTCGCACAGCCCGACGGCAAAGGCAAATCCGATGACCGAGCCCGCAAACACATATACCATGCCCGCGAGCACGCCCCTGCGGATGCGCCCGAACTCCCCCGCGCCGTAGTTCTGCCCCGCATAAGTGGCGAGCGCCGTTCCGAGCGCGACGAATACCTGGTTGGCGATGTTATCGATCTTTGACGCGGCGGTGTACGCCGTGACCGCCCCGGGGAGCGCGGCGTCCAGCCCGTTGAGCGCCGTCTGCTGTACGATGCAGCCGATCGCGGTGATGGAAAATTGCAGCGCCATGGGCAGCCCTACGGCAAAATGCCCCATCGCAAGGCGGGTATCCCACCCGAAATCCGACCTGGCGGGGCGCAGGACGGGATAGCGGTACAGGGCATACGCAAGGCACGCCCCGCCCGAGAGCAGCTGCGAGAGCACCGTTGCAAGCGCCGCCCCGCAGTAATGCCAGCCGCAGCCCATGATGAACGCAAAGTCCAGCCCCACGTTCAGAACGGCGGCGGCGACGAGGAAATAGAGCGGCGTGCGCGAATCGCCCACGGCGCGCAGGAGCCCCGCGACGATGTTGTAAAAGACGGTCGCGCCGATCCCGCAGAAGATGATGAGCAGGTACCAGTAGGCGTAATCGTAATAGGCGGAGGGCGTCTGCATGAGGCGCAGAAGGGGCGCCGTGAGCGGCACCGCCACCGCCGTAACGACGACTGCGACCGCAACGCACAGCAGATAGCTCATGCCGACCGCGCGGCGCACGCGCGCCTCGTCGCCCGCGCCGAACGCCTGCGCGACCTTGACGGAAAAGCCCGAAGTGAGCCCGTTGACAAAGCCGAGCACGAGGAAGGTGACGGGCCCCGTGAGCCCCACCCCCGTGAACGCCGCCGCCCCCACCGTGTTCCCCACGATGATGGTATCCGCCATGTTGTACAGCTGCTGGAAGACGCATCCGATAAATACGGGGAGCGCAAAGAAGAGTATGAGTTTGAACGGGCTCCCCTTGGTGAGATCTTTCATAAATATCCCTGCCTGCCGCGGGTCTCTCCGCGACTGCATGATATTATATGCCGTCCGCCGAAAAATGCAAGCGTTTTGCCCCGCTTTCCGTCGCCTTTTTCAGGATTTTTCCGCCCCGCCCGCACCGCAGCGCAGAACGTCCGCCTCGAACGCCGCAAGGTACGCCTCCGTCTCGCCGCCGAGGCGGTCGCGGACGTCGGCGATCTCGTTTTCCTCGGCGTCCGCTTCGGCGATGCCCGTCGCCGCCCCGTAATGGCGGCGGTACATCGTTTCGGCGACGGCGTTGTACTCTGCAAGCTCCTCCCGCGGCAGCCGCCACCCGTTGACGACGTAATTGCCCAGAAAGACGAGGTGCATCAGTCTCCCCCACGCCTCCTCCGTCAGCGAGATCCCGACGTGTCTTTCCCGCTCCGGCGCGGCACATTTCTGTTCGTCCATATCCGTCCTCCTTTGTTTTTCGGTCTCTCCGCATCCTTCGCCCCTTCCCAATATTGTATCATGCAGAAAAAAGGGAGTAAAGCGTGTGAAAAGAGCGGGACGAGGCTTATTTTGTCGAACGGAGGGAGTATATGTCGGATAACGTCGGATCTGCGGAAAATGCAGAAGTTCCGCGCTTGCAGTGCGGGGCGCGGTATGATATAATCGCGCGGACTGCTCCGCCACGGGAGCGGCACCTTCGGCTGCGGCGATTTCAGCCTGCGCCTGTGAGCGGCGCCGCGATCCGACGGCGTTCGACGGGATTTTCATACCGCGGACACCGCCCGCACAATTTCCTTACAAAAGGGCATTGACATTTCCGCCGCCGCATGATACAATAGAGGGTAGAAAATCCATCAGAGGTAGAAAAATGATCGAATATTCTTTGAAAGCCCTGACTGCGGACGAGCTCTCGTTCAAAGTCAATCCCGTGAAGGCGACGCCCGATACAAAATTCGAGATCAAACCCTTCTTCTCCCGCCAGATCCGCCACGTTACGGATAACCCGAAGATCAACATCGTGGTGCTGGAGTGCAAGATCGAGAGCACGGAGGAATCCCCCAAGCCCTTCAACCTTCTTGCGCGCTTTGTGGGCGTGTTCGAAGTGCAGAACATGGAGACGGAGGAGGATAAGCGCATCTTTGCGATCAACGCGACGGAGACCATCTTCCCCTACCTGCGGGCGGCGGTCACCAACCTGACGGCGGACGCGCTCGTCAATCCCCTCACGCTCCCCGTCGTTTCGGGCGCGACGCTCTTCCCCGACGACCGCGGCGCAAACAAATACACGCTCAACTTCGACCCCAAAGTCGTGAACTGAATGAACGGATAAAAGGAGCCGCCCGCGTGCCGATGCACGCGGGCGGCTTTTATACCGCGCCGCGCCGCCCCTTTCGGGCGGCGCGGCGTTTCGCGTTCTATTTGCTGTTTTCCTCGAAAAAGTCCAGCAGCGCGCCCCACTTTTCGGCGCGGTTTTCCCGCTCGTTCAGAAATTCGTGGCGGGAGCCCTCGAAGAGCCTGAGCGCAACCTTCCGCATGCCCGCCTTTTCCGTATAAAAACGGTACAGCTTTTCCACGCCCCTGCCCATGTTTCCGACGGGATCTTCCGCGCCCGAGACGAGCAGGACGGGCAGATCCTTATTCAGCCCCGCGATGTACGATCGGGTGTACAGCCGTTTCAGCCCGCGGAAAAAATCGGCGTAAAACTTGTGCGAACAGGTGAACCCGCAGAGCGGATCGCCGTGATAGCGCGCGTTGTTCTCCGCGTCGGCGCTCAGCCATTCGCGGTCGTCGAACTTTCCGGCGTATGCGCCGAAGGAAAGTTTTTCGATGAGCCGCGCGGGCGACTGCCCGCCGCAGAATGCGCCGCCGACCGCCGCGACGACGGAACCGAGATATACCTCGGGATCCTTTTTATAGCTGCTCCCGCCGATGACCGCGCCCGTGATGAGATCCCCGTATCCGGAGATATAACTCTGGGTGAGAAAGGATCCGTAGGAGAATCCGAACACGAAATAGGGAAGCCCCTCGTATTTTTTTCTGAAATATGCGGTGATCTCTGCCTCGTCGCGGACGGTATCGGCAAACATATCCCCGCCGCACCAACCGAGGGTCTCCCCGTCCGTCCTGCCGTGGCCGCGGTGATCGTCCGCCACGACCGCGAACCCGTGTTCGTTGAGGAACCGCGCAAATTCGCCATAGCGCGCGGCGTGCTCCGTCATACCGTGTACGATCTGGACGACCCCGCGGAGAGGCGCAGCATTCTCCCACGTGCACAGAGAGATCTCTTTCCCGTCAAAACTCTTAAAAATCATACCTGCCACCTTTTTTACAGCGGAACGGCTTGTTCGCGCTTTTACATCCGGCATTATACCATGCCGCGCACGCGATGTCAACCCTGAAATTCCCATGAATGCCAAACACTCACCTGCATAGTTTTCTTGCCACGGGACAGCGCCTTCTGTTACAATGCAACCACGATCACAAAGGAAGGTACTCAACGATGAAGAAACACTTTTTTGCAACCATGGCATGCTCTCTGGCGCTTCTTCTGAGCGCCCTGCCCGTGATGGCGGCGTGCGGCGGAAATACAGACGAAGACGACGACACGACGATCGTCCTGCCCGATCAGGATACGCAATTTCCCGAACTCCCCGAGGAGACGCTCCCCGACGAAGGCGGGCAGCCCGACTCCCCCGAAGCGCCCGAGGAGTCGCCTGAACAGCCCGAACCCGAGCCGGACGTTCCCGACGTCTCCCTGCACGCGGAATATGTGCTCGTGAACACGAACGGGCTCAACGTCCGCAGAGGCGCGGGAACTTCGCACCCCTCGCTCGGGCAGGTCGACCGCGGCGACATGCTTCACCTGGCGGGCAAAAAGGGAGACTGGTACGAAACGCGCTACCGCGGCGGCACCGCCTATGTGAGCGCAAAGACGGCGTACACCTCCGTCGCAAAGCTCGAAAAAGCGGACGAGGCGATCGAACGCGTCATCGACGAGGGGCTCAGCCTGCTCGGCGTGCCCTATGTTTACGGCGCCGTGCGCCTGCACGACGGCAGAGGGAATTTTCTGAAAAACTTTACGACGGACGCCTTCGACTGCTCCTCGCTCATGCAGTATATCTTCTACAAGGGTGCGGGGATCCTGCTCGACGTGACCACCCGCACGCAGGTGAAACAGGGTACGCCCGTGGCGTGGAAGGATATTCAGCGCGGAGACCTCCTGTTCTACACCAACGCGCAGCGGTACAACAAGACGGGTGTGGAACGCATCGGACACGTTGCGCTCTACCTCGGCGAAAATTATATCCTGCACACGGCGAGCGACTACGCCGTCATCGAACAGATGTCCGCAACCAGACAAAAGTACTTTATCACGGGGCGGCGCGTCCTCTGACTTGCGTTTTGCGTGCGGACGTGGTATAATGCAACCATGATACTGACGGACGTACACACGCACAGCGCCTTTTCCGCGGACGGGGTCTCCCCGCTCGCGGAGATGCTCGCCCGCGCGGAAGCGCTCGGCGTAAAATATTACGGCGTTTCGGAACACTTCGACTACGATTATCTGGCGGACGGCGTCCTCTGCGAAGGGAAAGCCGTACCCATGACCGATGCGGAGGCATATTTCGCCTGCGCGCGCGCCCTGCAAGCCGAACGCGGACATGGTACCCGCCTTCTCGTCGGCAGTGAGTTCGGTTACACGCCGAACACGCGTGCACACGCCATGTATGCGGACGTGATCCGGCGCTATTCTCCCGACTTCGTCGTGAACAGCGTGCACACGGTGGACGGCACGGACGTGTGGTTCGGCGAGTACTTCGCGGGAAAGGCGAAGGAGCCCGCCTACCGCGGCTATCTGGAACGGGTGAAGGAGAGCCTCGACGCACCATACCGCTACGATATCGTGGGGCACATCGGCTACGTTGCGCGCAACGCCCCCTATCCCGACCGCGCCATGCGCTATGCGGACTATGCGGATCTCCTCGACGGGATCCTGCGCAGGATCGTCGCGCGCGATAAGATCCTCGAAGTCAATTCTTCGGGGCGCGGCGCGGGCGATTTTATCCCCGGTACCGACGTTCTTGCGCGGTACTTTGCCCTCGGCGGGCGGCTCGTTTCGTTTGCCTCGGACGCGCACAGCACCGACCGAATCTGCGATAAGCGCGGCGAGGTCGCCGCGGCGCTCCGCGCCGTCGGCTTTACGCACATCGCCGTGCCCGACCGCGGAAAGCGGCATTTTGTGGAGATCTGACTGCGTTCAGAAAGCTCTTGACCGTTTGAAAATACGATCGGCACTTTGTAAATCACAGAGCCGCCCGCCGCGCATTGCGCGGCGGGCGACTTATTACATCGGGCACCGTGCCGATCACCGCTTGGCGCCCGCATTTTTCTACCCCTCCGTTTTGCTTCGCGCAACACCTCCCCTTACACAGGGGAGGCAGGAAAAGAGGCGTTCCCCTCTCGTTTTTAAAAGCGCTGCGCCCGCGGCTTCTGCCGCGGGCGCGCTTGTCTCGTTCTTATCTTATATTCGCTGTGGCGCTTGCCGTGCGATATTATTCGCCGTCCGTTTCGGGTTCTGCGGGAGAATCGTTCCCGCCCTCCCCTTCGGACACGGTGTCGTCGGTTGCGTCGTCCGTTTCGTCCGCGCCCTCGGCGAGCTCCTCGGGCGAGAGATCGGCTGCCGTCTCTTCGGGCGCCTCGACTTCCGCCTCGTCGTCCTTTTCGGTGACGGCGACGGTGGCGACCACGCCGTCGCGCACGTTCATGAGACGCACGCCGCGCGTGTTGCGCCCGATCTGCGAAATGCTCTCCGCGTGCATGCGGATGACGATGCCCGCAGACGTGACGAGCATCACGTCGTCGTCATCGGAGACGAGCTTCATATTCACGAGCGCGCCCGTCTTTTCGTTGAACACGCCCGCCTTGATGCCCTTGCCGCCGCGCGTCTGCACACGGTAATCGGCGGGATCGGTGCGCTTGCCGTAGCCGTTCTCGGAGACGGTGAGGATATCGTACCCCTCTCTCAGAACGAGCATATCGACGACGGCGTCGCCCTCCGCGAGGTTGATGGCGCGCACGCCCATCGTATCGCGCCCCATCGGGCGGACGTTCTCTTCGGAGAAGCGGATACACTTGCCGGAACGCGAGGCGACGACGATCTCGTCCGAGCCGGTCGCGAACTGTACGGAGATGAGCTCGTCGCCCTCGGAGATCTTGATGGCGATCTTGCCGCTGCGCATGATGCGGTCGAACTCGCTCGTGGCGGTCTTTTTGATGAGCCCGTTCTTGGTCGCCATCACAAGATACCCGGTGCCGTTTTCCGCAACGGGCAGAATGGCGGCGATCTTCTCGCCCGCGTTGAGCTGGACGATATTGACGATCGCCCGCCCGCGCGCGGTGCGGTTCGCCTCGGGAATCTGATACCCCTTGATGGAGTACACCTTGCCGAAGTTGGAGAAGAGCAGGATATTGTTATGCGTGGAGCATACGAACATCTGCTCGACGAAGTCGTCCTCCTTCGGGCGATGCCCCGTAATGCCCACGCCGCCGCGGTTCTGCGCGCGGTATTCGGCGACGGGGAAGCGCTTCACGTAGCCGGAGTGCGTCATGGAAATGACGACGTCCTCTTCGTCGATGAGGTCCTCGTCCTCGATCTCGCCGTAATCGACGGAGATCTCCGTCTTTCTCTCGGAGGGATATTTCGCCTTGATGGCAAGCAGGTCGGTCTTGATGATTTCGAGCACGCGCCATTCGTTGGCGAGAATGTCTTTGAGGTCGGCAATCGTTGCGCGCAATCCTTCCAGCTCCTCTTTGAGCTTTTCCACTTCGAGGGAAGTGAGACGCTGCAAGCGCATTTCGAGGATCGCGTTCGCCTGCCGCTCGGAAAGCTCGAACGCGGCGGTCAGGCGTTCCGTCGCCTCGTTCTTATCCGCCGATTCCTTGATGATCTTGATGACCTCGTCGATATTGGCGAGCGCAAGCACGAGCCCTTCGACGATATGCGCGCGCTCCTCGGTGCGGGCAAGGTCGAACTTCGTGCGGCGGACGATGACTTCCTTCTGATGCTCGAGATAGTACACGAGGATCTCGCGCAGGTTGAGGACTTTCGGCTCGGTGCCGTTCTCGACGAGCGCCAAAAGGATAATGCCGTCGGAAGTCTGCAAATTGGTGTGCTTGTAGAGGGAGTTGAGAACGACCTGCGGGTTCGCGTCCTTCTTGCATTCGATGACGACGCGCATACCGTCGCGCCCCGACTCCTCGCGGATATCCGAAATGCCTTCGAGGCGTTTATCGCGCACCATGTTCGCGATCGTCTCGATGAGCTGGGCTTTGTTGACCTGGTAGGGAATTTCGGTAACGACGATGCGGCTTCTTAAATTCCCGCCCGTGCCGTGCTCCTCGATCTCGCATTTGGAGCGGATGACGATGTTCCCCTGCCCCGTGCGGTACGCCTTGCGGATGCCGCTGCGCCCCATGATGATGCCGCCCGTGGGGAAGTCGGGCGCGGGGATGTAGTTCATGAGTTCGTCGACCGTGATGTCGGGATTTTCGATGAGCGCGACCGTGCCGTCGATGACCTCGGCGAGGTTATGCGGCGGGATATTCGTCGCCATGCCGACGGCGATGCCGTCCGATCCGTTGACGAGCAGGTTGGGGAAGCGCGCCGTGAGCACGGCGGGCTCCATCTCGTTGCCGTCGAAGTTGGGGAAGAAATCCACCGTCTCCTTATCGAGATCGCGCAGCATTTCCGCGGCGAGTTTTGAAAGGCGCGCCTCGGTATAACGCATTGCCGCGGGGGGATCGCCGTCCACCGAGCCGAAGTTGCCGTGTCCGTCGACGAGCGGGAAGTTGATGGAGAAATCCTGCGCCAGACGCACGAGCGCGTCGTACACCGACCTGTCGCCATGCGGGTGGAATTTACCCAGAACATCGCCGACGATACGCGCGCACTTGCGGTACGCCTTCTCGTTGTACAGCCCCATTTCGTGCATGGAGTAGAGGATTCTCCTGTGAACGGGTTTGAGTCCGTCGCGCACGTCGGGAATGGCGCGGGACTTATTGACCGCCATCGCGTAGGCGATGAAGGAGCGTTTCAGCTCGTCGTCGACCTCGACATCGAGGATCTTGGTCATTTCGAGCGTCTTTTTAAATTCTTCGGTCAGCTCGGGACTTGTCTCTTTTTTAGCCATAAAAACTCCTTAACTCTTCACAAATTTTCTCGTCCAAAGGGACGACAAAATTTCGTGATCTGAGCAGGAGGTTGCTGACACGGCACTTTGTGCCTGACAGCACCTCCCGCTCTGCGTGCGAACCTTAGGGGCTTACAATTATAGTTCGCCCGCATTCACACCTACCTGAAAGCCGCGTGAGCGGCAAATTGAGGCATACTGCGCAAAATAGCGATTTTGCTTGTATCTGTGATTGATAGCTTTTTCAGTACGTCCTTGGCGCCCTCTATGAGGGAGCTGGCTGGGCAGCAAAGCTGCACAGACTGAGGGAGTTACTCCCACCGCCCCTGCGAGGCACCTCTTGGCGGCACCAAGGGGGTGTGCCGCCCGCGGGCACGGAATTGCCGCTGAGAAAGGCAATTCCTTAGTTCGCCATGCGCGCACAGCGCACCGCGCTGCTGCGCATTACGCATGGCTCACCCTCAAAGAGGGAGGCAAGTTATAATCACTCGCGCAAGCAAAATCGCATTTTGCGCCCGCGCCCCGCATTTGCGCATACCTGCGCTCGTCGCGACAAGGCGCGTTTTGTGGTCATTCGGCTAAGCCGAACGCCGCACTTTTCACGCCCGTCGCTCCTCTTCACGAAAATGTTTTCATAGAAAACATTTTCGTGATTGCTGCGGTATATTTTTCAGAAAGTGAGCCGCCGCGCGCTATACTGTTGCGATTGCGCCGCAGAGAGAAAACGCGCGGTCAGCCGCAGGCGCACCCGCGGGTTGTCTCTCAAAATCACGACTTTTTTTCGCGTCAGTTCGCGGAAAAAAGTGTGAACCCTTATATATCGAGATCCTTCACCAGCGTTGCGTTCTCTTCGATGAACTGGCGGCGCAGCGCGGGGCTTTCGCCCATGAGAATGGTGAACATTTTATCCGCCTCCATCGCGTCGCGCATGGAGACGCGCACGAGCGTACGGGTCGCGGGGTTCATGGTGGTATCCCAGAGCTGTTCGGTGCTCATTTCGCCGAGACCCTTGTACCGCTGATACTCCACTTTATTGTTGTTCGCCGCGTCGTAGGCGGTCTTTTCCTCTTCGGAATAGAGGTACACGTCCTCCTTGCCCTTGACGCTCGCCTTATACAGGGGCGGCATCGCCGAATATACGTGTCCGTGCTCGATGAGCGGGCGCATATAGCGGAACAGGAAGGTGAGCAGAAGGATTCGGATATGCGCGCCGTCGACGTCGGCATCGGTCATGGAGATGATGCGGTCGTAGCGGAGCTTGCTCTCGTCGAAGTCGTCCAGGATCCCGCAGCCGAAGGCGGTGATCATCGCCTTGATCTCGGCGTTTTCCAGCACGCGGTTGAGGCGCACTTTCTCGACGTTCAGGATCTTGCCGCGGAGGGGCAGGATCGCTTGGAAACGTCTGTCTCTCCCCTGTTTCGCCGTGCCGCCTGCCGAGTCGCCCTCGACGATGTAGATTTCGCACAGTTCGGGGCGCTTATCCGAACAGTCGGCAAGTTTGCCGGGGAGCGTGGTCGATTCCAGCACGCCCTTTCTTCTTGTGAGTTCGCGGGCGGAGCGCGCCGCCTCGCGCGCCTTCTGCGCGGTGATGCAGCGCAGCACCAGCTCGCGCGCCTCGGCGGGGTGTTCCTCCACATATTCGCCGAACTTATCGGAGACGCACTTCGCCACAAACGGACGGATGAAGGAATTGTTCAGCTTATCCTTCGTCTGCGATTCGAACTGCGCGTTCTCGAGCTTGACGGAGACGACGGCGGTGATGCCCTCGCGCACGTCCTCGCCCGTGAGGCGGTCGCTCTCCTTTAAGATGTTGAGCTTTTTGCCTGCGTCGTTGATGATCTTGGTGAGCGCCTGTTTCAGGCCCTCGACGTGCGTGCCGCCGTCGATGGTGTTGACGTTGTTGGCGTACGAGTAGATGACCTCGCTGTATCCCTCGTTGTACTGAAGGGCGATCTCGCAGACGGTCGTGCCCTCCTGCGCCTCGAAATAGAGGGGCTCCGCAAAGAGCGTGTTGTTGCCCTTGTTGATCTCCTCCACGAGTTCGCGGATCCCGCCCTCGTAATGGAAGACATCGTGCTTTTCGTGCTCGCCGCGCTTATCGGTGAGCGTGATGGTGAGCCCCTTGTTGAGGAAGGCGAGCTCTTTGAGGCGCACGCGGAGGATATCGTATTTGAAGACGATGGTCTCGAAGATCTCCGCGTCGGGATAGAAGGTGACCTTTGTCCCCGTTTTATCGGTATCGCCGATGATCTGCAGGGCGCGCTGCGGCACGCCGCGGTTATACACCTGCTTGTAGACGTGCCCGTTCTGGGAGACCTCTACCTCCAGCCACTCGGAGAGCGCGTTGACCGCCTTGACGCCCACGCCGTGCAGGCCGCTCGAGACCTTGTAGCCGGAATCCCCGCCGAACTTCCCGCCCGCGTTGACCTTGGTGAACACGACCTCCACCGTGGAGACGCCCTCTTTGGGGTGGATCTCGGTGGGGATGCCGCGGCCGTTGTCTTCCACAGTACAGGAGCCGTCAGGATTGACGGTGACGTCCACACGGTCGCAGTAGCCCGCGAGCGCCTCGTCGATGGAGTTATCGACGACCTCGCTCACGAGATGATGCAGTCCACGTTCGTCCGTCGAACTGATGTACATACCGGGGCGTTTGCGGATATGTTCGAGCCCGTCGAGCACCTGGATCTGTTCGGCGCCGTATGCCCCTTCCACTTTTTCTGACATTCTTTTCTCCTTGCAAAATTCACGAATTTCTTTTCGAACTGACGAAAAGAAATTCCGTGATGTTTTAAGACAACCCATTGCACGGCGCAAGCGCCTGACAATGTGTTTTCTCTCTGCGGCGCAATCGCAACATAATAGCGCGCCGCATTCACTCTTTCTCCATAAGCCGCATAGGCGGCAAATTGAGGCGCAAAAGGCATAACAAGTGAAGCCTTTTGCAACCATTTTTCAATGGTTCTGGAAATAAAATCAACCGAATTTATTATACCACACGCGCGGATAAAAGTACAGCAAAACGGCGCGGTTTTGGGGATTTTTTCCACCGGAACGGCAAAAAAGGCGCGTAGGAACGCCTACACGCCTTTTCTATGCGATTGTAAAGGTGGGATACGCCGACCGCCGCGTGGCTTTACAGGGCTTGATTTACGATGAAACATCCGCCTCGCCCGTTTCGGGCGGCGCGGAGAACGCCTCGTCCGCCACGGCGCGGAGAGCTTCGACGGTATCCGCCGAAAAGAGCCGCCGCTTGTACTCCGCCGCTCCCTTTACGCCCTTGCAGTAGAACGCCGCCATCTTGCGCATGAACACGACGGCAAACCGTTCGCCGCAGAGCGCGAGCGTTTCGTCGAGCTGGCGGAAAAAGAGTTCGCGCATGGGCGGCGCCTCCGTGCCGAGAATATCGCAGAAGGTCTGCGGGCGGCAGAGCGCGGCGCGGGCGATCATCACCCCGTCGGCGCCCGTCCGCTCCGTCATCTTTTCCGCGTCGCTTTTCGACCAGATCCCGCCGTTCGCAATGACGGGGATCCCGACCGCGTTCTTTGCCGCGGCGATCTCGGCATAGTCCGGCGCGCCGGCATACAGCTTATCGCGCGTTCTGCCGTGGACGGTGATCATGCACGCCCCCGCCCCCTCGCACAGCCGCGCGAACTCGGCGGCGATCTTTTTTTCGGGCGAGACGCCGATGCGGAATTTGACGGAGATGCGCTTGCCGCTCTTTGCGCATTCGGAGATGACCTTTTCCGCAAGCGGAAGATCTTCCATGAGCGCGTTGCCGTCGCCGTTGCCCACGATCTTGGGCATGGGACAGCCCATGTTGATATCGATGAGGTCGAAGGGCGCCAAGTCCTCGCTCTCGCACGCCGCGCGCATGATCGCGGGATCGCTCCCGAAGATCTGCGCCGCCTTGGGCGACTCGCTGCCGCAATAAAGGAGTTTCTTCGTCTCCTCGCTGCCGTAGGCAAGCCCCTTGCAGCTCACCATCTCCGTAAACGTCAGCCCCGCGCCGAGGCGCATGCACATGGTTCGGAAGGGATAGTTCGTATACCCCGCGAGCGGCGCCAGAAATACGTTGTTCGGGCATACCATGCCCGCGATATTCAGCTCATGAACCACGTTTTGCCTCATCCATGTACGCGGCGCGCTCCTCGGGCGAGAGCGCGGTCACATCCTTGCCGTCCGCACGCACGCGCGCCTCGAACGCGGTGTATTCGCGCTGCGCGCGCTTTGCGCGGTCCAAAAGCGCCTGTTCGCACTCCACGCCCGCCGCACGGCCGAGCGCCGCGCACTCCCATAAAATTTCGGAGAGCGCCGCCTCCGCGTCCGCCTTGTCCTTTGCGGCAGAGAACTGCGCGAGCGAGGCGGAGAGCCGCGCGGAGACCGCCTCCGCCGTGCTCTTTTCCCAGCCGCCCTTTTCCATGCGCTTGCACACCTTCTGCGCCCTGAGCAGCGCGGGGAACCCCTCGGGGACGTCGTTCACGGCATCCGAGAACGTCTCCTGTCCCTTCTCCTTCATCTTGTTCTTATCCCACACGGTGAGCGCGCCGTCGGCGCCCGCCGCCCGATCGCTCCCGAACACGTGCGTGTGCCGCGTGATGAGTTTTTCGCACACCTCGGAGAGCACGTCCGTCATGTTGAAGTTGCCGCGCTCCTCCTCGATGAGGGTGTGGAACGCCGCCTGCATGATGACGTCGCCCGCCTCCTCGCACATCTTGGCGGGGTCGTCCGCGTCGATGGCGTCCACCAGTTCGTAAGCCTCTTCGATGGCGTTGATGCGAATGCTCTGATGCGTCTGCACCCTGTCCCACGGGCAGCCGTCGGGCGCGCGGAGACGGCGCAGAATGGCGAGAAAATCGTTCAGGTCGAAGCGCTTTTTTTCGAGGAGCGGGATATCGGGCACTGCGAGCGCGCACGTCGCGTCGTAGTCCCGCTGCCTGTCCGCCTCAAAGAGCGCGATCTTTTTTACCTTTCCGACGCGCACGAAATACGCGGGCGCCTCGTCGCCGAAGGCGTCGGCGAGCGCGAGCTTCACGTCCCCCGCCAGAGAGGGCTCGGCAAGGTCGTACACCACGAGCGGAAGGGAGAGTTTCGCCCCCGCCACATCATAGGCGGAGAGCGCGAGATAGTCCCCGAGCCCCGCCTTTTCCGCCGCGGCAGCCGCCTTGGAGACGCCGCCGATCACAACGGTGCCCCTGTACTTCATGAGCGCCTGCGCCGCCCTGTCCTCGGCGGGAGAGCCGTCCACACAGTAGCAGACGTTCTCCGTTTTCCCCATGCGCCTCAGCTCGCGCACGATGGCTTTTACGAGCGTATCGTAACTGCGGCAGCGCTCGTAGAGTTCATCGAAACTTTCAAATGCGATCCCCGCGTCCGTCAGCCCCTGCGCCGAGGGATGCGTCCGCGTGCGCACGACTACCCTGTCCGCCGCCCGCGCCGCCGCGAGCCCGCGCGCCGTAACGTCGCCCCGCTCTGCGCCCAATCCGATGATCGTGATCATACCGTTTCACCTTTTTCCGTTCGTCTGATTTTCTCATAGTATATAATAAATCGAGGAAAAAAGCAACCAGATAGCAGGCGTTGGAGGCGACCGCCGCGCCGTATACCGACCATGCGGGATCGCCGACGAGCGCCCATTGCAGCACGAATTTGACGGAGACGGCGGCGAGCATGGCAAGCGCCGCACGCTTTGCCCGCCCCATGCCCGTGAGGCACGCCGAGAGCGTGTTCAGCCCCGCGAGCGTCGCCGCCGAGACGGACGAAAGGCGCAGAAGGCGCACGAGGGTCTCCCCCTCCCCCGCCGTCAGCGACGGATACAGGAGCGCAACGACGGGGCGCGCGAACACAAAGAGCCCCGCGGCGCATGGTACGGCGAGCGCGAGCGTGACGAGCACGGCAAGCACGGCGCGGCGGCGCGCCTCCTCCCCCTCTCCGCGCGAACAGCACGCCGCCACCGCGGGCACGGACGCCGCCACCAGCCCGTAGCACACCGTTGCGGGAAGGGAGATGAGCGACGCGGCGCTCCCCGCAAACAGCCCGTACAGCGAGACGGCGCTCTCCGTATGACGGGAAAGCAGGCGCACGACGACAACGCTGTCGAGCATCTGC
>CALVWO010000010.1 GCA_944367465.1 uncultured Clostridia bacterium
GTTTGACATAAAAATATGCACCCCCTAAAGTCTGTCCAACTTTTGGGGTGCATATCAGAATGCCCGCGGGCGGCGCTTTGCGTTATTCAGAAGGCGTCTTTCTCCGTCCGGCTCCAGATCTTTGCGATCACGCGCATACGGAGGGAGAGCGGCACGAGCCGCTGCGCTCCGTACAGGAGTTTGTTCCAGAAGCCGATGACCGCTCTGCGTCGGTTGCGGGAGAGCGCCCGCATCGATTTTTTTGCGACTACTTCGGGCGGGAGCGCCGAAACGCGCCCGAACCAGCCGTGGGAACGGATATTCTCTTTGATGTCCTCCCGCGTGGGGATCCCGCCGGGGAGCACGACGGTAACTTTCGCGCGCCCCTTCAGCTCGGTGCGGAGCGCCACCCAGAACTGTTCGAGCGCTTTTTTCGTGGCGCTGTACAGCGCAAAATAGGGCATGGGACAGCTCGCGGACATACTCCCGACGGCGAGGAGCTCGCACCTCCCCTCCCCGCGCCGTCCGAACACGCCGCGCGCAAGCGAGACGGCGCCCTCCAGATTGACGCGCGCCTGCAGGACGATCTTGGCCTCGGTGTACTTCTCCGCCGCCTTCTGCGTATCGACGCCCGCCACATACACGAGACGGCGGAATTTTATGCCGCGCCCGTCGGCAAACTCAAAGAGCGCCTGCCGCGAGATGCTGTCGGTGAGATCGCACGGGCAGACCTCGACGGGGAGCGCCGGAAAGCGCTCTTTGAGGTGTTCCGCAAGTGCGGCAAGGCGCTCTTTGCTGCGCCCCGTCAGGAACAGCGGCTCGCCGCGTTCCGCGAGCAGGTTTACGAACGCGCCGCCCAATCCGCCGCATGCGCCCGTTACGAGGGTATACTCCATACGCGCCCCCATTACAGCGCGATCCCGTTGAGGGACGCGTACTTCTCTTTGAGATAGTCGATATAAAAATGTGCGTCGAAGGGCGCGCCGCAGGCGGCCTCGAAGATGGCGGCGGGAGAACGGGAGGCACCGTACTTATGGATATGCTCTTTCAGCCATGCGGCGATCGCGGAGATATCTTCGTCGCCCATTGCGGAATCCGCGTCGAAATCACGTTTCATTGCCGCAAGCATCTGCGCGCCGTATGCGGAACCGAGCGCATACGTGGGAAAATACCCGAACTCGCCGCTGTACCAGTGCATATCCTGCGCGACGCCCACTCCCGCATCCGGTACGTCCACACCGAGATATTCCTTGTATTTTGCATTCCAGACTTCTTCGACGTTCTCCTCCGTCACCCTGCCCGCCATCATATCCTTTTCGATCTCGTAGCGGATGAGAACGTGGAGCGGATAGGTGAGCTCGTCTGCCTCGGTGCGCACGAGCCCCGTTCCGACGTGATTGATATAGCGCAGGAAATCGTCGAGCGTGACGTCCGCAAGCTCCTCGCGGAAATGCTCCCGGAGCACGGGATAGTGCCGCTCCCAGAACTGCCTGCTGCGCCCCACGATGTTCTCGAAAAAGCGCGACTGGCTCTCGTGCATCGCCATGGACGCCCCGCCGCCCGACATCGTATCCTGCAACTCGTCGGAGACCTGCAGCTCGTACAGGGCATGCCCCATCTCGTGGATGGCGCTGAAAATGGCGCTCGCCAAATCGTTCTCGTAGTAATGATTGGTGATGCGCACGTCGCAGTTGCCGTTGTTGTTTGTGTACGGATGCTCGCTCTCGCCCATCATGGTCTTATCTTTCTCGAAGAGCATGACCTTGCCGAGGTATTCGCAGAACGCCCTCTGCTTCTCGGCGGGGAATCTGCGCGTGGCGAAAGCGGGGTGCACGGGCTTCTGCGCGCGGAGCACCTCTTTGAGGAAGGGAACGAGCTCCTCCCTGACGCGCGCAAAGAACGCATCGTATTTTTCCGCCGTCATCCCCTCTTCGTACTCGTCGAGCAGGATATCGTAACCCTTGAGCGAATCCGTCTCCTCCCACGCCGCATATCTGCGGTTAAAGAGGATGATCTCCTTCAGATAAGGTCTGACGGGCGCGAAACTGCCCGAATTTTTTGCCTCGACGAATTTCGGATACGCCTCCAGGAGAACGTTCTGATGCCTGAGGTAATCCTCTTTGGGGATCTTTGCAAGTTTTTCGGCGGCCTTTTTCGCCTCCTCGATCTCGTGACGGAGGACGGGATCCAGCTCCCGGCGCGCCTCATACAGCGCGTTGACGCAGTCCGTATACCGTTTTCCGGTGCGGTACTCGTACGACATTGCGGAGAGTTCCACGAGCTGTCCGTTCCTGTAAGGCTTTCCGGCGGGCGGCATCGCCTCCTCTTCCCACGTGTTCAGAAAAAATGGAAGCGCCAGCGCGCGGAGACGGCGGTTGATCTCCTCGTACGTTTTTTTGGCGCGTTTTGTTTTTGCGTTCATAGCTGCTCCTTCTCTGCGTTTGTTTTTTCCATTATAGCACGCCGCGCGCCCATAATGCAAGCGCGCGGCGTTGTTCAAAGCTCTTTCACCAGGAACGCCTGTTCCTTCTGCTCGGAAAAACCCTTTCCGATGTAAAACTTATATGCGGGCAGCGTACGGTCCGTAAGCAAAACGACCGTTCCGACCCCTTTCGTTTTGAGGACGCGCCGCATGCCCGCAAGCAGCGCGGATCCTACGCCGCGCCCCTGCCATGCGGGAAATACGCCGAGCTCCTCGACGAGATACTCCGTCCCCGCATACCAGTGTTTGACCCTGCCGAGCGCGATGGCGACGAGCGCGCCGTTCTCCTCCATACCGAACGAGAGAGAATTATCGTTCCCATGATCTCGAGCATATATCTGCGGAGCTGTTCCTCGCTCCAGGCGTCGTTCCACGGCTCCCGTGAGAAAATTTCCAGAAACACCCGTTCGACCTCTTCGAGCCGCCGAAGGGATAGTTCGATAAATTGCATAACGCTGCCTCTTACAGGCTCTCCAGCGCCTTTACGAATCCGAGCGCGTTCGCAGTGTAGCAGTCGGCGCCGATCTCGCGGGCGATCTCTGCCGTAAGCACCGCTCCGCCCACAAAGATCTTTGCCGTACAGCCCGCCTCGCGCAGGGCGCGGATGGTCTCCTCCATGGAGGCGACCGTCGTCGTCATGAGCGCGGACAGCCCGACGGCGAGCGGACGGATCCGCAGCGCCGCCTCTACGACCTTTTCTTTGGGAACGTCCTTTCCGAGATCGACGACCTCGAATCCGTAGGACTGCGCCACGACTTTGACGATGTTTTTTCCGATATCGTGCACGTCTCCGTGAACCGTGGCGACGACGACCGTGCCCTTTCCGGCGGCGTTCTTCGGCATGTGTTCACCGACGACCGCGAACGCCTCCTTTGCCGCCTCCGCCGAGGCGATGAGCTGGGGCAGAAAGAGCACGCCTTTTTCGTAGAGCGCGCCCACCTCCTCGAGCGCCCTCACGAGGACGTCGTTGACGACGTCGAGCGGCGCCTTTTCCGCCAGTTCGCGCTCCGCCGCCTCGCGCACGCCCTGCCTGACCCCGCGCCTCACACAGCCGTAAAGATCGGTCGGCGCCTCCGACGCGGCGGGTTTACCCGCCGCGGGCGCCGCAAGCTGCGCGGGCGTGAAATCGCGGTATGCGCCGATATACTTCTCCGCACCGGCGTCCGTATCCGCAAGCACCGCGAACGCCTTCACCGCGCCCGTCATCTCGCCGTCGAGCGGATTCAGAATGGGCATATTCAGCCCGCACGTCATCGCCATCGTAAGAAACGTTTTATTGAGGAGCGGGCGGTTGGGGAGCCCGAAGGAGACGTTGGATACGCCGAGCGCCGTCTTTACGCCCAGCGTGCGCACGAGCGAGAGCGCCTTCACCGTCTCCATGACGAGCGGCTGTTCGGCGGACGCCGTCAAGACGAGCGTATCGATCATCACCCTGCGGCGGGGGATCCCGTACTGCTCGGCGCGCTCAACGATGCGCTTTGCGATGGCGAAGCGCTCCTCTGCCGTGCGCGGCACGCCGTTTTTATCCATGGTGAGCCCCAGCACGACGGCGCCGTATTTTTTGACGACGGGAAAGACGCGCGCCATCACCTCCTCCTCGCCGTTGACGCTGTTGACGAGCGGCACGCCGTTATAATAGCGTACGCCTGCCTCGATGGCGGCGGGAGAGGACGAATCGATCTGGAGAGGCAGATCGACGTACTCCTGCACCGCCGTGACCGCGCGGCGCATGACGGCGGGTTCGTCGATCTTGGGGATCCCGACGTTGAGGTCGAGAAGGTCTGCCCCCGCGTCCTGCTGGCGGATCGCCTCGGAGACAAGATAGTCGTAATTCTCTGCGAGCAACGCCTCTTTGAGCGCCTTCTTGCCCGTGGGGTTCAGCCGTTCGCCGCAGATCCTGACGTCTTCGATGACGAGGCGCTGCGTTGCGGAGCAGACGACCGTTCCCTTTTTTATGCAGCGCGCGGGAACGGGGCGCCCCCTGAGCGGAGCGAGGCGGCGGATATATGCGGGCGTCGTACCGCAGCATCCGCCCACAACGGCAACGCCCATTCCGACGAACCTGCGCATCCACGATTCAAATTCGTCCTCGGTGAGGTCGTAACAGGTTCTGCCCTCTCTGAGTTTGGGCAGCCCGCAGTTGGGCTGAACGATCACGGGAAGATCGGTCGCGGCGAGCAGACGCTCCACGATGGGAAGGAGCTCCTGCGGTCCGAGCGAACAGTTCACGCCGAGCGCGTCGACGCCGAGCCCCTCCAGAAGCTCCGCAACGATCTCGGGCGTGGAGCCCGTGAGCGTACGCGCGGTGGAATCGAAGGTGACGGTTGCGTACACGGGCTTATCGGAGTGCTCCTTCAGCGCGAGCACGCACGCCTTGAGTTCGTACAGATCGGAGAAGGTTTCGACGATATATCCCCCTACCATGTCTGAGGTAAGGCGCGCGATCTCGGCAAAAGCCTTGTACGCCTCGTCGAAGGAGAGCGTGCCGACGGGCGCTAAAAGCGCGCCCGTGGGGCCGACGTCGAAGAACACTTCCTTCCCGGCGGCGCGCGCGTTTTCCACCGCCGCGCGGGCAAGCTCGGCTATGGAGTATTTCCCCCTGTATTTTACGGCATTGAGCCCGAAGGAGTTGGCGGTGATGATATCCGCCCCCGCCTCCGCATAGGCGCGGTGTATGGCGCGGATCTCCCCGGCATGCGTGATGTTGAGCTCTTCGGGGATGCCCTCCAGCCCGCGGCGCTCCAGTTCGCTGCCCATTCCGCCGTCGAATAATATCAGTTGTTTCCCGAGCGGTAGCATCGCGTTCCCTCCTTCAGAAACCTGCATGTTTCGCGCAGCATGCACGCGCCGCACGACCTTGCCCTCTTTTTTCCGATCCCGACGACGCCCGCCATCGACTTCTGCGGCACCATGAGCCCCGATTCGAGCAGTTGGACGCCGAGCGTCTTTTCGGGACGAAGCGCCTCGAAGATGTAGCGCACGTCCTTTACGTCGCTCCCGCCGTAGCCCGGACAAAAGCGGAAGGTGCGCTCTTCGCCGAATCGCTCCTCCCACGCATCCCCCTGCGCCTCGACGAGCGCGCTCGCGCAGGCGTCGAGCACGACGGCACGGACGGGGTCGCTCAGAAAGAGCGCACGGATGCGGCGCTCCGCCTCCGAGCCGAGCGTCATGACGACGAGCGCATACTGCGAACAGCCCGCCAGAAAGCTGCGGTACGGTTCCTCGCACAAAAAGGGAAGCGGGGAAGAAAAAATCTTCCCCTCCGCGCGGAAATGGGAGAGCGCGAGCGCCTCCTCGACGGCGCCGTCCATCAGCGCGAGCGTCTCTTCGGTGGGCTTTCCGTAAAAGCCGAGGTAAGAGAGCGCAGATTTTTTGAGTTCAGAAAAGTTCATGGAGCACCGATTGAAGGCGGGAACAGATCGCCTTTGCCGTTTTGGGATTATTCATGACGTACAGATGCACCCCGGGCGCGCCCTTGGCGATGAGGTCGATGATCTGATAGACTGCGTAGTTATAGCCGATCTCTTCCATGACTGCGGGACGGGAGGCGTAGATCTCGATCATGTTGCGGAATTCGAGCGGGATGGCGCTGCCGCACATCTCCTTGATGCGGCGGATATTTTTGGGATTGACGAGCGGCATGATGCCCGGGATGATGGGCGCGCCGATCCCGATGCGCCGCGCCTCGTTGACGAGGCGGTAATAATAGGAATTGTCGTAAAAGAGCTGGGTAATGAAAAACTTCGCCCCGCACTCCTCCTTCTTTTTCATGTTGACGAGGTCGTCGTACAGCGTTTCGCACTCGATATGCCCCTCCGGGTAGCACGCGGCGCCCAGCGTGAACCCGTAGGGCGCAAGGTAGCGCGCAAGATCGGTGGCGTGCGCAAAATACTTGCAGTATTCCGCCGAAAAATCCTGCGGTCTGTCGCCGCGCAGGCAGAGCACGTTTTCGACGCCCTTCTCTTTGAGCGCCGACGCGACGGCGTCGACATCCTGCGGGGAGGACGGTCCGCCCGTGATATGCGCGAGCGCGTTCATGCCCGCTTTATTTTGGATATAGTCGGCGATCTCCACCACGTTTTTGGAGTTGGAACCGCCCGCCCCGTATGTGACGGAGATGAAATCGGGCGAGAGCGATCGGAGCTCGTCGATGACGGAAAAGATCTTCTCCTTTTCCCCTTCCTTCTTTTTGGGCGGGAACACCTCGAAAGAGAGCGTCCGCTTGCGCGATAAAATCTCGTCGATGCGCATATCTATTCTCCTGTTATATTTTGAACATTATAGTATATTGTGCAAAAAAAGTCAACCGTTCGGCACATTTCACATACGTTTTGCGCGCCCGCGGCTTCTGCCGCGGGCGCGCAAAGGAAATGCTCCCCGTTATTTTCCGCTGTCGCCGTAGTTGGAGAGCACGCGGGCGGACGGATCGCTGACGTCGCACCCCTTCCACGCGCGGTTGGGCATCCAGAAATCCGCGATCATCTGCGCCTGACCGGGATAGTATTTTTCGAAGATCTCCCGGTAGAGGAGGGACTCCTTCGTGAACGGTCTCGCGTGATAGGCATAGCGCCCGGCGAGATCCTGCCAGTCGTCGCCGTATTTTTCCTCGGCGTACGCTTTGAGGTCGTCCACCATCGAATGCCCGACGGCGTCGGAAAACGCCGCCTTCTCACGGTAGAGCAGATCGTGCGGGAGGTAATCCCCCTCCTCGAACGCACGGCGCAGAAGGTACTTCCCCTTTCCGTACACGTTCATCTTTTTGGCGGGATCGACCGCCATGACGTATTTTACGAAATCGAGATCGCCGAAGGGCACGCGCGCCTCCATGGAGTTGACGGAAATGCACCTGTCCGCGCGCAGGACGTCGTACATGTGCAGCTCGCGAACGCGCTTTTGCGATTCCTCCTGAAACGCCTCGGGCGAGGGCGCGAAGTCGGTATATTTGTAGCCGAAGAGCTCGTCGGAGATCTCCCCCGTGAGGAGCACGCGCACGTTCGTCATGGTGTGTATCTTTTTGCAGATGAGGTACATCCCCATGCTCGCGCGGATGGTGGTGATATCGAACGTGGCGAGCGATTTGATGACGAATTCAAGGTAGCGGAGCACCTCTTCGCGCGTCATATAGATCTCCGTATGATCGCTGCCGATGTAGTCGGCGACCTGCTTTGCATACTTCAGGTCGATGGCGTCCTTCTTCATGCCCACGGCAAAGGTGCGGATGGGCTTTTTGAGGAGCTTTTGCGCGATCGAACACACGAGCGAGGAATCCAGTCCGCCCGAGAGGAGGAATCCCACGGGCGCGTCGGCATCCAGCCGCTTTTTTACGCCCGCAATGAGCTTTGCGCGGATGTTGGCGCATACCGTATCGAGATCGTCGGAAACCACGCGGCTGACCTTGGCGATATCGCAGTAGCACACGAATTTCCCGTCCGCATAGTAATGCCCGGGCGGGAAGGGCATGATCTTCCCCTTCACGACGGAGACGAGGTTCTTCGGCTCGCTTGCAAAGGCGATCTCCCCGCCCGGGAGATAACCGTAGTAGAGCGGACGGATGCCGATGGGATCGCGCGCCGCGATATACGACTTTTTATCGCCGTCGTACAGGACGCAGGCGAACTCGGCATCCAGCCGCCCGAACATCTCCGTGCCGTACAGCTCGTAGAGCGGGAGCAATATCTCGCAGTCGGAATCGGAGACAAAGGCAAACCCCATCTCCTCGAGGCGCTCCCGTTCCTTGCGGAACCCGTACAGCTCCCCGTTGCATAGGGCAAAGCTCTTCCCGCGGCGGAAGGGCTGCATGCCCTTGGCGTTCAGCCCCATGATGGCGAGGCGGTGGAATCCCGCATAGCCCTGCCCCATCTCGCCGAAAAAGCTCATATCGGGTCCGCGCGAGACCGTCTCGTAGAACGCGGCTTCGGCGTCCGCAAGCGGAACACTTTTGCCCGTAAGCACAAAGATCGCACACATAATTATTACCTCCCGAGGGAACGGGCATAAAAAAACGGCTGTCCGTCCGTGTATTAGGACGGATAGCCGAAGTATCCGCGGTGCCACCTAATTTACCGCAAAGCGGTCACTTTTCCCCAGACAGGGTCTCCGCACTCACGCAGCGGTCTTCGGCGCCCCTACTCGTTCCCTTTGGGTTTGCAGCTCGGAAGTGTTCTTCGCGCGGACGTCCGTCGGGGATCGCACCCTCCCCCGCTCTCTGTGCGGACGCTTCCCGCGTTACTTTTCTTCGTCGTGGCTTTTCCGTATTATATCAGATGCGTCCGCGCCCGTCAAATCACGATTTTTTATGGAAGGTATTATCGTGGATTATACTGCAAGCAGACCAATTCAGTCGGCGAGGAAGTCCTCGCGGTTGAGCCCCTCCCGCAGTTTTTCGAGCGCGCGCTTTTCGATGCGGGAAACATAGGAACGGGAGATCTTCAGCTGCCGCGCGACCTCGCGCTGCGGGAGCGGCGCGCCGCCCGTGAGCGCGTACCTGAGGCAGATGATGACCGTTTCCCGCTCGTTCAGAAGGCGTTTGACGGCAGCGAGGAACTTTTCCTGCATGAGTGACTGTTCCACACTTCCGAACACCTTATCCTCCTTTTCGAAAAGAAGATCCATGAGCGTGAGTTCGTTGCCGTCCTTGTCCGTCCCGACGGGATCGGACAGAGAGAGCGTCGTCTTGTGTTTTTTCCCGGCGCGGATGAACATGAGGATCTCGTTCTCGATGCACCGCGCCGTATACGTCGCAAGGCGCGTCCCGCGGGAGGGCTCGTAACTGTCGATCGCCTTGATGAGCCCGATGCTCCCCACCGAGATCATGTCGTCCGTTTCGGCGGCGCCCGTGTACTTTTTTACGACGTGCGCCACGAGCCGCATATTGTGGCGTATGAGCGTATCGCGCGCGTTCTTATCGCCGCCGCGGGCAAGCGAGAGATACTTTTCCTCATCCTCCCCGGACAGCGGCCTGGGATACGACCCTTCGTCGCGCACCGCGCCCGTAAAGAAAAACAGCCTGCATAAAATCGCACAGAGCATTTCCAGCATAGTTTCACCTCACGCACTATCTTATGCGCGACGGAGCCCGTCCACCCACTCCGCGCAAAAAATGAGGGCGAAAACGGAGAAATTTGCGGAAAAAAGGTAAAAATTACCAACTCTACCGTGAGTAGAGCCCCCTCCACGCAGGGTAGAGCGCTCATTTTTACGGATAGACAGTTTCCGGCGAGAATGAGAGCGCCGCGGCGCGGAAATAGGGTAACGTTCGGAAGAATTTATGGTATACTGTAAGGGAGTAATACGAACCCGATCAAAAGCGCAAACTGTGCGCTCATACATTGTTGAACCCCTTGCCCGTGCCACACGGCACGCGCTGCGGGCTTCGCCTCGTCTGAGACGCTCATCTTGCCGCTTTTGATTGCTACGCACCTTTGGCGTGAAGTTTTTCGTGTCAGTTTTTTGTGAAGATGACGCCGCTATACAAGCGTATTGCAAGGAAGATGAGCAAAAAGATGCCGAAAAGATGCCGCCAAAGGCGTGGTTCGTATTTTTCCCTTACAGTATACTGATCATGTGGCAGGAAGATTCGCCAAAATCAGAACGGGACGGCAAAGATCCGTCCGAGGAGATCAAGTATGAACAAGTTTGCAATTTTTGTGGATTCCGCAGCCAACATTCCAAACGACATCCGCATCGCGCGCGACATCCGCGTTATCCCCTTCAATTACATCGTAGACGGCGAGGAGCACCCCTGTTTCAGCGAGGATATGCCCTTCGTTGAAACCGCAAAGAACTTTTACGACGCCATGCGCCGCGGCGCGGAGGCAAAGACCTCCCTTCTCCCCTCCGCGACGTTTGAGGATGCGCTGCGCCCCGCGCTCGAAGAGGGACGCGACGTGCTCCTCTTTACCATCTCTTCGGGGGTGAGCGGCACCTTCGCTCAGGCGCAGGAGGCGGGCAGAAAATTACAGGAAGAATATCCAGACCGCAGGATCTTCGTGCTCGACAGCGCGAACGCCTCCCTCGGCGAAGGGCTCATCGCCATGAAAGTCGCAGACCTGCGCGATATGGGCGAGAGCGCCGAGGCGTGCGCCGAGTGGGTCAGAGAAAATACCTATAAAATGAACAGCTTTTTCACGGTAGACGATCTGAAATACCTCAGACGCAGCGGACGCATCTCGCGCACCGTCGCCATTGCGGGCACGCTCCTCAACATAAAGCCCCTCCTGCAGGCAGACGCGAGCGACAACGCCAAGATCGTATCCTGCGGAAGAGCGCGCGGCAGGAAAAAAGCGCTCGAGGCGATCGCGGACATCTTTGCCAGGCGCGCCGTCCGCCCCGAAACGAGCACCGTCGCCATCGCCCATGCCGACTGCGAGAAGGACGCGCTTCTCCTCGCCGACATGCTCCGCGAACGCGGCGCGAACGACATCATCATCGAATACTACGACCTTTGCACGGGCTCGCACGTCGGCCCCGGCTGCGTCGCCCTCTTCTTCTGGGGCAAAGACCGCCGCAAGGAGGCGTTTTCCCTCGAAGTAAATCCTGCGGCACAGCCCGCCCCGCAAAAACTCTGAAGAGGAGCCCGCCCGTTTCGCTTGCACGGCGGAGGCGTTCGTGATATAATAACATGAGCGCCGCCGTGGTGAAACCGGCAGACACGCAGGACTTAGAATCCTGTGCCGCAAGGCATAGCGGTTCAAATCCGCTCGGCGGCACCATATAAAAAGCAAAGCGCCGTACCCTTCCCGGTACGGCGCTTTCGCCTTGCTTATGCTGTTTTCCGGATCCTTCGGGCGGACGCCGCGGATCCCAAAGATCTGCCCCGAAAAGACTGCCGCGCGCCCTCCGACCGCGCCGCCCTTTCCGGCGCCGGTGCAGACCGACCTTCACTTCAAAAACTTTCCGTACACTTCGGACGCGGGCGAGAAGGACGCGAACGTATCGGGAAATTTCCGCAGAATGCGCTGCACTTCGCCGATCTGGCGCTTGCGGATGATGCAGACGAGCATCGCCCTGCCCTCGTGCGAATACATGCCCGTGGCATTGACTTCCGTAACGCCGTGATGGAGCTTCTGCATGATCTCGGCGGAGATCTCCTCGGGATGATTGGTGATGATCTCGAAACGGTACGCCGCCTTGAAGCCCTGCAGGATGACGTCGCAGACCTTGCTCGTGACAAAGAGCGAGATGAGCGCCAGCAGGACGGGTTCGAGCTTTTCCGTAAAGCCCATGCCCTGATTGTATACAAAGAAGGAGGCAAACACCACGATCGCGTCGAACACGGCGGTCATGCCGCTCACGCTCAGGTTGCGGAATTTTTTGTTGACCAGCGACGCAAGAACCGTCGTCCCGCCGCTCGTGCCGCAGCTTTTGAGCGTTACCGCGAGCGCCACGCCGAGGAGCACGCCGCCCGCGATCGCCGCGAGAATGTGGTTATCCTCGGGCTGATAACAGATATACTCCATGCCGGGGATATAATCGAACACGATGAGAAGCCCCGAAGTGAGCAGCATGGAGAGCGTGGAAATGACCGCGCCGTATTTTCCGATCAGAAAGAACGCCACAAAAAACAGGGGTACGTTGAGCATGATCAGAAAGATGCCGGAGTTCCAGCCCGTCCCCTCCTGCAAAAGAACGGCGATGCCGTTCACACCGCCCGGCGCAAAGTCGTTGGGCGTAACGAAGATATAGATCGCCAGCGCCCGTACGATCCCCGAAATGATGACGGACAGCACGGACACGTAAAAAAAGTGCCAGATCTTTTTCCAGATACCTGTCTCCCGCTCTGCGGCGGGTTCCTGCTCCTGCATATCGGTCTCCTCTCTCAATAACTATCATCATCCTATCATATTTCGGCAAAAAATTCAAGAGCAATGCAAAAAAAAATTTGTACGAGAAAGCCCCGTCCGTACGGACGGGGCGCTTTGTGCCGTTGATCAGTCTGCGGGGATGAATCCGAGCAGATTTTCGTAGGTATCGGGGAAGAACGTGAAGATGACGCAGACGGCGAGCAGGATCGCAAAAATCAGGAACAGGAAAAAGTTCCGCTTGACCATCGCCTCCAGCCCGACGATCGCGGCGATCACGAATCCGCCGTACATCCAGATGACTTTGAACGTATTGTACAGCCAGCCCACGTTTTGCAGGAAGGGCCATTGCGCGTCGATGAGCAGCAATGCGAACACGAGCACATAGACGACCGCGAGGATCTCGCCGATGATATCGAACACCGACGAAAGTTTCTGTTTCCAAGGTTTGTTTCCCATATTTTACCTCCGTTTTGTACCCACATTATAGCCGATGCGGCGGGGAATGTCAAGGGCTCGGAAAAAATTTGCGCCGCGTTCAGAAACGCGGCGCAGAAAATAAGGGATTATCCTGTCGAATATGTCACTGCTGGCTGAACGCCTCGAACTCGCGGATACGGTGCGAATCGATGGCGTAGATGAGGTTGACGAGCTCATCGTCGCCGAAGGAGCTGTTCCTCCCCTCTTCGTACTCTTCATCGATGCGCGCCTTCATTTCGACGACGAGCGGATCGTTCTTGTTGATGCGGTGCTCTTCGGGAAGTTTGTAAAAATCGTTGATCCAGAACGCGATGCCCGCAAGTCCGCTCGTCTTGTTGACGGAGACGCGCGCGGGACGGTTTAAGATCTTTGCCGTATCGAAGATATTGTAGATCTCCTCGTCCTTCAGAAGGCCGTCCGCATGGATGCCTGCGCGCGTGGAATTGAACGCGCGCCCCACAAACGGCGTTTTGGGCGGGATATTGTAGTTGATCTCCTTTTCGAAGTAATCGGCGATCTCGGTAATGGCGGTAAAATCCATGCCGTCCATCGTGCCGCGCAGTCCCGCATACTCGACCGCCATCGCCTCGAGCGGGCAGTTGCCCGTGCGCTCCCCGATGCCGAGGAGCGAACAGTTGACGGCAGACGCGCCGTACAGCCACGCCGTGGAGGCATTGGAGACGACCTTGTAAAAATCGTTATGCCCGTGCCACTCCAGGAGCTCGTGCGGCACGCCCGCATAGTGATACAGACCGTATACGATGCCCTGCACGCTGCGGGGAAGGGAGGCGCCGGGGAAGGAGACGCCGAACCCCATCGTATCGCACATGCGGATCTTGATGGGAATGCCGCTCTCCTCGGAGAGGCGCATGAGTTCCATTGCAAACGGAACGACGAAGCCGTAAAAATCGGCGCGGGTGATATCCTCGAAATGGCAGCGCGGGCGGATCCCGATGGAGAGCGCGCTCTTGACGATGCCGAGGTACTGATCGAGCGCCTGGCGGCGGGTGAGGTGCATCTTTTTGAAGATGTGATAATCGGAACAGCTCACGAGAATGCCGGTTTCGGCGACGCCCGCCTCTTTTACGAGCTCGAAGTCCTTGGGATTCGCGCGGATCCATGTGGTGATCTCGGGGAATTTGAGTCCCGTCTCCTGGCAGGCGCGCAGCGCGTCTTTATCCTTTTTGGAATAGATGAAAAACTCCGACTGGCGCACGAGCCCCTTGGGACCGCCGAGACGGCTCATGAGCTTGTACAGATCGACGATCTGCTTTACAGTAAAGGGCGACGTAGACTGCTGTCCGTCGCGGAAGGTCGTATCCGTCATCCAGATCTCGTCGGGCATGTTGACGGGCACATGACGGTTATTGAACGCGACCTTGGGGATGGACTCGTAGTCGAACAGCTCGCGGAAGAGATTGGGCTCCTTCACGTCCTGCAATTCGTAGTGATACTTGATGTCCTCCAACAGATTGGAGCGGTTGTTGAAATAGATCATGACGCCTTCTTCCGGTACGCCGCGGCTCGTTTGCCCCGCCGCGGCATAACATAAAAAATTTATTTCATAGTATTATAACAAAAATGTGCGCGCTCTGTCAAGCAAATGTCCGCATTTGGAATATTATTCATTAAAATGTCATAATCCACCGTTTACTCGGCGTTATTTACGCATATAATCGTATAATATACATTTTTTATATACGAAAAAGAGGAACTCGCAAGGAGCTCCCCTTTTCCGAAGATTTATGGAGATTGTCGTGTGTGCTTTTTCGGATCCTCATCCTCTTCCCGCTTGCCGTGCGCGGCACACGCCGAGCAGCCGGAACAGCCCGCGCAGCCGCCGCAATCGCATCCGCAGCCCGTTTTACCGTGCTTTTTGCGGATGATCGCCGAGACGATGACGCCGACGACGATCAGGCACGCGGCAATGATGATGAGAATTTCGTACCATGTCATGATCTGTCCTCTCCGGGGGCGGCCTCGTCGAGCGCCGCTTCATCGAGCCCCGCAATCGCGCCCTCTTTTTTCATGGGATGCTTTTTATTCCAGAGCACGATCCCTGCAACGGCTGCCGCCGCGGCTGCAATGAAGATGAAGCACGTCCACCACCACGAGCCGATGAGATAGATCGCCGTGGAGACAACGTAGCTCGTTGCGAGCCAGAAGAGCAGCGTCCACCTGAATTTGCCCTTGGGGAGCTCCGCCTTTGCCGTTGCGCAAGCCGCAAAGCAGGGAATGGTGAGCATGTTGAAGGCGATGAAGGAGATGAGCCCGGGGATCCCGATCCCTGTACCCTGGATCATGGCGGTGACCTCCGAGACGCCGTCCTCCGTGGAGATGAGCGAGCCCGCGATGACCGCGGCAAGGGAGCCGAACGTTGCGATGACGTTCTCCTTCGCCACAAGTCCCGTGATGGCTGCGACGGCAAATACCCAACCGAATTCGCTGCCGAGCTGCGAGCCGAACCCGAGCGGCGTGAAGAGCGGCTGAATGAGCATTCCGAGGGAGCCGAGGATACTCTCGTTCATGCGGAGATTATCGCCGTCCTCGTTGATGAGGAACTGCCATCTCCAGTTGAAGGACGAGAAGAACCAGATGATGATGGTCGACGCCAGGATAATGGTGAACGCCTTTTTGACGTAGTGTTTCGTCTTATCCCACAGGTGCACCATGAGGCTCTGGAAACGGGGCGCGTGATATGCGGGGAGTTCCATGATGAAGGGCGGAACCTCGCCGCGCATCGTCGTAGAGCGCATGAGGATGACGGTTGCGATCGCCGTGCAGATACCCAGCAGATACATGCACATCGTGATAACGTCCGCATTCCCCACGCCGTAGTATGCGACGATGGCGCCTGCGACTGCCGTGAGGATGGGCAGTTTCGCCCCGCACGAGAAGAACGGTATGACGCGGACGGTGGAGGTGCGCTCCTTTTCGTCGGCGAGCGTGCGGGTGTTGATCATTGCGGGCAGCGAGCAGCCGAAACCCATGACCATGGGCATGAACGCTCTACCGGAGAGCCCGAACTTACGGAAGATGCGGTCGAGGATGAACGCGATACGCGCCATGTAGCCGGTATCTTCGAGAATGGAGAAGAACAGGAAGAGCGTGAGGATCTGGGGAATAAACCCGAGCACCGCGAACACGCCGCCCAGGATCCCGTCGACGATGAAACTGCCGACCCAGGGAGCCGCATTGGCGCACGCCATTTCCGCAAGCACGTTGATCCATTCGAGCACCCAGTTGAGCAGGTTCGTAAAGATCACGCCCGGCGAGAATACCGCGCCGTCGTAGAAACATGCAAGCAGCGTAACGGCGCCGTTCTCCATGTTCATGCCGAGGTCTTCCAGCGTGGGCAAGCCGCCCGCGATGGCGCTGATGTAGAAGAGATCCTCCGAGAATGTGAGGTGGAAGATGACGAAGAGGATGACGATAAAGATGGGAATACCCCAGACGCGGTGCGTGAGCACCTTATCTGCTTTATCGCTCTTGGTGAGCTTCTCCCCCTTCGCGCCCCTGCGGGTATACGCGGAGGAATAGTTTGCCGAAATATATTTGTAGCGCGCGTCCGCGACGACCGCTTCGAGGTCTGTCCCGAAGGTATCGTCTTTGAAGGTGGATTTGAATTCATCGACCATCTTGACGAGCTCGGGGTGCATCTGCGTCTCGATCTCGTCCATTTCGGAGAGCTTTACCGCATGGAAGAGCGGCGCGCCCACGCCCTGCGCTTTGAGTGCGATGTTCACATCCTGCACGAGGTGCGCGATGGGCGAATCCCTGAGGACGGTGACCCCCTCGCGCCCCTTATTGGAGACGGAGATGGCTCTGTCCATGAGTTCCTTGATGCCCGTTCCCCTGAGCGCCGAGATGGCGACGACGGGGAGCCCGATCTTCTCTTCCAGGAGCTTTGCGTCGATGGTATCGCCCGTCTTTTCCACCGCGTCCATCATGTTGAGCGCGATGACGATGGGAACATCGATCTCCATGAGCTGAGTCGTGAGATAGAGGTTGCGTTCGAGGTTGGTCGCGTCTACGATGTTGATGACGCAGGCGGGCTTCTCTTCGAGAATGAAGTTCCGCGAGATGACCTCTTCGGGCGTATAGGGCGAGAGCGAGTAGATCCCGGGCAGATCGACGATCTGAACGGGCTCGGCGCCCTTCTTGTATGTACCGACCTTCTTATCCACCGTGACGCCCGGCCAGTTGCCGACGTACGCCGTGGATCCCGTGAGGAGGTTGAACAGCGTGGTCTTCCCGCAGTTGGGGTTGCCCGCCAAGGCGAATTGCTTCATTTTTTCACCTCCATCGTCACACATGCCGCCTCCGTTTTGCGGAGCGTAAGTTCATAACCGCGCAGGGTGATCTCGATGGGATCCCCGAGCGGCGCCTTTTTCCGCATCACGACTTCCGCGCCGGGCGTAACGCCCATATCGAAGAGCCGCCTCCTGATGCGCCCCTCCCCCGCGACGGCGACGATGACGCCTTTCTCGCCGGGGACGAAATCCTCCAACAATTTTTGCATAGTTACTTTATCGTACCTCCGAAAAATAAATGCGTTGTTCTGCGTTACGCGACATAGATATGCGCGGCAACGTTCCTGTCGAGGGCGAGCCTGCCCTCCTTTACGCGGCATACGGTGCTGCCGCCCGCCGAAGAGAGCACCGTGACGGTTGCATCGACGAGCAGCCCGAGATTGGCAAGGTGCTTTTTCGTCTTTTCGTCTGCAACGATCTTCACGATCCTCACTTCCTGCCCGATGGGCGCAAGTACTAACGGCATTGTTACATCTCCTTTCACGCCGCCCTCTGCGGCGAGGTTCGCATAAGCGAACTAATCTTCCTTTGATTTTTTGTTCGCCTTGGCGAACTACGGTCTTATTCTATCACGAAGTCCGCGCCGTGTCAACTGTTTGAAGGTCATTTTTTCAAAAAAAGTTCGCATTTGCGAACAATTCTTCTCCGTACAGGGCATGCGCCGCATGCGTTCCCGTGCAGATCGCCCCTTTTTTCCATATTATATATTACGAACCATAAATTACGGACGGCAAAACGCCGTCCGTAAAAAATTATCGGGAAAGATCTTTAAAGAAAGCGCAGACCTCCGCCTCCGTGGGAAAACATGCGATGTAGCGGTAATCCCCCATGGCGGGCGCGAGCGCCTTATCGACCTCGCCGTACTCTTTGAGGCAGGCGCCGTATTTTTGCAGGATCGCGTCGTGCGGGAGCGCGTAAACGTGCTCCTTCCGCCTGCCGATGAACGCGCAGAAGGATTTTTCGCGGCATGCCCCGGCGGGAGGGATGCCCGCAATCATATCTGCCCAGATCCGGTAGACGTCCGTTCCGTTCGCGTAGTTCATCATATCGGGAGAACAGCCGCCCGAGGGGCGCATATTTACTTCGAGCGCGACGATATCGCCCTTTTTGCCGAGATGGCAGTCCGCATTCAGACGGAAAAACTCGAAGTGCACAAAGCGGCTCTTTACCCCGAAGGACTTCACCGCCGCCCTGCCCTTTGCGCGCACCTCGTCGGAGAGTTCCTTTACAATATAAAAACAGCTCTCCGCGCGCTCGTTCACCACATCCATGAGCGATCCGGGCGTGACGTTGCCCGTCTCGAACACGGGCTGCCCCGCGCCGTCGATGATCGCGTCGTACGAGCAGATGGTGCCGTCGATATATTCCTCCATGATATAGCCCGCATGCCCCGCCGCGAAGAATTTTTTGAGATCGTCCTCGCATGCGATGCGGTAGGTCGCGTTCGCGCCCACGCCGTTATCGGGCTTGACGACGGCGCGCCCGACCTCTTTGAGGAACGCCGCACACGCGGCATAGTCGTCCGCCATGCGGTAACGCGCGACGGGAATGCCCGCCGCCTCGTAGCGCGCCTTCATCTTCGATTTGAATTTGACGGGCGGCATATCGGCGGAGCGGAATCCCGTGGAAATATTGAAATCGTCGCGCAGGCGCGCGTTCTGTTCCAGCCAGTATTCGTTGTTGCTCTCGAGCCAGTCGATCCTGCCGTACCGGAAGGCGAAAAAGGCGACGGCGCGGTACACCTCGTCGTAATTTTCCAGCGAACCGACCCTGTAATACTCCGTGAGCGCCGCCCGAAGCTCGGGTCTGAGTTCATCGTAAGGACAGTCCCCGATCCCGAGGACGTTGAGCCCGCGCTCTTTCAGCGCGGCGCAGAAACGCCAGTAGCTCTCCGGAAAATTCGGAGAAAGAAAGATAAAGTTTTTCATATCCGTACCCCCTCGCGGCACTTCCGCCGCGCATCCGACCCGTAAAACTCAGTCCCGCACCGTAAATCCCAAAAAGCGCATCGCCGCGGGAAGGCGCCTGCGCCATGCCTTTTCGGTATGCTTCGCGCCCCTGATCATTTCGAACACATATTCGCCGCCCCATTCCCCGAGCGCCGCTCTGACCGCCGCAAGCGCGGGGCGCTGGTTGGGAAAGAGCGCGCTCATCTCCGCCGTGCCGTAATCGAAGTACAGCGCCGCGTCGGGCGCGAACTTCTTTACGAACGCCGCGCTCTTTTCGGGATCCGTCCAGACGGCTGCCGACATAGAGACCGCGCGCGAAAAGATATGCCCGTACTCCGCAAGCGCGTACATCGCCATCAGTCCGCCCATCGAACTGCCCATGATAAACGTGTGGGAACGGTCAAAATGCGTGCCGTACCTGCCGTCGATATGCGGTTTGAGGGTGCCCGTGAGCCAGTCCATGAACACCTTCCCCTTGCCCTCGGAGACGATGTTCTCGTTCACGCGGAAGGGAAAGGGCGAATACTCCGCGAGTCTGTTCTTCCTATCGCACGCGACGCCGACGACGAGGAGCGGGATTCCGTTTGCATCGAGAAATTCCCCGAGCCGCAGGCTCCCGCCGTACGGCGACCGCTCATCGAAAAATGCGGTCTGTCCGTCGAAGAGGTAGAGCACGGCGCAGGGACGCCCGCCCTTCGGGATATAGACGGAGACGATGCGTTCCTCGGCGCCCGCAGGCGCCGGCACAATGGCGGTAAATTCTTCAATCATTTGCAAATATTATATACCCTGCCCTGCGGATTGTCAACTTTGCTCTCGGCAAAATGTGCATGATTCCAACAAAAAACTGTGCGTTTTCTTGACAATTCCCCCTTTCATGATTATACTAAGAGAGGAATTTGTCACAGGAGAATATGACATGATCACGATCAGAGAAGTGAGAACGCGCAGCCAGCGCAGAGCGTTTGTGCAGTTTCCGCTCAGGCTCTATAAAAACAACCCCTGTTTCGTCCCGCCCCTGTATTCCGACGAGATGAAACTCTTTCGCAAAGACTACCACTATTACGACGACGCGGAGGCGGTGTACTATCTTGCATACCGCGGAAAGAAGGTCGTGGGACGCATCTCGGGGATCCTGCAGCGGAAGAGCAACGAAAAATGGAAGCAAAAGCGCGTGCGCTTTACGCGGTTCGACTGCCTCGACGACCAGGAGGCAGCCGACGCCCTCTTCGGCGCGGTGGAAGCGTGGGCAAAGCGCAAGGGCATGGAGGAAGTCGTGGGACCGCTCGGGTTTTCCGATCTGGAGCGCGAGGGGCTGCTCATCGAAGGGTTCGACGAGCTCTCCACCTTCGAGGAACAGTATAACTACCCTTACTATCAGAAACTCATCGAAAATCTCGGGTACGAAAAGGAAGTCGACTGGATCGAACACAAGCTCTATGCGCCCGAAACGCCCGATCCGCGCATCCGCGATATGCGCGAAAAGCTGCTGAAACGGTTCAACCTGCACATGAGCGACGCAAAAAACGCGAAAGAATTCATCGAACGCTACAAAGACGACTTTTTCCGCCTCCTCGACGATACCTACGCCGAGATCTACGGCACGGTGCCCTTTACGGAAAAAATGAAACGGGAGCTCGTGAAGAACTTCAAGCTCCTCATCGACGTGCGCTATATCGCCATGGTGCTTGACGAAAACGAAAAGCCCGTCTGCTTCGGGCTCTGTTTTCCCTCCATCGCAAGAGCGGTGCAGAAATCGGGCGGGCGCCTCACCCTCCCCACCATCTTCCGCGTTCTGCGCTCCGTAAAAAAGCCCGAGATCATCGACCTTGCGCTCATCGGCGTCGTGCCGGCATACCGCGGCGTAAGCCTTGTGATGATCGACGAGATCATGCGCATGCTCACGCAGGGCACGGCGCAATACTGCGAGACCAACCTCAACCTCGAGAACAATTACAGCATCCATAACCTTTGGAAAAACTTCCGCAGCGTGCAGCATAAGCGCAGGAGATCGTTCGTCAAGAAGATATGATCCCGCCCGCAGCAGACGATAAGCCGCGCAGCGCCCGTTTTCGGGCGCCGCGCGGCTTGCTTTTTCCTCACGCCCCGTCGGGAAAGACGGGCGGTCAGTTCTTTTTATACACGCACGCGGTATGCGGCGGGAGATAGATATCGTTGAGGTTGCGCACCTGACCGTCGAGAAGGTTGACCCCCTCCGCCTCTTCCACGCGTACGGTGCAGTCTCCTTCGCCGATGTTGACGGCGACGATCATCTTTTCCCCGTTCCACTCGCGCACGAAGGAGAAGTTGGTGTTCATGCAGGTCGCCTTGGCATAGGTGCCGTAGCTGAGCGCAGGGCAGCTCTTTCTGATCGCGGCAAGTTTTTGAATGTGTGCGACGAGCTCGGGGTGCGCAGTCTTATCGATGTTATCGATGCAGGGACGGAGCTTATAATCGAGATCGGACTTGTCCCCCTCGATGCCGAACTCCGAACCGTAATAAATGCAGGGGATCCCGGGCATCGTGAAGAGCAGCGTATAGAGATTGAGAAGGTTTTCCTTGTTTCTGAGTGCGGTGCAGGCGCGCTCGACGTCGTGATTATCGACAAAGTTGAGAAGGTGCTTGCCTTTGAAGAGCGCCCACGGCGTATCGGCGAACAGGCGGCTCATGGAGTGCTCGATCTCGAAGAGGTTGTTCGAATTGAACGCCGAGACCATACTGCGGAACCCCTCGTAATTTGTGATGGAATCGAGGCGCTCCGGGCAGACGTTCTGCTGGAAGTTGTTGTTGTGGATGACCTCGCCGACGAGGAAAAACGCCTCCTTCTCGGCATTGACCGTGCGGCGCAGGAGCTCCATGAACCACGGCGGGAGCAGATAGCTCACGTCGAGGCGCAATCCGTCGATGCCGAACTCTCTGATCCAGAACCGCACCGCGTCCATGAGGTAGTTCTGCACGTCCTGATTTTCCAGCCGCAGCTTGACGAGTTCGGGATGCCCCTCCCAGTTCTCGTAATCCAGTCCGTCGTTATAGCGGGAATTGCCCCAGAAATTGATGTTGAACCAGAAACGGTAATCCGTCCCCTCCCGTTTTTGCAGCACTTCCTGAAAGGGCGGGAACATTCTGCCGACGTGGTTGAACACGCCGTCGAGCACGACGCGTATCCCCGCCGCGTGGAACGCCTCCACGAGCGCCCTGAATTCCTCGTTGGTGCCGAGGCGGCGGTCGATCTTATAAAAATCCACCGTGTCGTAGCCGTGCCGCTCGCTCTCGAAGAGCGGATTGAAGAGCACCGCCCCCACGCCGAGCTCTTTCAGACGGGGGATCTCCGCCCCGATCTTCGAAAGCCTGTGGCGCGTTTCGCCGAAGTCGTTCTCGCGCTCCGCACCGCAGAATCCGAGAGGATAGATCTGGTAAAATACGCTTTCGTCAAACCACATATTGTGTCATCTCCTTTTATTCACACCAACACATTGTAGCACAGTCAAGGGAATTTGACAAGAGGGTTTTACAAAATTTATGCGCTTTTTATCGCCTGCGGGCTGTGCGGGGCAGCTCTGCGCCCCATTTTGGTTGCATTTTGCGCGCGTCCGCGCTATAATACTCACGAAAATATTCACGGACGGCCAGGTGGTATTATATGCAGGATCTTTCACAGCTGATGGACGGGCTGAGCGGCTTTCTCGGGACATCCTACACCGCATACAATGCAGCGGACAACGCGCGGGCATTCCTCAGAGCGCACGGTTTCTGCGAACTGGACGAACGCGCGCCGTGGACGCTCGCGCCGCAGGGCAAATACTTCGTCGTGCGGGGCGGGAGCGCCGTGATCGCTTTTACGGGCGGAGACGCCGCGAAGGGATTCAAGATCGTGGCGAGCCATACCGACTCGCCCTGCCTCAAACTCAAAGAGAACGGCGAGCTCTCGGACGGGACGTACACGCGCCTGAATACGGAGCCGTACGGCGGCGGGCTCTGGTACACCTTCTTCGACCGCCCGCTCCGCCTTGCCGGACGCACGGTGTACGAAGAGGACGGCGCGCTCGTCTCGCGCACGTTTGCAAGCGACTTCACCGTTTCGCTCCCCTCCCTCGCCATACACCTCAACCGCGACGCAAACGAAAAGTTTGCGCCCAATCTGCAGGAAAACCTGCCCCTTCTGACCCTGGGCGGGAAACGGCTGGCAGAGCTGCTCGGCAGCCCCGTCTCCTTCGATCTGTTCGCCGCATGCGCGGGAAAGCCCTATTTCTGGGGTGCGGAAAACGAATTTTTCTCTGCGCCGCGGCTGGATAACCTTGCGAGCGTGTTCGCCTCCATCCGCACGCTGGCGCAGGGAGAGGCGACGGGCGTGTGCGTTGCGGCATGCCTTGACAGCGAGGAGATCGGCAGCCATACGCGCGCGGGCGCCGCGAGCGACTTCCTGCGCGCCGTGCTCGTGCGCATCGCCGAGGCGCAGGGGATGACCCGCGCCGAGTATTACGCCGCGCTCGCAGCCTCCTTCTGCATCTCGCTCGACAACGCGCAGGGCTTCCACCCCAATTATGCCGCAAAATTCGACCCCTCCGACCGCGCATACCTCGGCAAGGGAGCGGCGCTCAAAGCGCACGCGAACGGCGCGTATGCGACGGACGCCCTCTCCGCCGCAGTCGTCAGAACGGTGTTCGGGCGGGCAGGCGCGCCGCTGCAGACATTTTACAACCGCTCGGATATGCGCAGCGGATCGACGCTCGGCACCATCAGCCTCGGACAGGCAGGGATCCTCACCGCAGACATCGGACTGCCGCAGCTTGCGATGCACTCCGCCGTGGAGACGATCGCCTGCGCCGACTACGCGGCGCTGGAGGCGGGGCTCTCCGCCTTCTGGAAAAGCGACATACGCATCGACGGCGACCGCGCCGAGATCGGATAATTCCTTATATAAAGCATATACAAGCGGGCGGCGGCACGAAAACGTGCCGCCGCCCGCTTGTATAAAGTTCCCGCTCATGCGTCCGTCTTTTTTTCGGGTTCGACGGGCATTTGCGACTGCTCCATGATCTCCTGATAATACTTATCGTCGGAAAAATCACGCGGACGGGTATATTCGCCGCCGAGCGCCTCGATGGCGTATTTGAGTTCCTGATACTCAAGATAGTTGATATCGTCGCGGTCGATATACTCGAGCAGGACGGGCAGAGCGCGCTCGTCGCCGTACGCGGCAAGATAGCTCGCGTGCATGGGAACCTCGTCCCCCGTGCGGAATTCGCGCAGAAGGATCTCGAAAACGCGGTCGTCGCGCTCCTTGCAGCGGGAGAGGATCTCGAGCATGCGCTCGCGCTCCACGCCGCTTTCGTACAGCGCGAGCGCCCGTTCCTTGGCGGCGTCGGCGCCGTTTTTGAGCTGTTCGCTGACGGCATCCTTCACGTCCTCGTTGCCGTCACGCACGAGAAGGTCGAAATAGGCGGGAAATGCGCGCACATTTTCGCCCGCGAGATTGACTGCGAACGTGACGAGCTCCTCGTTTTCGGAGGCAATGAGCGGCAGAAGCGCTTCGGGACAGCCCCGTTTTTCCAGCTCGCGGCACAAAAAGTCGGAGACGGGAACATCCTCCTCCACATGGCGCACGAGCGTTGCCACGAGCTCGTCGTCGCTCATATCCGCGTAATAGCCCTTGGGCGTGTTGCCGGCTTTGGCAACGAAGGTATCGCCGAACTGCTTATAGAGTTTGGGAATGATGTTTTCCCACTGCTTTTCGGTGTATTTGCCCGCGTTCATGTGCATATATTCGTTGAGTTTTTCGTCGAACAAGCCGTCAAAATCGATGAGCTTTTTCATATTCTTACCCGTATCGTTTTATTTTTGATGTATGCCCGCGTCGTTACATCATGTAATTGAGGATCTCTTCCACCACGAATTTGTTCGCCTCGAACATTTTTACGATCTCGTCGAACTTGCGCTCCCCGCCCTCAAGGCGGGATTCGCGGTAGATCGCCGCGGCGAGCGCCGCGCGTTCTTCACAGAAGGAGAGTGCGTCGCTCTCTTCGAGCGTGAGGTAGATATCCTCCGCCGCCGCGCAGATCTTGCCCGCGTTCTCCTCGCTGAACACGGCGAACTTGGCATAGACGTCGGCAAACGCTTTCAGGAATGCCTCCCGCTTCTTTTCGCCGATCTCCAGCGTGTGCGTGACGTACTCCTTATAGATGTTGCACAGCACCACGCCGAAGGAATCTTCCTCGTTGCGCATGGCGAGCGTGTGCATGATGGCGATCTTCACATATTCGTCGCCCGCGCTGTCCAGGAGCACATCGCGCAGGAATTCGTCGGAACGCGTGCGATCCGCGACGCGCACGGCGAGCAGCTTGAGTTTATCGTCCCGCCCCTCCATCTCGTCGAACGCAAGGCGGAAAAACTCGTTCAGCTGCGGGAGCTCCGCCACGCGGCGCGCCTCGCGCTCCTCCATCGTGGACGCGCTGAGCAGAAAATTCGCCACGGCGGAGTATTCATCCTCGGGCAGGCGGTAGAAATAGTTCATGGAAAACGCCTGTCCTTCGCCGTCGCGGACGGTGCGCATGCGCTCGAGATAGTATGCCGCGACCGCCTTGCGCGGATATACCGTGGTGAGCAGTTCGAGCGCGGCGATCGCCTCGTCCGTCCTGCCCGTGCGCCAGGCGGAAACCGCAAGAAAATAGAGCGTGACTTCGTCGTACGGGATGCGGTCGCGGAGTTTTTCCAGCGTGCGGTACGCCTCTTCGTCCAGCCCCGTTTCGCACAGCGCCGTTGCGATGCGGTACAGATCGTCCGTTGCGTCCGTATGCAGCTTTGAAAGGCGGCGGGCGACTTCCTTCGCCTCCTCCGTTTTCCCGCGGGCGCCGAGCACGGCGCAGTATGTGGTGAGCGCCTGCACGTTCTCGGGATGGGCGCCGAGCAGCTCCTCGCACGCCCTCTCCGCGCTCTCCTCGTCGCCAAGCATGAGCGTGCACATTGCCGCGAGCCCTGCGGCGGAGGGATAATCGGAGCTCTCTTCGTCGACGGAGAGCAGCGTCTCGCGCGCCTTCTCGAGCTCGCCCGATTTAAGGAGCGCAAGCCCCTCGGCAAGCACCTCGGGTTCGGGCGCGCCCGCGGCGTGAACGAGCCTGAGACGGGGCGGCTTTGCGCGCTCAATCATGGAACCGAGTTCCGCGATCGCCTCGGGCGGGATCTCCCCGTCCTCCGCAAAGGAACGGTGGTAATAGAGCGCGGACTGCACGTCGTTGCCCATGTTCATGAACGCGACGGCAAGCCCCTCGTATCCCTCGCCGAAATCCGCCTCGTTACAGACGTCGAGAAAGCGGAACCATGCGTCGGCGGCGAGCTGCCACAGCTCCATCGCCTCGTAAATATCGGCGTAGAGCGCCTGGGCGTCCGCCCCCGGCGGAAAGCGCTCGCTCCGTTTGTTGAGCATGGTGAGCGCGCCGAGATAGTCGCCGTCCTGAAAGCGCCGTTCGGCGCTTTCGAGCAGGTTCTCCTCGCTGAGTTCAAACTTTTGTACGTTATCCGTCATGAATTCTCCCCGAAGAGGCGTGCGACGTCCTCTCCGTCAAACGTATAATCTGTATTGCAGTAATGGCAGTGCACGACGATGCTCCCCTCTTCGCGCACGATGTTTTCCGCCTCCTTCCTTCCGACGGAGAGCACGGCGGACGCCGCCCGCTCCCGCGAACAATGGCAGCGGAAACGGACTTCGCGTTCGGAGAGCCCTGTAATATCGAAATCGTGCAGAATGCGCTGCGCGCCCTCCCGCTCGATGACGGAAGAGAGCGCGGCATACGCCCCGATCGCACGCTCCGTGCGGACGAGCGTCTCCTCGTCGGCACCGGGGAGCGGCTGCAAAAACACCCCGCCCGCGCCGGAGCATGTTCCGTCGGGCGCGATCTTCACGCCGAGCGCAATGGCGGTCGGGCGCTGTTCGCTCGTCAGAAAATATGCAGAAAAATCTTCGGCGATCTCGCCCGAAACGAGTTCGCTCGTCCCCACGAAGGGGATCCCCTCGCCATCGTCGCGGATGACGGTGAGCGTGCCCGATCTTCCCACGCAGCCGCCCACATCCAGCTTGCCATCCGCGCGGGGCGGGAGTTCGACACCGGGATGCTCGATAAAGCCGCGGACGTTGAGCCCCCCGTCCGAACAGACGCCGATCTTGCCGCCCGCACCGTCGCCCGCGACGGAGACGGAGAGCGAACTCGCGTCCTCTTTGAGCCAGCTTGCAAGATATGCGGCTGCCGTCATGGTGCGGCCGAGCGCCGCCGCCGCGACGGGCGAGAGCCGATGGCGGCGTATCGCCTCGTTGACGAGCGCGGTCGTATCGAGCACGGCGAGAGAGACCGCCTTTTCAAACACCAGCGCCTTATAGATCATGCTCACAGTCTGCGGCATATAAAGTTCAGCCTGTCGCTCCCGCGCTTTTCCGCGCCGAGGTGTCCCTCGACGCGCAGCACTTCCAGTCCGGCGCCCGCAAGCGCGGCGACAAGCGCATCCTCCTCGTGAATATATTGGATATGCCGTTCGTCGAAGCGGTCGAACGTGCCGTCCGTACGGCGCACAAAGAGCGTGACGTCCAGCTCCACCCTGTCCGCAAAGAGGTGCGAAAAGGCGAGATATGTCACCTCGTCGCGGTCGTCCGCGAACATATTATTTGCAACTTTTGTGCGGAGTTTGTACGCAGAGCTCACATCCGCCCAGAAAATCCCCCCTTTTTTGAGGTTCGCCGCCGCATGGCGGAACGCCGCGGGGAGTTTTTGCGGCGCGATGTAATTATAGCAGTCGTTGGGCGCGAGGATAAAATCGAACTTCTCGTGCGTGCAAAGGCGCGCCGCGTCCGCCTGCAGATAGCGGACGGATACGCCCTCTTCGCGCGCGAGACGGACGGCTTTATCGAGCATGGGCAGAGAAAGATCGGCGCCCGTCATCGCATAACCCGCCTTTGTGAGCGCACGGCAGAACGCGCCGCTCCCGCAGCCCAGCTCCAGCCCCTTCCTTCCGGCGCCGAGCGCGGCGAGCCCCGAAAGAAAATACTGCGACCATGCAGGATAGTCGCAGTCGTCGTTCAAGTATTCAAACCATTCCGAGAGATGATCGTATGCCTGCGTCATGGTCAGCGTTTGTTGAGCATCTTGGGCGGGGTGGGTTTTTTCTTCTTTTTCTTTTTGCCGTCCTCGTCCTCGAGGGCGCGCTGCGCCTCTTCAAACTCGCGGTTGTATTCCACATAGCGCTCGTCGTTCTTGTGTTCCTCTTCGAACGCCTTGGTGTCGTCCTCGATCGCCTGCTTGCTCTCCCTGAGCTTCTGCAGGTCGTCGCGCGAGAAGGATTCGGGAAGCTGATACACCTCGAGCTCGTCGTCGATGGGCTTGATGGGACGGCACACCAGTTTGCTCTTCCCCTGCGCCACGATCATGCGGCGGTATTCGCGCATGGCGGCGCTGTCGGAAGCGCTGTTGTTGACCACGGCGGCGGCGGGACGGGGCGCCTTGTCTTTGTTGTAAAGTCCTCTGCCCGTCGCAATACCCATGTTGGGGTTGACGAACTTATCGAACGCCCACTGCGAGAAATCCAGCCATACGAGGAGCGCATAGGAAAACGCCAGGAAGATGAGCAGGAGCAGACCGATGACGGTGAAGAACGACCCGCCGAACATCGTGAGGAAGATGGGCCAGGTGGCGCACGCCACGAAAAAGAGCGTCTGCGGGAAGGTACCGACCGTCATGACGACGGCATTGCGGAAGAGCGCCCAAGGCCCCTGCTTATAGCTGATGCCGAGAGAGATCATCCACATTGCGACGAGGAGCGCGAACACCATGAGGATATAGCCCACGATCTTGGAGGCGATCAGCCAGCCCGCCATGGGCGAGCCCGCCGCGATCAGCCAGTCGGCGAGGTTCCCCGTCGTGCGCGCGAGGAAGAGGAAGATGGTGAAAAAGAGCACCGCTTCCAGAACGTTCCAGTAGTTGCGCCTGATCCCGCGGAGGAAATCGTTGGCGACGAAGATGCCCTCCGTCCAGATGAGGTTGCGGATGATATAGCCGCCGCCCGAGATCCCGAGCGCGGCGATGGCGCCCGCGGGGATGAAGAGCACGAAGAACAGAAGATCCATTTCGAACACCGTCATTTCCGCGACGCCGGAAACGTTGGGGATGACGGGATAGCCCACGCCCAGCCCCGCGCCGTAAGGACCGACGATCTGCTGGGTACCCATTGCGAGGATACGCCAGACGATGACTGCGGCGAGCGGCAGGAAAGTGACGAGCATGAGCAGGTTGACAAGCACGAGTTTGCCGAACCTGCCCTTGAAAATATCCCAGAAGAGCGCCCAACGGTTCGTGGGGAGCGTGCTGCGGGCATAGTCCTCGCTCCGCTCCTTCCCCTCCAGCCAACGGGCGATGAGTCCTTTCTTTTCTCTGTCTGCCATGAAGTTTCTCCGAAATAAAAGTGCTTTGCTGCGAAAGCGGAAAACCGCTATCCCGCATATTGTACTACAAATCGCAAAATATTTCAATTGAATTGAGCCAAATTCCTTGATTTTTATGTGACTGTATGGTAAAATTATCTCGCTAAAAAGAGGAGCGGCAGAACATGAGTACCGCGTGCGGAGGAAGAGAATAAGGCTTTTCCGTTATTACGCCCGCGGAAAAGGGTATCGCCGCCGAAGCGTGCCGGACGCCTTATGCGGCGCGCTGGGAGTACGGGAGAATACCTTTATTCCTGTCACCGCCCCCGGTGAAGCGCTTTTTCGGCACTACTGCGAAAGCGAGAGAGGAGCGGTTGCTTCTCTCTGTTTTTTTATAACGTACGCGGCGCGTACGGCGCAGAAAATTCTTATATCGCAAAACATATCATATTATAAGGAGAACACTTATGCAGAAAAAAACGTACCGCGTCGGCATCGTCGGCGCGACGGGCATGGTGGGGCAGCGCTTTGTGACCCTGCTCGACGGTCATCCCCTCTTCACGCCTGCGGCGCTCCTTGCGAGCGCGCGTTCGGCGGGCAAAAAATACCCCGAGGCAGTGGGTGACAAATGGGCAATGAGCTCCCCCATCCCCGCTTATGCGAAGGATATGACCGTGATGGACGCAGAGGCGGACGCGGAAAAACTCGCAGGGAAGGTGGACTTCATCTTCTGCGCCGTCAACATGAAAAAGGACGAGATCAGGGCGCTGGAAGAGAAATACGCAAAGCTCGAGATCCCCGTCGTCTCCAACAATTCGGCGCACCGCGGCACGCCCGACGTGCCCATGGTGATCCCGGAGATCAACGGAGACCACCTCGCCGTGATCGGCGCGCAGAGAAAGCGCCTCGGGACAAAGCGCGGGTTTATCGCGGTCAAGAGCAACTGTTCGCTGCAATCCTACGTCCCCCTGCTCCATCCCCTGAAAAAGTACGGCATCAGATGCGCCGCCGTAACGACCTATCAGGCGATCTCGGGCGCGGGCAAGACGTTTGCGACCATGCCGGAGATCGTGGACAACGTGATCCCCTATATCGGCGGCGAGGAACAGAAGAGCGAGGAGGAGCCTCTCAAGATCTGGGGACACATCGAAAACGGCGCCATCGTCAATGCGGACGGCCCCGTGATCACCTCGCAGTGTCTCCGCGTTCCCGTATCCGACGGGCATACGGCGGCGGTGTTCGTCTCCTTCGAGAAAAAGCCGACGAAGGAGGGGATCCTCAGAGCGTGGGCGGATTTCGCGGGCGAGCCGCAGGCGCTTGCCCTCCCCTCCGCGCCCAAACAGTTCATCCACTATTTCGAAGAGGATAACCGTCCGCAGCCCAAGCTCGACCGCATGACGGAGAACGGCATGGCAGTGTGCGCGGGCAGACTGCGCGAGGACGTGCTCTTCGACTACAAATTCATCGGACTTTCGCACAACACGCTCCGCGGAGCGGCGGGCGGCGCCGTCCTTTTGGCGGAACTGCTTGCGGCGAAGGGGTATTTTGACTAATTCACAGATTTCTTTTCGAACTGACGAAAAGAAATCTCGTGAGATTCAGGAAAACCCACGGATACGGTGCAAGCACCTGACCGTCGGTTTTCCTCGCCGCCGCTCTTTCGCAACAGTATAACACGCGGCGGCTCACTTTTCCGCATAAGCGCAGGTATGCGCAAATTGAGGCATACTGCGGAAGGTTGAGCGGCGCATTATGCGCATCACCGCAGTGCGGTGTGCGCGCGGCGCGAAATGGGTTTTTTGCCATTGTCGGCAAAAAACTTGCCCGTCCGACGCGAAGCGGCGCACGAGCGCAGTCGAAGTAACGCAAGGTCTACTTGCGTGAGACCCCTGCTTGTATCTGTATTTATAACGGGTGACGCCTTTTGCAACTATTTACAACAAGGCAACCTTCCTTGCAGGCGAAATTTGAGCAAATCCATTTTTCGCAAGAAGAAAACCCCTGCTTATATCTTTAAGATATAAAAAACACCATACTTTAAAGCGAACGGCAAAAAAAATCCTGAACGATAACGAGGGAGTTCCAATGAAAGGATTCTTAAAAGGCAGCGCGACGGCGATGATCACACCGTTTACCGAGGACGGCGTGAATTTCGACGCGTTCGGAAAAATGATCGAATACCAGATCGAAAACGGCACGGATGCGCTCGTCGTGCTCGGCACTACGGGCGAACCCGCCACGATGTCCGACGAAGAAAAAGAGGCAGTGATGCGCTTTGCGGTAAAGGCGTGCGCCGGACGCGTAAAACTCATTTTCGGCACGGGCGGGAACAACACGGCAAAGGCGGTGCGCATGACCCGCCTCGCCGAGGAGATCGGCGCGGACGGCATCCTCGCCGTAACTCCTTACTACAATAAATGCACGCAGAACGGACTTATCGAGTACTATAAGGCGATCTGCGGCGCGACAAAGCTCCCCGTCATCTGCTACAACGTTCCCTCCCGCACGGGCGTGAACATCCTGCCGGAGACGATGGAAAAGATCGCCGACATTCCCAATATGGCGGGCATCAAGGAGGCGAGCGGAAACATGGCGCAGGTGCTCGATACGGCGATGCGCATCCGCTATAAGTGCGATCTGTATTCGGGCGAGGACGCGCTCAACCTGCCCATTCTGTGCGTGGGCGGCACGGCGGTCATCTCCGTCGTTTCCAACCTCGTGCCCGCGCAGGTGAAACTGCTCACGAAGTGCGTTGCAAACGGCGATCTGACCGGCGCGAACAATGTGAACGATACCCTCCTGCCCCTCATCCACGCGTGCTTTTCCGAGGTCAATCCCATCCCCGTAAAAGCCGGCATGAACATTCTCGGCTTTGACGCGGGCGTACCGCGCGCGCCGCTCACGCCCCTTGAACCCGAGCACTGTGAGCAGCTCAGAAAAGCCATTCAGGAAAACTACCTCGAGGTGAACGCATGAACATCATCCTTATCGGCGCCTGCGGACGTATGGGCAGGAACGTGGCGGAAGTTGCCGCGGAACAGGGCGTGAACATCGCCGCGGGCGTGGACGTCGTTCCCGCGCAGCTCCCCTTCCCCCTCTACCGCAGCTTTTCGGACGTACGGGAAGATGCGGACGCGGCGATCGACTTTTCTTCCGCGAGCGGGCTTGAATCGACGCTTGCCGTGTGCGAGGCGCGCGGCATTCCCGTTGTGCTCGCCGCGACGGGCTATACGGAGGCGGACGAGGCGCGCATCCGCAGTTCGGCGGAAAAGATCGCAGTGTTCAAAACGGGGAACCTCTCCCTCGGCGTCAATCTTTTGCAGATGCTCGCAAAAAAGGCGGCGCAGGTGCTCGGAGACGCGTTCGACGCGGAGATCGTGGAGCGGCACCATCACAACAAGAAGGACGCCCCCTCCGGCACGGCGCTCATGCTCGCAAAGAGCGTGAACGAAGGGTTCGGCGGCGGCAAAGAGAACGTGTACGGACGGCACGGGATGGTCGGCGAACGCAGACAGAGCGAGATCGGCATCCATGCCGTGCGCGGCGGCACCATCGTGGGCGAACACGAGGTGATGTTCGCGGGCGAGGACGAGATCGTCACCCTCGCGCACTCGGCGCGCAGCCGCAAAGTGTTTGCCTCGGGCGCGCTCAAAGCGGCGGCGTGGCTGCAGGGCAGGGCGCCCGGGCTGTACGATATGGACGATCTGCTCGCAGGGATCGTATAAGGTTGCGGATTTATTCAGCGGCACATTGTTCGATGTGCCGCTTTTTGTATGCAATTTCTATGACATCTCCCCCTCCCTTCTTCAAACTGTTGATTTTTTCACAATTACGGAGTATACTATATCTTGTTTCATGGATACGGAAGATAAGGGAGAGCGTTCACATGATCATGCAATACGGCAATTTTGCCTACTTTTTTTACCCGATCTTAGTGATCGCGTTCACCGTCGGCGCATATTTCCTGCTCAGACGGCGGACGGAGCGCACAAAAAGAATCGTGCTGCTTGCAATGATGCTCGTGAACATTTTGCAGCACTTCCTCAAAAAATTCATATATCCCCAATATTGGGGAACGGCGTTCGACTGGCGCATCTGCACGGCGTATAACCTGTGCGCCCTTCTCATCATCATTGCCCCCTTTGTCCTGCTGGGCAGGAGCGCGCTGTGGAAAGACTTTCTCATCCTCTTCGGCACGAACGCGGGGGTCGTGACGATGGCGGTCCCCTACTGGTACATCGGCGAGACGATCTGGCAATGGGACGTGTTCCGCTATTACTTTTGCCACGGGCTGCTCTCTTCGAGCTCCCTGCTCATCGCCCTTCTGGGGCTGCGCAGACCGGACTGGCGGAACTTCTGGAAGATCCCCTTCATGTTCTTTCTGTCCCTCATCCTCGTATGCTTCAACGATATCGTCGTCTGGGCGGTCAGGGGCGCGGAAGGCGACCTGTGGCAGGTGCTGTACGGCTACAATCCCTGCTGGCTCTTCCACCCCATCGAACAGTTCGGCTTTATCGTACCCGTGATCGACTTCTTTACGCCCGACGTATTCATGGGCGACCTTGCAACGGGCGAGCCGTTCACGCCGCTTATGTGGTATTTCATCCCGATGTATCTGCTCATAGCCGTACTTGCGTTCATCATTACGGCGCTTGCAGACCACAAACAGTTTGCGGAGGACTGGCGCACGTTTACCGCATGGCTGCGCCGCGTAAAAGAAAAGCTGAAAAAAGACGGAGCGGACGATACGCAGGAATAACAAAAAAGGGCTGTGCCGAAGCGCAGCCCCTTTTTCAACAGAGGATTATTTGAGTTTTGCAAGCAGCATGGAGGCGCCCGTCACGATGCCGCCCACCATCATGAGATAGGCGCCCGCCGCGGGAGCGAACTTCGTGCCAAAAAAATCGCCGGCGTCGACCGCGGGAGCCTGCCCCGCATACGTTGCAGCAAACACGATGACGAGAACTGCCAGAACGACGACGAGCGCCGCGCCGAGGATCTTTGCAAGCCCGCCCACGCGGACGATGCCGAGCGAACCGCACACCGTGATCAGACAGCCGAGCGCCGTAAGAACGAGCGAAACGATCGCAAATACCTGCACGAGGACGATCGTCATGTCGCCGTCCATCGTCGCTTCGATGATGGAGTAATCTTCAAACAGACCCTTGCCGCCGGAGCTTGTTTCGCCGATCGTTATAGACGATTCAAAGAAATCGATACACAGCCCGACCACCGCGAGAACCAGCCCGACAATGGAGGCGAGCATAAAGATGAGCCCGAAGAGCCCGAGCTTTTTTGCCTTCTTCTTAGCCATACATATTCTCCTTTTTTTTGGAAATTACACATATTATACAACAGATCCTTCAAAAATGGAATACTTTTGGCGCAAATTTTAAAAAAAATTTTATTACTTTACAAAGTGTACAAATATCGTCATATCATTTTACAATCAATGGCGGAGCGGTTGTACGCCCGGACGGAGGTACGGAATGGACTGTTTCACACATGTTGCGTCGCCCTTGGGGCGCCTCACCCTTGCAAGCGACGGCGAGGCGCTCACGGGACTTTGGCTGGACGGACAGAAATACTTTGCCGCTACCCTGCATGCGCCCGCCGACGAGCGGGAAGTTCCCGTGTTCGCCGAAACGCGCCGCTGGCTGAGCGAATACTTCGCAGGGACCCGCCCCGATTTTACGCCGCTCCTGCACCCGGAGGGCTCCCCCTTCCGCCGCGCGGTGTGGGAGCTGCTCCTTGCGATCCCCTACGGCGAACGGGTCTCTTACGGCGAGCTCGCCGCAATGTATCGGGAACGGTACGGCGCACAGACCTCTCCGCGCGCCATCGGCGGCGCCGTCGGGCACAATCCCGTCTCGCTGATCATCCCCTGCCACCGCGTCGTGGGGAGCGGCGGCGCCCTCACGGGCTATGCGGGCGGCACGGAGCGGAAAGCATTCCTGCTCGCGCTGGAATCCGCGCACAGATCGGACGCACGGTAAAAAAAGGAGCCCCGCGGGGCTCCTTTTCTCATCTTGCAAGTTCCGCTCTGACCGCAGTGAGCGCGGCGGCGATCACGTCGTCCATATCGTAATATTTGTACTGCCCGAGCCTGCCGCCGAAGAGCACGTTCTCCTCCTGTTCGGCAAGCGCGCGGTAGCGCTCGTAAAGTTTTCCGTTCTTTTCGTCGTTGACGGGATAGTAGGGCTCGTCTCCCTTCTTCCACTCCGCGGAATATTCGCGGGAGATGACCGTTTTGGGCTGCGTTCCGAACTCGAAATGTTTGTGCTCGATGATGCGCGTGTACGGCACGTCGCGGTCGGTATAGTTGATGACCGCATTGCCCTGATAGTTGGGCATATCCAGCACCTCCGTTTCAAAGCGCACGGAACGGTATTCGAGCGCGCCGAAGCGGTAATCGAAATATCTGTCGATGGCGCCCGTGTAAATCACGCGTTTGGCGCGGGCGACAAGCTCCTCCCGCTCATCGAAAAAGTCGCAGCCGAGGCGGACGTCGGCATCCTCGAGCATCTTGGCGACCATGCGCGTGTATCCGCCTGCGGGGATCCCCTGATAGCGGTCGTTGAAATAGTTGTTGTCGAAGGTAAACCGCACGGGAAGGCGCTTGATGATGAATGCGGGGAGCTGGGTGCACGGTCTGCCCCACTGCTTTTCCGTGTATCCCTTGACGAGCTTTTCGTAGATGGTGCGCCCGACAAGGTTGATCGCCTGTTCCTCGAGATTTTTCGGCTCGGCGACGAAGTCCTTGCCGCGCTCCTCCGCGATGCGCGCCTCCGCCTCGGCGGGCGTGAACACGTCGCGCCAAAGCTTTGTGAACGTGTTCATATTGAAGGGCAGGTTGTAGCACTCGTTTTTATAGCGCGCCACAGGCTGATTGACGTAATTGTTGAACTCCGCAAACCTTCCTACATAGTCCCAGATCGCCTTATCCGACGTATGGAAGATATGCGCGCCGTAACGGTGCACGTTGATCCCCTCGAGGCTCTCGGTATACACGTTCCCCGCGATGTTCCTGCGTTTTTCGACGACGAGAACCTTTTTCCCCGCGCGCGAAAGTTCATAGGCGCAGACCGCGCCGTAAAGCCCGCTCCCGACAATGAGATAATCGTAATTCATGCTTTTGCTCCTTTGCTTACCGATCAATTATATCCCCTTCCCCCGCGCGTTGTCAAGAGGAATCCGGAAAAAAGCCCGCCGTTTTCGCGGCGGGCTCCCCTTAAAGCTCGTAATGGAGCGGATAGGTCAGATATTTGATCTCGTCGAGCTCGTCGGCGGTCACATAGCCCGCGGGCGCCTGCAGGAGCGACGGGATGCGGTTGACGATCGTCGCGCAGGTATGCTCTACCGTGGCAGGCTTCACGACGTGGAACTCGGTATCCGGTTCGCCCTCGATCTTCCAGTCGCACATATCGCCGTCGCCGGCGCCGTACACCTTCCCGATCGTCTCCTCCTCGATGAGGATCCCCTGATAGGTCTCGATGGTGACAACTGCCGACATGCCGATGCACCGCCCTGCTTTGATCGTCTTCCCGAGCGTTGCGCTCGGCATATCCTTATCAATGATATAGGGCACGTTTTCCTGTTTGATGGACTTGATCGTGAGTCCGAGCTTGTTGCAGATGGCTTCCGCAGCGTTCCACGCATAGGAAGGCACAACTTCCGCGGGATGCGCAAGTTCTTTTTCGAACTGCTCTTTGGTGAGGTCGCACCCGTGCGCCTTTGCAAGCGCGAGCCCATAATCCTCCACATTGTAGCTGTAAGCGCCCTTGATCTTTCTGATGTTGTGGCAGCCGCCCGCGACCATCGCCACCATGTTGATCCAGAAAATATCCTGCATGCCGCTGCCCGTCACCGTGCAGTTGTGCTCTTTGGCGAGCGCGTCCAGTCTGTTGGTGAGCTTTGCCGCCGTCGTCCACGGATAGATCGCCTCTTCGCACGTCGTGATCACGTTGATCCCGCGGATGACGCACCGTTCCACCGCCTCGTAAATATCCGAAACAAAACTGAACAGCGTAACGACGGCGACGTCGGCGTCGCACTCGTCGAGCACTTTTTCCGCGTCGTCCGAGATGAGTACGCCCGTCTTGACGCCGAGCTCCGCGTAGTCGCCCACGTCCATGCCGACGACTGCGGGATTCACGTCGATCGCGCCGACGATCTCCGCGCCCTTCTCGTGCAGATAGCGCAAAATATACTTCGACATCTTGCCGCAGCCGTACTGTACTACTCTGATCCTCTTCATAACATCACCCCTTATCTTTTTCTGCCGAGGGTAGTATTCCCCCGATGCGCCCTCAGTATACCACGGGAACTTCACGGTGTCAATAGCCGCACGGAAAAAGTTAAGTGATAAATCGGTAAAGCCTCGGGCGCTCCGCGAAAAATTCTTGTAAGATTTTGATGAAAGCGACAAAAACGCTTGACTTGCAATCGCCTTTTTATTATACTAATTGAGCGTTGCCGAAAACACGCTGCAATGCTGATATGGCTCAGCAGGTAGAGCACGTCCTTGGTAAGGAATATCGGGGCGAAAAGCGGGGTAAGCCGAAACCCCTCAAAATTCGGCAAAAACTTCATTTGCTGATATGGCTCAGTAGGTAGAGCACGTCCTTGGTAAGGACGAGGTCGCGGGTTCAAATCCCGCTATCAGCTCCA
>CALVWO010000011.1 GCA_944367465.1 uncultured Clostridia bacterium
CTTTATTCTTGCTCATCGGCATAAGCCTATTCCTGAACCCCCGGACTATCCGGGGGTTTTCCTTATACAACAAAAAAGCGAGCGGACAGGAAATCCTGTCCGCTCGCTTGCCGTTTTCAGAACAGTCCCTTCAATGCGGGATACAGCTTCGTGAAGTGACGATAGCGCGCCTCGTAGTCTGCCGCGATCTTTGCATCGGGCAGAACCGTCTCTTTCACGCGTACGATGGCGGAAGCCGCCTCCTGCACGCTTGCATATTCGCCGCAGCCCACCATCGCGAGCATCGCCGCGCCGAACCCGGGGCCCTGCTCCGTCTGCGGGATATCGACAGGCATATTCATCACGTTTGCCACGATCTTGCGCCACAGCCTGCTCTTCGCGCCCCCGCCGCACAGCTTGGTGCGCGGGATACAGGCGCCGTTCTTTTTCGCCGCCTCCATGCAGTCGCGGAGCGCGAACGTCACGCCCTCGAGCATGGCGAGCGTCATCTGCCCGCGCGTGGTATCGGGGCGCATGCCGATGAACGCGCCGCGCGCCGTCACGTCGTTGTGCGGACTGCGCTCGCCCATGAGATACGGGAGAAAATATACGTCATTTTTTCCGAGGCACTCATCCAGTCCCGCCTCTTCCTTTTTATAGTCGTCGGACTGCAGAATGCCGTTCACCCACCAGCTGTTGCAGCTTGCGGCGGATAAAATACAGCCCATCAGGTGCCAGCCGCCGTCTGCATGGCAGAAGGAGTGCAGCGCGTTGACCTTGTCCTCTTTATAGGATTCGGACGACACGAACAGCGTGCCGCTCGTGCCGAGCGAGATATTGCAGCCGCCCTCGCCGACGACGCCCGTGCCCACCGCCGCCGCGGCGTTATCCCCCGCGCCCGCAATGACTCTGACGGATTTCAGCCCCACCATGTCCGCGATCTCGGGCTTCAGCATGCCCACGACCTCGTAGCTTTCATGCAGTTTGGGGAGCTGCGCCTCGGACATGCCCACGAGCTGCAACATCTCGGGCGACCAGCGGCGATTTTTCACATCCAGAAGGAGCATGCCGCTCGCGTCCGAAAGATCGGTGCAGAATGCGCCCGAAAGCCGGTATGCCAAATAGTCCTTGGGCAGCATGATCTTCGCAATGCGCGCGAAGTTCTCGGGCTCGTGCGCTTTCATCCAAAGGAGCTTTGGCGCGGTGAAACCCGCAAAGGCGATATTGCCCGTCCATGCGGAGAGCTTGTCTTTCCCGACGACCTCGTTGTGGTACTTCGTCTCCTCCTCCGTTCTGCCGTCGTTCCACAAAATGGCGGGGCGGATGACGTTGTCTTTTTCGTCGAGCGCGACCAGCCCGTGCATCTGCCCGCCGAAGGAGATGCCCCTGACGGCGGAATTATTCTGCCCCGCAAGCAATGCTTTCAGCCCGCGCAGTACCGCCGCGAACCAATCTTCAGGGTTCTGTTCGCTCCAGCCGGGGTGCGGATAGGAGACGGGGTAAGTTTGCGTATTTTCCGCCAAGATTTTGCCGTCCGCGGCAACGAGCAGCATTTTCAATCCGCTCGTGCCGAGATCGATGCCGATATATGTATTCATAGATTATCTCGTAAAATTTCTTTTTCAGAGGACAAAATAAATTTTACGACTTCAGAGGAGCCATGCCGACACGCGCGGAGCGCTGACAGCAAGTTTCCCCTCGTCGCACAAATTTTCGCCCTCCATTATACTTTGTGCGCCTCACCCATCCTTCTCAAGCGCAAGTATGCGCAAATGCGGGGCGCAGGCGCAGGGAAACCCTGCTTGCGCAAAAATCTTAACCTCAGAACGGATTCTCCGTTTTATAGAGAACACCCGCGGGCTTGTTGAAACCGACATCCTCAACGCCGAGATACTTGAACACCTCGAAGAGCGCCTTGCCGAAGTGACCGAACGCGACTGCGCCGTGGTGCGGGAACCCGCCCTCGATGAGCACATGGCGGTAGAACCTGCCCATCTCGGGAATGGCGAACACGCCGATGGAGCCGAAGGAGTGCGTTGCAACGGGCAGCACTTCGCCCTGCGCCACATACGCGCGGAGATGATTGTCTGCCGTACTCTGCAGACGGAAAAAGGTGATCTTTCCGGGAACGATGTCCCCTTCCAGCGTGCCGTTCGTCACTTCCACGGGCAGAGACCTCGCCATGATCTTCTGGTACTTCATCGTGGGATTGCACAGTTTCCCCGCGCAGGTGTTCCCGCAGTGAAAGCCCATGAAAGTATCCGTCAGCTTGTAACCGAACTTGCCCGCGATGTCGGTGTTATACAGTTCCTTGGGCACCGTGTTGTTGATGTCGAGCAATGTGACTGCGTCCTCCGAGACGACCGTGCCGATGAACTCCGAAAGTGCTCCGTAGATATCCACCTCGCAGCTCACGGGGATGCCGCGACCCGTAAGGCGGCTGTTCACATAGCAGGGCACGAACCCGAACTGCGTCTGAAAGGCGGGCCAACACTTGCCCGCGACCGCCACATACTCGCGGCTGCCCTTGTGCGCCTCGATCCAATCGAGGAGCGTGAGCTCATACTGCGCGAGCTTGGAGAGGATCTCGGGCTTTTTATTCCCCGCGCCCAATTCCTTTGCCATATCCGCGACCACTGCGGGGATGCGCTCGTCCCCTGCGTGCTTGTGGAATGCCTCGAAGAGATCGAGCTCGCTGTTCTCCTCGATCTCCACGCCGAGGTTATACAGCTGCTGGATGGGCGCGTTGCAGGCGAGGAAGTTGGTGGGTCTCGGTCCGAACGAGATGACTTTCAGCCGCTTGAGCGCATATACCGCGCGGGCGATGGGCAAAAAGGCATGGATCATGTCCGCACATTCCGCCGCGTCCCCCACGGGGTACTCGGGAATGTACGCCTTCACGCCACGCAGCTTCAAGTTATAGCTCGCGTTCAGCATGCCGCAGTACGCGTCGCCGCGGGAATCGGAAAGAACGCCGATATTCTCCTCCGCCGCCGCGCAGAACATGACGGGCGCGTTCATCCGCTCGGAGAACTCCTTTGCGAGCATCGTTTCGGAGATCTCGGGTCCGAAGTTCCCGAGATACACGCACAGCGCATTGCAACCCTGTTTTTCGAGATCTGCGAGCGCCTGCTTCATATGGATTTCGCTCTCGACGATGCACACGGGGCACTCGTAAAGATCGCCCTTGCCGTACTTCTTCTCGTACGCCGCCATGAGCGCCTTGCGCCTGTTTACCGACAGACTCTCCGGGAAACAGTCGCGGCTCACCGCCACGACGCCTACTTTCATCTTCGGAATATTCTGCATCATTTTACCTCCGTATGAGTTCCCGTATATTGTATAATCTGCGCCGCGAACTGTCAAGTATTTGGAAGAAACTTTATTCTGCGCCTCGTTTTGGAAGACCGCGGGCGCCGTTCCGCCTGCGGAAGGCGCCGTGAGCGCCCATGCCGCGGCAAGCGTGCGCCTCGTTCCGGATCATATCAAAAAAACGGCACAGTCCGTGCCGTTTTTCCCTTTCGGATATTTCAGAAAAGATCGCTATAGAGCGCGATGTTCCCGAACGAGAACGTCTTTTCGCCGCGCTCGATGGCGGAGACGATCTCAACCGTTCTGTCGTTGAAGGGCGTGGGAACGTTCGCCCTTCTCCCCTGCTCGCTGACTGCGCCGTTGATGAAGGCGATCTCGCAAGGCTTGCCGTTTTTCAGATCCTGCAACATGCTCGCCACAAGATTTTTATGCTTTTTCATCGCAACGGGGATGAGCATGAAAGAGATCTTCTTTTTGAACGCGCCCTTGTAATCGAAAAGTTTTACAATGTCGTGTCCCTGCACGGGCTCGACCGTCACGCCGAGCGCGCGGGAGACGTCGATACACTCTTTGATGATGCGCTGGGCGACACGGCGGGAATCTTTCCGCACGGCGACCTCGCCGAATGTGCCGCCCGTGACGGTGGAGAGCCCCGAGAAGGCGCTGTTGATGAGCAGTTTCGACCAGCGCGCGCCGATAAAGTTATGCTCGATCACGACCGTACCCATGCATTCGAGGAGTTTTTTCGTCTCTTCGAGGCGGTTTCCCCTGCCGTAAGCGCCCAACGAGAAAGTGAGCGCGGAGGGCTCGGAAGTGAGTTCGGAGACGCCGCAGCCGTGGAAGGTCGCACCCCACGCAATGGCGCAGCCGAGCGTGCGGTCGGCGCCGACGATCTCGGCGATGCCGGGTTCGGGGAGCCCGTTCTGGCAGGTGCAAAGCGCGCCGTCCGCCTTGAGGTGATCTTTCAAAAAGCGCACGACCTCCGCGTTGTGCTGCTGCTTCGTCATGAGCAGGATGATATCGTACTCGCCCGTCATTTCTTCGGGGAGGAGCGCGTTGACCTTCTGCGTGAACTCCACCGTACCGACGATCTTTGCGCCGTTGCGCCTGAGCGCCTCGACGTGCGCCCTGTTGCGGTTGACAAGATCGATCTGCACGCCCGCCCTTGCGATGTATGCGCCGAGCACCGTACCCAATGCACCTGCGCCGTAAATGGCATATCTCATACCTGCACCTCTTTTTATTGCGATATTCCGCTGTCTGCGGATAGTTTCTCGTCTCGGGGCGGGCGCGTCATGCGATAACAGGGCACGCCGCCGAATCCCTCGTATTCTCCCGTGACGCGAAAGCCGAGCGCCTCGTAGAGGCGCACCGCCGCGGCGTTTTGCTGCACCGCCTCGAGATGATACGTCTCGCCGTCGCGGAGGAACCCGCCGAGCAGCGCCTTTGCGATCCCGCGGCCGCGGAACGCCTTATCGACGCATACGTTTGCGATATACACGCCCTCCGGCTCGCCTTCGAGCAGCCCGAAATAGTCGTTGTAGACCCTTTCGAAACGTTCGTCCGCCACGGCGTCCGCACGCGCATAGGCTTCGAGCATCGCCCGACGCGACGCCTTTACGGGATATTTGTGCCACACGACGATGCCCGCGATCCTGCCGCCGACGACCGCCGTTTTGATATGCGACCAATGATAGACCGTATCCGCCGCGATCATCTGCCCAAGGACGCACTCCGCCTCCTCGGGGCGGGAAGAAAACATGTACGGATAGATGTATTCGTCCGTCTCGTAGATGAGCCGCGCGACGGTTCTGATATCGTCCTGCGGCGTAAGGTCGCGGACAATGAGTTCCTGTTCCATATCTCTGCGTCAGCGCGCACTGCGCTCCTTTGTGAGATAGCTGCGGAGCGCTTCGGCGCGGTCGGTGCGCTCCCAGGTGAACTCCTCGCGCCCGAAATGCCCGTACGCCGCCGTCGCCGCATAGGCGGGACGGTTCAGCGAGAGCGCCTCGATGATCGCCGCCGGACGGAGATCGAACTCCTTTTTCACGATCTCGGCGATCTCGTCGTCGGGAAGGCGCCCCGTTCCGAACGTATCCACGAATACGGAGACGGGACGCGCCACGCCGATGGCGTATGCGACCTGGAGCTCCACCTCGTCGGCAATGCCCGCCGCAACGAGGTTCTTGCAGATATAGCGCGCCATGTATGCCGCGCTGCGATCCACCTTCGTCGCGTCCTTTCCGGAGAACGCGCCGCCGCCGTGCGGACATCTGCCGCCGTAGGTATCGACGACGATCTTCCTGCCCGTGAGCCCGGAATCGCCCTCGGGTCCGCCAATGACGAATTTGCCCGTGGGATTGATGAGATAACGCGTTTTTTCGTCGAGCAGCGCCGCGGGGATCACGGCGTCGATGACGTGTTTTTTCATATCCGCGGCGATCTTGTCCTGCGGGATCTCCTCGGCGTGCTGCGTGGAGACGACGACGGTATCCACGCGCACGGGCGTTTTGTCGTCGTACTCGACGGTGACCTGCGTTTTGCCGTCGGGGCGCAGATAGGCGAGCTCGCCGCTCTTGCGCACCTCGGTGAGGCGCCTTGCGAGCTTATGGGCAAGCATGATGGGCAGAGGCATGAGTTCCTCCGTCTCGCGGCAGGCAAAGCCGAACATCATGCCCTGATCGCCCGCGCCGAGCAGGTCGTAATCGGTGCCGCCCGCCTTCTTTTCGGCAGAGGCGTTCACGCCGAGCGCGATATCCGCGGACTGCCCGTGGATGAGCTCGATGATGTTGCACTTATCGTACGCAAAGTCGCCCGTATCGTAGCCGATCTCGCGGATGACGCGGCGGGCAACGGCCTCGTAATCGACCTTGCCGCGGCAGGAGACCTCGCCCGTCAGAAAGAGCGTATTATACGCGGCGCAGCATTCGATCGCCGAACGGGCGTGCGGATCCATCCGCAAAAGCTCGTCCAGAATGCTGTCCGCAATGCTGTCGCACACCTTGTCGGGGTGACCTTCCGTCACGCTTTCGCTGGTAAAAAATCTTCTCATGATCGTATTCCTGTGATATCCGTTGTGATTCCTGCTTATTATACTGGATACGCGGAGAAAAGTCAACGAGAATAGACGGCGGGAGCCGCGCTTTTTGCCGTGCGGCGGGCAATAGAGATTGCTTTTTGTGCGGCGGCGTGTTATAATCGTGCGTATGCAATGCACACTTTGCCCCCTTTCGTGCGGGGCGGACAGACAGATCCGCGCGGGCGCCTGCGGCGTGCAGGGGCTCACCGTCGCAAAATATTACCTGCACCCCTTCGAGGAGCCGCCGATCTCGCACAAAAACGGCAGCGGAACGGTGTTCTTCGGCGGATGTTCCTTAAAGTGCGTGTTCTGCCAGAATTACGAACTCTCCCGCGCACAGCGCGGACGCGCCCTTTCGCCCGCGGAGCTGGCGGAGATCTTCCGATCGCTCGAAGAGGCGGGCGCCGACAACATCAACCTTGTCACGCCCGATCACGTTTCCGACCTCGTTGCGGAGGCGCTCGCCATCCATAAGCCGCGCGTTCCCGTCGTGTACAATTCGGGCGGATACTGCAAAACGGACGCCCTGGCGCGCATCGCGCCCTACGTCGACGTGTGGCTGCCCGACCTCAAATTTTACTCCCCCGCCCTCTCCGAACGGTACACGGGGCGCGCCGATTACTTTGCATACGCGAGCGAAGCGATCCGATTCATGGCGGAAAAGCCGCTCTCCTGGAGCGGCGACGGAAAGCTGCTTTCGGGGCTCCTGGTGCGGCACCTCGTGATGCCCGCCTGTACCTCGGACAGCCTGAAGATCCTCGATTTTCTCAAAGACGCGCTGCCTGCCGGCACGCCCGTATCGCTCATGCGGCAGTATACGCCCATGGGCGAATATGCGAAATACCCCGAACTTTGCCGCACGCTGACGGCGCGCGAATACCGCCGCGTGGTCGGTCATGCCCTCGCGCTCGGATTCGACCCCCTCTTTACGCAGAGCAAGGAGAGCGTCGGAAAGGCGTATATCCCCGCATGGGACATGTGAGGCTCAGTCGGTGATCTCGTCCAGAAGTTTCACGAGCCGCTCCGTGAGACGGGCGCACTCGTCGGGCGGGGCGCACCGGAGGCGTTCGCGGATGCGCCGCGCCTCGGCAAGTTTGTTTTTCATAACAAAAGCGTTTGCAACCAAGGAGATTTTATGCTTGCCGCATTTGAAAACGTGACATTCGGATATGCGGGCGTTCCCGTTGTGGAGAACGTTTCGTTCACGCTGCACGAAAAGGAGCGCGTGGGCTTTCTCGGCGGCAACGGCGAGGGCAAGACGACCATTCTGAAACTGCTGACGGGAGCGCTCGCGCCCGACGCGGGCAGCATTGTGAGAAAGCGCGACCTTACGCTCGGATACCTCGAACAGACGGGCGGATTCACGGCAGACTGCACCGTTTACGGCGCGATGGAGGAGGTGTTCGAAGAGGACAGAAGGCTCCTGGAACGCCTGAAAGAGACGGAGCTTGCGATGGCGCACGCCGACGAGGCGGAGATGCGCATCCTCTCCGCGCGGCACGAGAGCCTGACAAAGCGCATCGCCGCGCGCGACAGCTACCATACCGACGTGCGCATCCGCACCGTGCTGGGCGGCATGGGATTCGAGGGAATGTATGCGCAGAACGTGGCGACGATGTCGGGCGGCGAACGGACAAAACTCAAACTGTGCCGCCTGCTCCTGGAGGAACCGGAGCTGCTCGTGCTGGACGAGCCGACCAACCACCTCGATATGAGCACGCTGTTCTGGCTGGAGGACTACCTCTCCTCGTACAAGGGCGCCCTCCTCATCGTCTCGCACGACCGCTATTTTCTGGACAGACTGACTTCGCGCACGCTCGAACTGGAAAACGGGAAACTCACCTCCTACAAGGGCAGTTACTCCCGCTATAAGGTACTCAGGGAAGAGGAGCGCAAAGCGGAGGAGCGCGCATACGAAAAGCAGCAGGAGGAGATCAGGAAACTGCGGACGTATGTGGAAAAAAACATCGTGCGGGCGACGACCGCCTCGAGCGCGCAGAGCCGCGTGAAACAGCTTGAAAAAATGGAAGTGCTCGAACGGCCGCGCGCCCCCAAACGGCCGCCCGTATTCCGTTTTACCTACGACGATACCCCTTACGAGCGCATTCTGAACGCGGAACACTTCGACCTGACGGTGGAGGGAAAGACGCTTCTGAAAGACGCCTCCTTCACCCTTATGCGCGGACAGAAGTGCGCGATCCTGGGCGACAACGGCACGGGCAAGACCACCCTTCTGAAGTTTCTGCTCTCCGCCGATCCCCGCGTGACGCGCGCGAGGTTCGCGCGCATCGCCTACTACGACCAGGAAAACGCGCGGCTCGACCCTTCCGAACGCGTTCTGGACGCCTTCTGGGGCGTATACCGCAGCATGAGCCGCACCGACGCGCAGTCCCTCCTTGCCCGTACGGGACTTGCCGCGGAGGATATGGAGAAAAAGGTGGGAGAGCTCTCGGGCGGGCTGAAAGCCAAACTCGCGCTCGCCCTGCTGCAAGCCGAGCGCGGCAACGTACTCGTGCTGGACGAACCCACCAACCACCTCGATCTGCCCGCGCGCGAATCGCTCGAGGCGGCGCTTGCAGCGTTTGACGGCACGGTGCTGTTCGTCTCGCACGACCGCCGGTTCATCGAGGCGATCGCCGACCGCATCGTATACCTCGAAAACGCGTCGCTGACCGATTTTGCGGGGAACTATGCAGACTTCATCGCGCGGCGGCGCTCCGCCCCCGTCCCCACGCCCGAGAAGGCGCCGAAAGAGCAGCGGACGGCGGGCTACCGTTCCAGAGAGGAGCGCGCGAAAGAGGCGCAGCGGCGCAGCCGCGTGAAAGAGATCGAGACGCGCCTCGCCGCGATCGAGGCGGAACAGGCGGCGCTCACGGAGGAGCTCGGCGCGTGCGGCAGGGATTTCCGCCGCGCCCAAGAGACGACGGAACGGCTTGCGGCGCTCTCCGAGGAATCGGAGGCGCTGTACGAGGAATACGGCGCGCTCATCGATTGACCGCACACAAAACCGCCCCGTGCGGGGCACGGGGCGGTTTTATCCGGTTTTCATGCGATCATGCGGGCAGTCTTACAGCCGTTACTCGATGGCGATCGATCTCGTCTCGATCTGCTTGGGCGCAGCCTTGGGAACGGTAAGTTCCAGCATGCCGTTGTCGTACTTGGCTTTGACGCTCTCGACCTCGACGTCGTCGCCGACGTAGTAACTTCTCTGGCAGGAGACGCGGCACTCGCGGCGCAGATACTTCGGGCTCTTTTCCTTGCCCTCTTCCTCTTTTTCAGCCTTCTCGGCGCTGACCGTCAGGTAACCGTTATCGAGGGAGACCTTGATCTCGTCTTTCTTGAAGCCGGGCATCTCGATGGAGAGCTGATAATCCTTCTCCGTCTCCTTGATGTCGGTGCGCATGCTGTCGAGCTGTTCATCGTAAAACATGGGTTTGAAGAAGTCCTCGAACACGTCGAACACGTCTCCGTTATTTCTCTTCTGAAGATAGGTTTTCATACTTTTTTCTCCTTTGGTGCCTCCCCTTCGGAGGTCATATATAATATACCGCAAATCATTTCCGTTAAAACATTTCCAAACAGAAATTCGGAGGATTTTTTATGAAAGTTGCCATTGTTACGGGAGCCTCTTCGGGCATCGGAAAACTGCTTGCCGCAGGGCTCGAAAAGCATGCCTCGTTCGACGAGCTGTGGGTGATCGCCCGCAGCGAAGAAAAGCTGAAGGCGCTGCAGGCGGAGGTAAAAGTGCCCGTCCGCCCCGTTCCGCTCGATCTGACGGACGCAGAGAGCACCGGGCGCGTGAAAGAGCTGCTCGCACAGGAAAAGCCCTTCGTCTCCGTGCTCATCAACGCGAGCGGATACGGCGTGTTCGAGCGGTTCGACCGCATCCCCGAAAAAGACGTTTCGGGCATGACCGACCTCAACTGCCGCGCGCTCGCAATGATGATGTACGCCGTACTCCCCTACTGCGGCAAGGGCAGCATCATCGTGAACATCGCAAGCGTGGCCGCCTTTCAGCCCGTACCCTTCGGCGCGGAGTATGCGGCGACGAAGGCTTATGTGCTCGCGCTCTCGCGCGCAGCCAACCGGGAACTCAGGCCGCGCGGCATCCGCGTGCTCGCCGTCTGTCCCTATTGGACGAAGACGGCGTTCTTCGACCGCGCGAACGGAAACTCCGTCATTACGCACTTCGACTGCATGTACGACCCCGCGTTCATCGCAAAAAAGACCTTCCGCGCCATGAAAAAGAAAAAGGATTACGTTGTACCGGGATTTATCGCAAAGGCGACGCACGCGCTCACGAAACTCCTGCCGCACTCCTTTGTGATGACGGTATTCATCGCGCAGCAAAAGCTCGGTTCACGGAATTTTGCGGACAAAGACTCGTAAAAACAAGTTCAGAAATGCTATCGGGCAAAGTCATGCTCGTCCTTGGCGCCCTCTGTGAGGGAGCTGTCGAGCGTGAGCGAGACTGAGGGAGTTACTCCCACCACCCCTGCGGGGCGCCTCTTGGCGGCACCAAGATGGTGTGCCGCCTGCGGGCACGGAATTGCCGCTGATAAAGGCAATTCCTTAGTTCGCCATGCGCGCACAGCGCACCGCGCTGCTGCGCATTACGCATGGCTCACCCTCAAAGAGGGAGGCAAGAACTCCCACCGCCCCTGCGGGGCACCTCCCTCAAAGAGGGAGGCAAGTTATAAAATTACTCACGCAGCAAAATCGCATTTTGCGCAGTATCTCGGCGGAACCAATGTAGTGAGCCGCCGTGTGCCATACTGTTGCGAAAACAGTGGCGGCGAGAAAACCCCGCGGGCAGCCAAAGGCGCGCCCGCGGGGTTTTTCTAAAAATCACGACTTTTTTTCGCGTCAGCTCGCGGAAAAAAGTGTGAACTCTCACCTGATAAAATTCGTCCGTACGGAGGTATCGTTCTGCGGCGGCAGAATGCCCTTCTCCTTGCCCGCCTGCATGCATTTGAGCAGATACGCCATGTTGTGCCCGAGGTTGCGCATCGTCTGCATCCCCTCTTCATCCTGCCGTACCTCGTCGGGCGTTTTGCCGTATACCATATTCCAATAGCTGGAGGAGACGACGGGCATCTGGCAGATCCCGAAGTATTTGTTCACGACGTCGAACGACGCCGCGGTGCCGCCCCTTCTTGCAGAAACGACGCTCGCGCCCGGCTTGCCCGCAAAGGCGTAGCCGCCCGCATAAAAGGCGCGATCCAGAACGGAGAGCAGGATGCCCGAGGGGTGCGCATAGTAGACGGGGGACCCGAACACGAACCCGTCGGCGCCCTTCGCCTTTTCGATGAGCGCGTTCGCAGTATCGTCGTCAAACACGCACTTTTTGAGTTCGCGGCACTTCATGCAGGCGATACAATCGCGCACGGGCTTTGCGCCGACCTGAAAGATCTCCGTTTCGATGCCGTCCGCTTCGAGCGCCTTTGCAACTTCGGTGAGCGCCGTATAGGTACAGCCCTTTGCACGCGGGCTTCCGTTGACAAGCAAAACTTTCATATTATCATCTCCTTATATCTTCCGATAAAATGCAATTCCGCGCAGGGCAAAAAACGCACTGCGCGGCGGGGTCGGATCACAGACTTGCCCTGAAGATCTGCGCGATCTCTTCGGGCGTGAGCACTTTATAGCCGCCCTCCATGACGAGCGTGCTCTTTACGAGCCCGTCGATCATATCTTCCTTCACGCCGAGATCGGTGAGGTTCATCACGAGCCCGAGCGAGCGCATCCACGCCTCCATTCTTTCGAGCCCCTCGGCGGCGACGGCTTCGTCCGTCTTGCCGGCGGGATCGACGCCCCACACGCTGACCGCATAGCGGCGGAACTTTGCAAGCCCGTACGGCATGATATAGCGGTAGTACGCCATGGAGACGGCGGCGAGCGTCATGCCGTGCGTGGCGTCGGTATGCGCGCCGACCGCCTGCCCGAGCATGTGCACCTCCCAGTCGGTATCCTTGCCCATGGCGACGAGCGTGTTGAGCGCCCACGTTGCCGTCCACATGATGTTGGAACGCGCCTCGTAATTTTTGGGATCTTCCACGGCAACGGACGCGCTGTGGATGAGCGAACGCAGCAGCCCTTCCATGATGTAATCGGAGGTATTGTCGTCCGTACCGGAGAAGTACTGTTCGAGGATGTGGCTCATGATATCGTAGAATCCCGCGACCATCTGATACTTGGGCAGCGTGAACGTGAATTCGGGATTGAGAACGGAGAACTTCGGATAGACCTCCGTTCCGAACACGTGACCGATCTTGAGCTTCTGCGCGTGGTTGGTGATGACGGAGCCGCCGTTCATCTCGCTGCCCGTACCGACCATCGTCAGAACGCACGCCACGGGAACGATCTCGCAGGTCGGCTCTTCGAAACGGATATAATATTTCTCCCACGGATCCTCGTCGCAATGGACGGAGACGGAGACAGCTTTGGCGTAGTCGCACACAGAGCCGCCGCCCACCGCCAGGATGAGATCGGCTTTGGCGGCACGGGCGCGTTCGACGCCTTCGTACAGCTTTTCCACCGTGGGATTGGGCATGACGCCCGCGTCCTCGAACACGTTTTTACCGTACTTTTCAAGCGCGGCTTTGACCTGCGCATAAATGCCGTTTTTCTTGATCGACCCGCCGCCGTACACCAAAAGGACGTTTTTGCCGTACTTGGGGAGCTCTTTTTCAAGCCCCTGCATGGCATCTTTCCCGAAGTAGAGGCGGGTCGGGTTGCAATAAGTAAAGTTTCCGAGCATATTCTTTCTCCTTGACTTGCGCGGCATGCGCCGCACGGTTTTTACGCCATTATTATACCCCCGCCCCGCGGCAAAGTCAAATACCTTTTTCTTATGCGTAAGTATAACTTTCGGGCATAAAAAAGCCCGCCATTTTGCAGGCGGGTATAGAGAGCGCTACTTCTTTTTTGCCTTCTCTCTTGCGCGCATTTCGGTAAAAAAGGAGGTGAGCACCGCCGCGCACTCCTCTTTCAGCACGCCGCCCGTGACTTCCACCTTATGATTCAGCAGATTCGCGTTCGCCAGCTCGTTCGTGAGGCTCCTGCCCTTCTGCTCGTATGCGCCGAAATACACGCGGTCGATGCGGGCGTTCAGGATCGCGCCCATGCACATGGGGCAGGGCTCGAGCGTGACGTAGAGCTCCGCCCCCGGCAGCCGCCACGAGTGCAGCCGCCTGCAGGCGCGGTCGATGGCGCGCATCTCGGCGTGCGCCGTAGCCATCTGCAGCTTTGTGCGCAGGTTATACCCCCTGCCGATGATCCTGCCTTCGTATACGACGACGGCGCCGATAGGCACCTCGCCCCTTTTTTTCGCCTTCTCGGCGAGGCGGATCGCCTCCCGCATGAAGCGCTCTTCCATTAAAATTCCTCCGTAAAACGCACGAGCGCGTCGAGATTTTTCGTGACGATATCCGAGAGCGACGAGAGCCCCAGCGGATGCGAAAAACTGTCCCGCCCCGCCTCCACCGTGAACGCGGGGATATGCAGGCTCTCGATGCACCAGTCCTTGTATCCGCCCGCGGAATGGGGCGCCTCCCGAAGCGGATACCCCGTCGCCGCGCTGAGGATCCCGGCAAGGCGCCTGTCGCGCCGCGCCCTGAAAAAGGGCTGGTGAAAGCGCCAGTAGATCTCCTCGCCCTTGGTGTGATAGCTGATCGTGAACTGCGGGGAGACGGCGCGCGTAAAATCGCGCAGCGCCTTCGTTTCGGGTTCGGAAAAAGGCGTGATGCCGACGTAATTCGCCGCGCTCGGCACGCGGATATTCTTTGCGCCCGTGCCCCAGCGGGCGTCGAAATTGACGTTGAGATCGACGGCGCGGGCGTTCGCCTTCCACAGCGAAAAATCGCCGCTCCCGTTGAGATACAGAAGCTCCGCACGCCGCCCCCGGGAGAGGCTCCCGGCACCCTCCTGCACGAGGAGCGCGCCGTCGGGATTGACGAGCGGAACGACCCACACGCCGCCGCGGACGAGCCCCCTGCGGACGTGCCAGAGCGCAAGATGCGCCCCGATCCACTCCCGCGCGTGCATGGCGTACTGACTGATGCCGAGAGGCCCCGAATGGGTGCCGATGAACATCGCGTATATCCTGCGCCCGCAGACGCTCTCGCCGATCACCGCCTTCTCGCCGCGGTAGCTTTGGTAGAACGCTGAAACTTCTTCGTAGACGTTCACCGTCCATTATATGAAAATTTTGCTATTTGTGATATTCCGCGCCCGCGTTGATCATGAACGCGCGGTATACCTGCTCGCACAGAATGACGCGCATGAGCTGGTGCGGAAAGGTCATCTGCGAAAAAGACAAGAGCTCGTCCGCCGCCGCCTTGACGCGCGGCGAGAGCCCGCACGAAGACCCGATGACGAAGGTGATCTCCGCGCCCCTGTCGCACAGCGACCGCAGTTTTGCGGCGAGCGCCTCCGAGGAGCACCCCTTCCCTTCGACGGCGAGGGCGATCACATACCCGCGGCAGGCACGGAGAACGGGCTCCGCCTCCTCGTCGGGCGACTTCCCCTCGGAGAGTTCCTTTACCTCAAACCTGCAAAAGCGCGCAAGGCGTTTCGCATATTCGGAGACGGCGTCCCGCCAGAACGCCTCTTTGAGTTTTCCCACACAGACGAGATTGACCTTAACCACCCGCAAACCCCGAAACAAGCGTGACGATCCACGTTACGGCGCACACGGCGATCCCCACCGCCGCGCCGAAAAAGAAGGGCTTTCCGTCCTTCACGCCGCCCTTTCGGGCATTGTTTTTATCAAAGAAAATGAGATAGACGAGCGCCGCTACGAGGCAGACCGCCGAGGCGACGGTGAGCCCGATGTTCCAGCCGAGCGGCATCGTCCAGCCGCCCTCCGTCTCGTACCCCGCCGCCGTGAGCGCAAGGATGGCGGCATTGTTGCAGAAGTGCGCGACCGCGGAGGGCAGGATGCTGCCCGCGCGCAGGGCGACGAGCGCAAAGCACATGCCGCAGGCGAACTGATAGAGCGTCTGTTCGGGTCTGCCGTGAAAGAGCGAGAACATCGCGCCCGAGACGAGCACGGTCGCCGCCGTGCCCCAACCGGAGGCGGACATATTCTTTACCATGATCCCGCGGAAGAGCGTCTCTTCGAACACCGCGGGCAGAACGGCAATGATGAGCATCGCCGGAAGCAGATACCAGCCGTCCAGCGAAGGGAGCGGAACGCCCGCGCTCACATAGCCGAACCGCTCGAGAAAGGCAATAAAATAGTTGTTGAGTTCGGAGAGCGAGAACATCAGCCCGAACTGGAGCAGAACGGCAACGACGAAGTAATGCCACTTGCAGCCGCAGTACGTTCTGCGCACGGAGACCTTGCTGCGGCGGAAAAAGACGACCGCCGCCGCGGCAAAGCACATCTGCGGCAGAAGATAGGATAAAAAGAGATACCAATCGGTCTCCGCATAGTTCTCCCCCGCCGCAAGCACCGCGATCACGCCCACGATGAGAGAGAGAAACACGGGCAGAACCGCGCTCACCGAATAGGCGATCCCCGCCTCGGAGAGCGCGCGCCGCTGAAAATGTACGCCTTCCTGCTGTTCCATGTTCCCATTATAGCGATTTTTTCTGCGATTGTCCAAGAAAAACCCTTTGCTTTTTGAAAATTTTGTTCTATAATACGGGTATGAGAACTTTGGATACGAAAGAAATTGCAGATTGCGTGTACCGACTTGCGCGCAAAGCCGGGGTCACGCTCACGCCCGCCTGCCACGCGGCGCTCGAGAGCGCGGCGGCAAGGGAGACGGGCGCGGCGCGGTTCGCGCTCGAAACGGTGCTCATGAACGAAGCGACGGCGAAGGCGGAGCGCATGCCCGTCTGCCAGGATACCGGCATGGCGGTCGTGCTGCTCGAACTCGGACAGGACGTGCACCTGACGGGCGCGCCCCTGAAAGAGGCGGTAAACGACGGCGTGCGCCGCGCCTATCGGGACGGATACTTCCGCAAGAGCATCTGCGATCCGCTCACCCGCGAAAACACGGGCGACAACACCCCCGCGCACCTGCACCTGGACATGGTTGCGGGAGAGAACGTCGCCGTTACCTTCCTGCCCAAGGGGTTCGGGAGCGAAAACATGTCGCGGCTCGTCATGCTCACCCCCTCGCAGGGAAGAGCGGGGATCGTCGATACCATCGTGGAGACGGTGAAGATCGCCGGATCCCGCCCCTGCCCGCCCGTATGCGTGGGCGTGGGGATCGGCGGCGCGTTCGACAGCTGCGCCTTTCTTGCAAAAAAGGCGCTCACGCGGGAGGTCGGCAGCCGCAGCCCCCGCGAGGACGTCGCCTCCATCGAGGAAGAGGCGCTTGAAAAGATCAATGCCCTCAACATCGGCCCGCAGGGATTCGGCGGCAACGTGACCGCCCTCTCCGTCGCCTGCGAGATCGCCCCCACGCACATTGCGGGGCTCCCCGTCGCCGTCAACATCCAGTGCCACTGCGTGCGCTGCGAAAAGGAGGTACTCTGATGAAACGCCTTACCCTTCCGCTCTCCGACGAAGAGACGCGCGCGCTCCGCGCAGGCGAGGGCGTGCTGCTCTCGGGCGTCATATATACCGCGCGCGACTGCGCGCACAAACGCCTCTTTGCCCTGCTCGACGAGGGAAAGCCGCTGCCCGTCGACCTGAAAGAGACGTACATTTACTACGCAGGCCCCTGCCCCGCACCCGAAGGGAAGGCGTGCGGGAGCTGCGGCCCCACGACGTCCGCCCGCATGAATGCCTTCGCGCCCCGTCTGCTCGATCTGGGGCTGAGAGGCATGATCGGCAAAGGCGAGATGAGCGAGGAGACGCGCGCCGCGCTCCGACGCAACGGCAGGGTTTATTTCGCAGCCGTGGGAGGCGCGGGAGCCGCGTACGGAAACGCGATTCAGAAAATGGAACTCGTCGCGTTCCCCGACCTTCTGAGCGAGGCGATATACCGCATGGAAGTTGTGGATTTCCCCCTCGTCGTCGCCATCGACAGCCTCGGCAACAGCGTATACGACAGATAAGCGAAAAGCGTACGCCCGCCGCGCAGATGCACTCTGCGCGGCGGGCGTTTTTACTGTGATATCCGTATTTTTCTGTTCCGGCACACTTTACTTGCCGAACATGATCCGTTCGCTGGAAAGCATTTTCCCGATGAGGAACACCAGGATCGCCGCATAGACGATGTTCAGCGCAAAGGCGACGACGCACTGCCAGATCACCATGTTCCCCATGAGGATGCCCTGCATCGCATAGACGGCGTTGAGGACGGGCACCGCGACCACCCAACCGCCGATGCCGCCGACAAAGGCCGTGACGATGGAGAGCACCATCACGAGGATCATGACGACGCTCGTATAGCCGGAAGCCTCTTTGACGGAGCGCGACAGCGTGGAGACGATCGCGATCGTTGCCACGATGAGCGGCACAAAGGAGATGATGAGCAGGAATACCATGAGGTAGCCCATGAACCCGATACCGGAAACGGCGATATCGATGGAGACGCCCATCAGCTGCGGCATACCCAACGCCACGCCCAGAAAGCTGGACGCCGCGCCGATGAGCGAGACGCATGCGAGCGGAAGCACCTTGCCGAGGGCGATATCCCAGCGGCGGGCGCTCGTGACGAGGATGGTCGCCAGCGTGCCGCGTTCCTTCTCCCCCGCCACCGATTCGAGCGTGACGGACATGCACGAGGAGAACACGAACACCACGATGAGGAAGGGCAGCAGGCTCGCCATCGTCTGCGCGGCAATATTCTGCGTTTCGGCAAAATCGGTCATCGTGAGCGTAAACGAACGCGCGTAGGCGTCGAGCACCGTTCCCGCGAGCGTGGCGAACGCCGAGCTCTCGCCGTCCTCCGAATTGTAGACGAGTTCCGCCTTCGCCCCTTTGCCGAGGTTCTCATCGAACCCCTCGCTGAAGACGAGGAGCGCGGTCGCATCGCCCGATTCGACCTCCGCGCGGGCGGCGTCCACGTCCTCCGGAGCGGCGAATTCCACCGTCCAGCCTTCGTTGAGCGAGACAGCCTCTCCGATGGTCTCCACCGCCGCGGATTCCCCCGAAACGTATACCTTAAACGCATAAGTCTCGGCGGAGGGCGCCATCGCGGAGCCCATCACGGAATAGATGATATAGATGAGGATCCCGGGGAGCAGCATGGAGAGGATGAGGCGCGGATCGCGGAAAAAGCGCGTGAATTCCTTTTTCATGAGCGCGAGAAGTTTCATACCGTCTCCCCCTTTACCTCGCGGTAGATCTCGAAGAATCTGTCTTCGAGCGTCATGCCGTCGCACACGCCCTCCAGCGTGCCGTCGCGGACCATGCGCCCGTCGATGATGATGCCGACGCGGTCACACAGCTTTTCGACGAGCGAAAAGATGTGCGTGGAGAGCAGGATGGATTTCCCCATGCGCTTGAGCTCGAGCAGAAAGTCGGTGACCACCTTCGCGGTGAGCACGTCGAGCCCGTTGGTGGGTTCGTCGAAGATGACGACGGCGGGATCATGCACGATGGCGATGACGAGCGACACCTTTTGCAGCATACCCGTGGAGAGATCTTTGATCTTCACTTCGGCAAAGCGGTCGATGCCGAACCGCTCGAAAAGTTCATGCTTGCGCTTTGCGAGCACGGTCTTCTCCACCCCGTGCAGCGCCCCGAAGAAATCGAAGAGATAGGAGGGCGTGAAAAAGCCCTCGAGCTTGAGTTCGCTCGTCATGAACCCGATGGAATCGCGCACCGCCTGCGCCTCGCGGCGGACGGAATGCCCGCACACGAACGCATCGCCCCCGTCGGGCTTGATGAGCGTGGAGAGGATGCGCAAAGTCGTCGTTTTGCCCGCTCCGTTCGGGCCGAGCAGTCCGTAGATCTCGCCGCGGTAAGCGGAGAACGAGAGCCCCGCAACGGCGATCTTGTGCGTTTCGCCCGTCTTGTCGAGCCGCTGCTGCTTGCGCGAGAGCGTGAACGTCTTTCTCAGATTCTCCGCCCGCACGACTTCTTCTCCGAAGTCCGCGAACGGAGCGCTGTTTTCCTGCATATATTACTCCTTTCGGGAAATTGAGCACACGGCGCACGCAGGCGCCCCGCCCCGAAGGCAAGCCGACCGCGTGCGGCGATCCTCAGGCTCCATTATACTACCCCCCCCCGGCGAATTGTCAAGCGTTTGAAGCGATATTCTCCGTTGCGGGGCAAAAGAAAGCCCGCGACTGCGGGTATCGCCCGTTACAGGCGGGTCGCAAGCGCGAGCATCTGTGCGTGATCGGCGGCGAAATATCCTTCATAGCCCGCAGGCATGCCCGCAGGGCGGAAGAGAACGAAGTCAACGCCGAGGCGTTTTGCGCATACCATGTCCGAGGTAAGGCTGTCGCCGAAATACAGGGTGCAGGAAGGTTCAAAGTTCGGGATATGCTCCCGGACATGGCGGACGTACGCCTCGGAAGGCTTCTGCGCCCCCACCTCCTCCGAAATAAAGACATCTGCGAAAAAGGGGGCGATGCCCGTCTCTTTCATGTGGCTGCGCTGCACCCTGCTCGCGCCGTTTGTGACGGCGTACAGCCTGCCGAGGCGGGAGAGCCCCTCCAGGAACTGCGCCGCGCCCTCGAAGAGGTACGCATGATCGCGCATGGCGTCGAGAAAGCAGACGGCGAGCGCCGCGGCGTTCGTGTGCAGTCCGAACTCCTCCTTCAGGCGCTCGAAGCGCACCACGACGAGACGTTCGCGCGTGACCTCGCCCCGTTCGAGCGCCTTCCAGAGCGCGTCGTTGATCGCGTGGAAACGGGCGACGATCGCCTCGTCGGCGCGTTCGCCGAAAGCGGCGAGGACGGACGCGAGCTGCTCGCGCTCCAGCCTGCAGAAATCGAGGAGCGTATCGTCGATATCCAGCAAAAACGTATCCTTCATGCGTCCTCCGAAATGACGGCGAGCTCTCGCAGCGCCCGCGTATATGCAATATATTTTTCGTTCTCCGTCATGCCCTTATCGTATACGGCGACGGCGGAAAATTCCAGCCCCTTGCTCTCGAACACGCTCATCACATTGACCTTGCTTTTGCTCAGCCTGCCGTCCTCTTTGAGCAGAGCAAACCCGCGCTTATCGAAGAGCGGCAGATATTCCTCTCTGGCGATGATCGCTTTGAGCCCCTGCTTTCCGCGGAAGAACGCCGCCGCCTGACGGGGCGTGAGGCGGGCGACTTCTTCGCCCTCGAGCCCGATGGGGCGCATATCGGCGTCGAGCACGTCCGAAACGAACGCCACGATCTCGTTGGTGTTGCGGTAATTCTGATTGAGCGTGTACACCGTGGGAGAGACCGCCGACCAGTCGCCAACGCCGCGCCACGGCGTGATGTTCTGTTTGAGATCGCCGAACACGTTGAACGCGGCGTCCGAATGGATGCGCCTGAGAAGATCGTACTCCCCGCGCGAGATATCCTGCCCCTCGTCCACGAACACCAGCCCGTAACGGGGCGAGAGCGCGCGCCCTGCCGCCGTGAGCACGAACGCCACGGCATAGCCGTCGGAGGAATATACCCCCTTCATGCCGTACTTTGCCTTGTTCTTTTTTACCGTTTCGCGGTACAGCCACCGCGCGATGTCGGAGGCGTCCCTGCATTTGCCGAGTTCCTGGCAGTATTTCGTGAGCCGTACGACGGAGAAAAACTCCTTGAAGAGCGCATCTCCCCCACCCATGTCCGCGATGAGGGCGCGGATACGCTCCGCCTCCCCTCTGAGCTCCTCGCGGCGGGCGATACGGTCCGCATAGGTATAGATCTCCTCTGAGCCCTTCTTTATGCGGTAACGGCGCAGATCGGCGATCTCCCGCTCGATGACGGAGAGAAGGGAACCGAGATCCTCCTGCGCCGCGGAAAAGATCTTTTCCGCATTCGCCGCAATATAGTGCGCGCAGCGGTAAAACTCGACGAACTGGCGGAAAAAGTAGTCGGGCGTGCGCTCACGCTCCCGCAGTACGAAGGTGAGGAAATCCTCCACCTGCACGTATGCGCTCATGAGCGCGCGGAAGGGCTTCGTGAAATAGAACCCGCCCTCCTTGTTCTCCTTCATCTCGCCGAGCACGGCGCGCCGCACCCGCACGGACGCGTTTTTGATGCGGACGTATTTCTCCTGCAATCCGGCGCAGCGGGCAAGGATCTCTTCGGCGACCTCGCGGCACTCCTCGCCCGCGAACAGACCGTAGATCCCGACGTACATCCTGCGCACCTGCTTTTCCGCATCGGTGCAAAAACGCGGCGAATAGACATACCGGAGGTACTCCTCTTCCTCGCGGTCGCCCGTCAGGTGCGCTTTTAAGTCGACCCCCTCGTTCAAAAGCGCGCGGAAAAAATAGTCGCGCAGGGTCGTCGTTTTCACCTTCTGCAATTCCAGCACCTGCGAGAGCTCATCGATGAACGCGTTGAAACTGACGGACGGCGTGATGACGAGCACGTCGCGCGGGCGGAGCGCCTCGTTGTTGTACATGAGATAGCTGAGGCGGTGCAGAAGGATCATCGTTTTGCCGCTGCCTGCGCAGCCCTGCAGCACGAAACTCTCCCGTTCGGGACGCGTGATGATATCGAACTGCTTTTCCTGAATGGTGCGGATGATATCGCGGATCTGCACGTCGTCCTTGCGGCTCTGGATGATGCTGCGCAGATAGGGATCGAACAGGATCTCCTCGTCTCTGCCGCCGATCTCTTCGGGCGTAAGGACATCGCGCACGGAGAGATATTCGTTGCGGAAATCGAGCACCTTTCCGTTCTTTACAGAGAGCGCGCGGCGGAGCACCGTGCGGTATTCGTACTCGTTGATGGTGAACGTGACGCGGCTCTTCTGATAATAGCGCACCGCAAGCGGCGCACGCCAGTCGACGATCTCGAGATTGACGTCCCCTTTCTTGCCGATATAATAGCTGTTGTAGCCCTCTTTTTCGTCCACGACGTCCATGCGGGCGAAATAGGGCTCGGAAAAAAAGGGTTTGTAGCCGTTGAGTTTTTTCGTCTCCGCGGCGATGAACGCCTTCTTTTCCTGAAGCGCGCGGTAATCCTCCGCCCCGTACTTCTCGCGGGAGCGGATCTCGTCGATCTCCGCACGCGCCGCACGGATGCGGTCGCGGATGCGGGAAATATAGAAGGCTTTGAGCATACACAGTACCGCGGCGAGATGCTCCTTCTCGTACGCCATCTGCTTTTCGCCGTCGAGAAGCGCGAGATACCACGCTTTATCGGCGTCGATCCCGGGACTGAGCAGATCGCGCGCGCTCTTCTTTTCTCCCATGCGCTCCTCCTTTGAAAGATTTTTACGAACAATTATCTCCTATCATACCATATTTCCGGGCGTCTGTGTAGACTTTTAAGAAAATTTTTTGCAGAAAAATAAAAAAAGCGGGATAAACCGCTTTTTTCCCGGATATATCCCGCCCACACAGGCAGACGGTTCAGCTGAAAAGCTGCGTGAGTTCCTTTTGCAGCGCACGGAACGCAGGCAGGTTGAGAGAGTAAATGAGCGTTTGGGCGCGGCGTTCGCATTTGAGCAAGCCGCATCCCTTGAGCACCGAAAGATGGTGCGATACCGTGGCGGGCGAAAGGGAAAACTGATCGGAGATCTCCCCCGCCGTGTGCGGACGGCTCCGCAGAAGAATGACGATCTCGCGCCGCGTATCGTCGGACAGGGCGCCCCATGCGTTGTTGTTCATACTCTCTTCCCGTGTATTTTGATGATTTTCTAAGAATAGGATACCATGCGGCGCACATGAAGTCAAGCGTTATTTCGTTTTTTTTCAAAATATATTTTCCGACGCGATCCGCCGAAAAAAGCGGGCTTTCGCCCGCTTTGTATCAATCGTCATCATCGTCATCGTCGTCGTCATCGTCATCATGATCGTCGTCATCGTCGCCGTCATCGTCATCACCGTGATCGTCATCATCGCCGTCCGGTTCGTACAGTTCTTCCACCGCTTCCAGGAACTCATCGAACAATTCATCGAAGATGTAACCGTCGCCATGACGGGCGATCTCCCCTTTGAGTTCGCGGAAGTTTTCCAGAAGTTCGCGCGGATCTTCGTCGCCTTCCTCGTAAATGCAGTCCTCGCCGAGATAGAGATACTTTGCGTTGAATTCCTCCGCAGAGAGCGTTTGGAGATCGGACGCATACGTTTGCTCGTCCAGGAGCGCATGCACGCGCGCGGCGAAATCCACCCTGAGCTGACCGAGTTCGCGTTCGAGATAGTCCTCGAAGTCGCCCATCGCCTGCTCGTCGTACGCCGCGATGAGCGCGTCGAGCTCCGTCTGCCCCAGCTCATGCACCGCATACCGATCGTCCGCAAGGCGGTCGCGCACCCGCTGTTCGAGCGCCGCGCCGTCCGCCCCCTCGCCGCGCACCCCCACGCCCTGCGCCGTGATGAGATGTTTGGTTTCGGAAAGAGCGACAAATTTCTCGCCCGCGTCCTCGGGCGAAAGCCCGATAAACTCCTCGCCCGCCACAAGAAGCGCCGCGTCGCGGTTGAGCGCCTTCACGCCCGTGACGCGGTCGCCCTCGACGATAAACTCCACCGCGGGATTGATGCTGATATAGACCGTTCCCGAGAGCCCCGCCGTCCCGCCGCCGCGCAGGACAATGGGCAGCAACACGGCAAGGCACAGGAGCACCGCCGCCAGCACGCAGGAAAGCACGATCCTGAGGCGGTTCGGGCGCGCCGCGGCGAGTACTTCGCCCTGCGCGTCTCCCGCCGCCTGCGCGGAGCGGATCCTGCCGTATACATCGGGCGTGTGCCGTTCGGCTTCGGAACGCAGTTCGCGCTCGAGTTCGTTGCGATCCACCCTTCCACCTCCTTGCGGGCTCTCCTGTTCGCGGAGCGCGCGCTGCATTTTTTCGACGGCGCGCCCGTAATGCCACGTGACCGTGGGCAGCGGGAGCGAGAGGATCTCGGCGATCTCGCGCCGTTTGTACCCTTCCGCCGCCGAAAGCATGAGCACGGCAAATTCCTTTTCCTTCAGAATGCGGCGGGCGAGATCGATGAGAAACCCGTATTCGTCCGCCGCGGCGCCGAAGAGCGCAAGTTCCTCCCGTTCGTCGACGGAGACCTCCCGACGGCGCCTGCGCCAGAGCGCGATCGCCTCGTTCTTGGCGATGCGCACGATCCATGCGCGGGCGTTGCTCCCCGCGCGGTAGCGCGCGGCGTTTGCAAGCACTTTGAGGTAAGTCGTCTGCATCACGTCCTCGGCGAGCATGCGCTCGCGCACGACGGAGAGCGCGACGTAATATACCGTTTTGCGCGTCTGGCGATATACTTCTTCCAGCGCGTCCCGCTCGCCCGCGGCGATGCGGCGCAACGCTTCGTCGATGGTCACTGCGTTCCCCCCTTTTTTCATTTTACTGCATCTCGATTATATCAGACGGGAACGCTGCCGTCAAGAGGGTCAGTTATTTTTGAGTATATCTCGGTCCCGTGCGGGGATTTAATCGTCGAAGTCATCAAAATCGATGTGCGAGCCGTCGTCGAACCGATACGAGAACGTGCCGTCCGCAGACTGCGTCACGACGAATCTGCCGCGCTCGCCGCTGCCGAGACGGTAATTGACGCCGATGGAGACGACGCCGCTTTGGCGCGCCGCGCGCTCCACTTCGTAATAACTGCGGGCACCGTCGCGGAGAATGGAGAGCGTGTACTCCGTCTCCGTGCCGTTCTGCTCGTCCTCCGTCTCGAAATCGACGCTCGTGCGCTCGAAGAGCCTGCCATCGCGGTAGACGCTGTACACATATTCCCTCTCGAGCTCGTTCTCCCCGCGCTCCGATTCGCTCTCCGTTTCAAGATCCATCTGCACATAGTTTGCGGGATCGTCGGGATGGGTCGCGCGCATCCAGAACTCCTCGCTCCGCTCCGTTTCGTCGTGTTCGGTCTCCGTCTCGACGCTGCGGTATCCCGTCATGATATATTCCGTGCCGTCCATCAGCATCACACCTGTCAGACGGTACGCCTCCTTCTTTTCATCATCGTCGTCATCGTCGTCCGGGCGGACGGCGACCTGCTCCTCCGAATAGTACATGGTGTGCGACAGGGTGGTGCCGTCGAGCTGCTCGCCCTCCACGGTGAGCCGGTAATCGAAAGCGTACTCCGGATCGGTATTCTCCGTGACCGTCGTACGAAATGCGTCCTCGTTGAGGAAGGTATCCAGCGCCTGGAAATACTCGTTGAACTGCTCGAGCTCCTCCTGCGGGGGAGTCGCCGCGCCGTTCTGCCCGCCGTCCGTCAGGGGAGAGCCCCCTTCGGAACGCGCCGCAAGCGACGCATTCGCCGCGCCTGCCGCGCCGCCTGCAAGCAGCTGCGCCGTCGTGACGGCGCCGATACCGTACGCGTTGCGCGCGCCCGCCTCCACCGACGTGCCTTCGCCGCCCATGCCGCCCTCCGCGAGCCCGCCTGAGCCGCCCGTCCCGCCGCATGCCGTAAACGCGATGAGCGTACCGCCCGCAAGCGCCGCCGTTGCCATGATCGCCAAAAATCTCTTTTTCATTTTCATCATTCTCCTTGATATTATTTGCAGGTTTTTCTTGCCCTTGCACCTGTATAACGCGCGAATAGTCCGTTTTGTTGGAGAAAACAAAAAATTTTTCAGAAATTTTTTCTGCGCATTTGCACATCTGCGTCCATGGTAAATGAATATGCGCCTCCGCCCGCAGGACGGAGGCGCATATTCATTTGAAATCGCCGATTCTGCTTTGAGCGACGGCAGCAAAACATATAAAATGCAACGAACCCCCGCAGGAGATCCTGCGGGGGTTCGTATTTGACGCGTTATGCGTTCTTGATCTCGTCGGCGGGAGCCATATCGCGGTAGCCGCCCGTGGACTGTACGGAGACGTTCTTGTAATCCTTCATGCCCGTACCTGCGGGGATGAGTTTACCGATGATGACGTTCTCCTTCAGACCGATGAGCGGATCGCGCTTGGTGCAGATCGCCGCCTCGGTGAGCACGCGCGAGGTCTCCTGGAAGGAGGCCGCGGAGAGGAAGCTGTCGGTCGCGAGCGCCGCCTTGGTGATGCCGAGGAGCACGCGCTTTGCAGTTGCGGGAACGCCGCCTGCCATGATCGTCTTTTCGTTCTGTTCCTCGAAATTGAACATATCGGTGAACTGACCGGGGAGCATCTCCGTCGTGCCGGCGTTCTCGATGCGAACCTTTCTCAGCATCTGGCGGACGATGATCTCGACGTGCTTATCGTTGATATCGACGCCCTGCGAACGGTAGACGGACTGAACCTCGTTGAGGATATAGTCCTGAACGCCCTTGACGCCCTCGACGCGGATGATATCCTGCGGGTTGACGGAACCGGCGTTGAGCTGCGTGCCGGGAACAACGAGGTCGCCATCTTTGACGAGGAGCTCCGCGTTGAAGGGAAGCTCGTAGTCCTTGAGGCGCTCGCCCGTCTCCTCGGAAGTGACGATGATGTGTTTGAGGTTGTCGCTGTCGTCGAGATGCACTCTGCCGTTGAACTCGCAGATGGTCGCAACGCCCTTGGGTTTGCGCGCCTCGAAGAGCTCCTCGACGCGGGGAAGACCCTGCGTGATGTCGCCCGTTGCGGCGATACCGCCCGTGTGGAAGGTACGCATCGTGAGCTGCGTGCCGGGTTCGCCGATGGACTGCGCCGCAATGACGCCGACCGCCTCGCCGACCTTGATGGGAAGCGTCGTCGCCATGTCTTTGCCGTAGCACTTCGCGCAAACGCCGTAACGCGTGTTGCAGTTGAAGATGGAACGGATGGGAACGCCGCCCTCCTGATATTTTGCGAAGGACGCGATCTTCTTCGCCATCGTCTCGGTGATCATCTCGTTGCAGGGCACGAGCACTTCGCCCGTCTCGGCATCGACGATGTCCTCCGCGGCAAACCTGCCCGTAAGGCGATCTTCGAGCGATTCGATGACGTCGCCGCTGCCGTTGGTGATGGCTTTGACGTAGGTCGCGCGCGGGCGCTTGCCTGCGCAGCAGTCCTCTTCGCGGACGATGACGTCCTGCGAGACGTCGACGAGGCGGCGGGTCAGATAGCCCGAGTCAGCCGTCTTGAGCGCCGTATCCGCAAGACCTTTACGGCCGCCGTGCGAGGAGATGAAGTATTCGAGAACGGTAAGACCGTTACGGAAACAGGATTTGACGGGGACCTCGATCTTTTTACCCTGCGGGTTGACCATGAGTCCGCGCATGCCCGAAAGCTGCTTGATCTGGTCGATGGAACCGCGGGCGCCCGAGTCAGCCATCATCCAGATGGGATTGAACTTATCCTTCGCGCCCTGATCTTTGAGGATGGTTGCCACCTTATCCGTCGCGTCGTCCCATACCTTGATGACGGCGTTGTAGCGCTCTTCCTCGCGGAGAAGACCGCGGGCGTACTTTTTGGCGATGCCTGCGACCTGGTGCTCCGCCTCTTCGACGATCGCCGCCTTTTCCTCGGGGATCTTCATATCGAAGACGGATGTCGTGAGCGCCGCGATCGTGGAGTACTTGTATCCGCGCTCCTTGATGGCGTCGAGCACGGCGGCAGCCTTGGGCGCATAGCCCGTTTTGAAGCATGCCTCGACGATGCGCGCGAGGTGCTTTTTGCCGATCGCCTTGGCGTTCCCGATGAACTCCGTGGAGAGCTCGAGCTTGAGGTAATCCTCGGGATTCTCGCGCTTGACAAAGCCGAGATCCTGGGGCATATTGTCGTTATAGATGATCCTGCCGACCGTCGTTTTGAGCATACCCGTGACGGAGAGCAGCCCCGTCACCTCTTTTTTGGTGACGAACACATGGCCGCGCAGCCCGTTGTTGGGTACGATCTCGTCGCGCGAGAAGGTGCGCTCGTAGGGAAGCTCGAGGGAATCGAACTTGCCCGCGGGAAGCTCCACCGTGCGGCGGACGTAGATCTCGTCCTGGCAGTGCACGTCCTTGAGCTGATAGCTCATGAGCGCCTCGTCGAAGGAGGCGTAGACGGGCGGGATATACTCCTCGCCGTCCTCGGAAGGACGCCCCTGCGCGTCGTACTTCCTGCCCTCCTCGCGGCGGAGAATGGTGAGGTAGTACGCGCCGATGATCATATCCTGCGTGGGGCTCATGACCGACTTGCCGTCGGCAAGCTTCAGGATGTTGTTCGCGGAGAGCATCAGGAAACGCGCCTCCGCCTGCGCCTCGATGGAGAGCGGCAGATGGACAGCCATCTGGTCGCCGTCGAAGTCGGCGTTGAAGGGACCGCAGACGAGCGGGCTGATCTTGATCGCCCTGCCCTCGATGAGGATGGGCTCGAACGCCTGGATGGAGAGGCGGTGCAGCGTGGGAGCGCGGTTGAGGAGCACGGGATGCTCTTTGATGACCTCTTCCAGAACGTCCCAGACGAAATCTTTGCCCTTTTCGACCGTGCGCTTCGCGCTCTTGATGTTGTGGCACTTGTTCGTCTCGACGAGACGCTTCATGACGAAGGGCTTGAAGAGCTCGATCGCCATTTCCTTGGGCAGACCGCACTGATAGATCTTGAGTTCGGGACCGACGACGATGACCGAACGGCCGGAATAGTCGACGCGCTTGCCGAGCAGGTTCTGTCTGAAACGACCCTGCTTTCCGCGCAGAAGTCCCGAAAGCGATTTGAGCTCGCGGTTGGAGGGACCGGAGAGCGGCTTGCCTCTTCTGCCGTTATCGATGAGCGCGTCCACAGCCTCCTGCAGCATGCGCTTTTCGTTCTTTACGATCATCTCGGGTGCGCCGAGCTCGATCATGCGCTTCAAGCGGTTGTTGCGGTTGATGACGCGGCGATAGAGATCGTTGAGGTCGGACGAGGCAAATCTGCCGCCGTCGAGCTGAACCATGGGACGAAGATCGGGCGGGATGACGGGCAGGACGGTGAGCACCATCCACTCCGGCTTGTTGCCGCTCTTGCGGAACGCCTCGATGATCTCGATGCGCTTGATCGCCTTGACGCGCTTGGGGCCCGTCGCGTTGTTCTCGATGATCTCTTTGGCTTCTTTGCTCTCTTTCTCGAGATCGACCGCCATCAGAAGTTCGCGGATCGCCTCCGCGCCCATGCCGACTTTGAGCCCCGTGACGTCGCTCTCGCCGAGCGCGTCCTCGATGTCGCGGAGTTTTCTGTCGTTGATGACCTGCTTATAGGAGATGCTCTCGCCCTCCATCTGTTCGATGAACGCGGAGATCTCCTCCTCCGTCCCGAACGCCTCGTCGTGCACGAGCTTTGCGCGGCGTTTGGAGAGAACATAGGACTTTTCGCCCTCCGCCGTGCGCTCCTTGAGCGTATAGAACTCGGCGACGGCGCCGTCCTTCATCTTTTCGAGCATCGCCTGAAGATCGGTGGCGAGCTTGACGGAGGACGCGGTATCGGAGACGTTGTTGAGGTCGCGCACGTCGGCGAGCAGTTTCTCGTCCGCGCACAGTTCCCCTTCGAGCGCCTTTGCGAAGGCATCTTTCGCCGCCTGCTTATCGGCGAACGCCTCCACCTCTCTGACCTCGGAGAGCCCGACGACCGCGGCGTTCATACCGCCCGCGCGGGTGCGGAGGTCGCCGTCGTGACGGAGCACGACGAGCTTGTTTACAAAGCCTGCGTCGAGCACGGCATACGCCGCGAAATAAATGACCTGTTCGAGCGCCTTGGGACCCATATCGAGAAGGAGCCCGATCTTGCTGGGCACGCCGCGGAAATACCAGATGTGCGAGACGGGCGCGGCAAGTTCGATGTGCCCCATGCGCTCGCGGCGCACTTTTGCGCGCGTGACTTCGACGCCGCACTTTTCGCACACGATGCCCTTGTAACGGATGCGCTTATATTTCCCGCAGTGGCACTCCCAGTCCTTGGTGGGACCAAAGATCTTTTCGCAGAAAAGTCCGTCCCGCTCGGGTTTTTGCGTGCGGTAGTTGATGGTCTCGGGCTTGGTGACCTCGCCGTACGACCATTCCCTGATCTTTTCGGGAGATGCGATGCTGATCTGAATGGAGTTAAAATCGTTTAATTCGTACATATATCCCTCCCGTTAGTCCTCGTCCTTGTCGTCGAAGAGGTCGCTCTTGGAGCCGTCCTCCTCGTCCTCGTCTTCGTCGTCATCGTCGCCGAAGAGATTGCCGAAGGAGAAGTCCTCGTCCACGTCGGACATGTCGTCCTCCTCGCCGTCCTCCTCTTTGAACAGATCGTCGGAGACGAAATCCTCGTCGTCGCCCGCTTCGTCGAAGATGGAGCCGATCCCCTCGTCCTCCTCGTCCTCGTCGGGAAGGGAGAAATCGAGATCCTGCTCCACGTCGCGGCGGTCGTCGCGGCGGAGATCGCGGTCGTCATCATCGTCGAATTCGCGGATGACGAGTTCTTCGTTGTTCTCGGTGAGCACCTTCACGTCGAGCGCGAGCGACTGGAGCTCTTTGAGGAGCACCTTGAACGCCTCGGGGATGCCGGGCTCGGAGATGTTGTTGCCCTTTACGATGCTCTCATACGTCTTGACGCGGCCGACGATATCGTCCGACTTGACGGTGAGGATCTCCTGCAGGATGTGCGCCGCACCGTATGCCTCGAGCGCCCAGACTTCCATTTCGCCGAAACGCTGACCGCCGAACTGCGCCTTGCCGCCGAGGGGCTGCTGCGTGACCATGGAGTAAGGACCGATGGAACGCGCGTGGATCTTATCGTCGACGAGGTGGATGAGCTTGATCATGTACATGATACCGATCGTGACGCGGTTCTCGAAGGGTTCGCCCGTTCTGCCGTCGAACACCTGGAACTTGCCGTCCACCTTGCCTTCGGGGTTGAAGAGATTGTTTTCGCGGAAGAGCTGTTCGATATCGCTCTCCGTCGCGCCGTCGAAAACGGGGGTCGCGATCTTCCACCCGAGCTGGCGGCACACATAGCCGAGGTGCACTTCGAGCACCTGACCAATGTTCATTCGGGAAGGCACGCCGAGCGGGTTGAGAAGGATCTGCAGCGGCGTACCGTCGGGCAGGAAGGGCATATCGCTCTGCGGCAGCACGCGGGAAATGACGCCCTTGTTGCCGTGGCGGCCCGCCATCTTGTCGCCGACCTGGATCTTGCGCTTCTGCGCGACGTACACGCGCACCAGCTTGTTGACGCCGGGCGAAAGTTCGTCTTTATTCTCGCGCGTGAAGATCTTCACGTCGACGACGATACCGCCCTCGCCGTGCGGAACGCGGAGGGACGTATCGCGCACCTCGCGCGATTTTTCGCCGAAGATGGCGCGAAGAAGGCGCTCTTCGGGCGTGAGCTCCGTCTCGCCCTTGGGCGTGACTTTGCCGACGAGGATATCGTTGGAACCGACCTCCGCGCCGATGCGGACGATGCCGTTTTCATCGAGGTCTTTGAGCGCGTCGTCGCCCACGTTGGGGATATCGCGCGTGATCTCCTCTTCGCCGAGCTTGGTATCGCGTGCCTCCGTCTCGTGCTCTTCGATGTGAATGGAGGTGAAAACATCGTCCTGGACGAGTTTTTCGGAGATGAGGATCGCGTCCTCGTAGTTATAGCCCTCCCACTCCATGAAGCCGACGAGGATGTTCTTGCCGAGGGCAAGCTCGCCGCCCCAGGTGGAAGGACCGTCGGCGATGACTTCGCCCTTCTGCACTCTGTCGCCCGTGGAGATGATGGGTCTCTGGTTGAGGCAGGTGCCCTGGTTGGAGCGTTCGAACTTCTTTAAGGGGTATTCCGTGATGAACCCGCTGTCCTCGCGGATCTTGATGAGATCGGAAGAGACGCCGACCGCAACGCCCGCCTCTTTGGCGCGGACGGTAACGCCCGAATCGCGCGCGATCGCCTCCTCGATGCCCGTCGCAACGATGGCGGGCTCCGTTTTGAGGAGCGGCACCGCCTGGCGCTGCATGTTGGAGCCCATGAGGGCGCGGTTGGTATCGTCGTTTTCAAGGAAAGGAATGAGCGCGGTCGCAACGGAGACGAGCTGCTTGGGGCTGACGTCCATATAGTCGATGCTCTCGCGCGGCATCTCGGTGATGAGTTCCTTATAGCGGCAGCCGACGCGTTCGTTGACGAAATGCCCGTTTTCATCGAGCGGTTCGTTCGCCTGTGCGACGACGTAACGGTCCTCTTCATCCGCCGTCAGATAATCGACGTGATCGGTGACGACGCCCGTCTCCTTGTCCACCTTGCGGTAAGGCGACATGATGAACCCGAACTCGTTGACCTTGGAGAAGGTAGCGAGCGAGGAGATAAGACCGATGTTCTGACCTTCGGGAGTCTCGATCGGGCACATACGGCCGTAGTGCGAGTGGTGAACGTCGCGGACTTCGAAGGTCGCGCGGTCGCGGTTGAGACCGCCCGGGCCGAGCGCGGAGAGCTTGCGCTTGTGCGTAAGTTCCGCAATGGGGTTGGTCTGATCCATGAACTGCGAGAGCTGCGAAGAGCCGAAGAACTCGCGGATGACGGCAGAGATCGGACGCACGTTGATAAGGCTGGAAGGCGTGACCTCCATGGGATCCGCCGTTGCCATGCGCTCCTTGATGAGGCGCTCGAGCCTGCTCATACCGATGCGGAGCTGGTTCTGCAGCAGCTCGCCCACCGAACGCACGCGGCGGTTGCCGAGGTGGTCGATCTCGTCGATGGTGCCGATGCCGTAGCGGAGGTCGAGGTTGGTGGAGACGGCGGCGACGATATCGTCCACCGTGATGCACTTGTGGTTGAGCTTCTCCACAAGGGGCTTTACGATCTTCTTTTCGTCGGGCGTGACGCCGAGCACGCGCTTTTCCTTTTCAAGGTCAATCTGCGCGCCCTGCGCGTCGTCGTTGCGCTCCAGGATCTCGTGGAAGAGCTTGCACGCCGCAACGAATTTGAGGCGGTTTTCCTTGCGCTTTTCGCGGTTCTTCTTCTCTTCCTGCTTTTCGTCCGCCTCGGGCGCCGTTTCGTGCGTATAGTAGACGGCGTTGATCTCGTCGAGGTACTTCTCGGCGACCTCCTCCACGCTCATCTCCCTGCACGCCTCGGCGATCTTTTTGGAGAACACGAAGTTGGGATAATATACCGTTTTCAGCAATCCGAACGCCTTGGGATCTTTATCGGAGAGCGCGGCAAAATCGACCGTGTTGTTGGACACGATCTTGTGGCGGATCTCGCCGCCGTTATCGGGATCGGTGACGATGACGAACACCTCGCCGATGCCGGCGTTCTGGATGGCGCGCGCCTGATCTTCGGTGACGACGGTATCCTTTGCGGCGAGCAGTTCGCCCGTCTCGGGATGGAAGATGTCGTCCGCGACGCGGCAACCGGGCAGGCGGTACGCGAGATTGAGCTTTTTGTTGAACTTATAGCGCCCCACCTTCACCACGTCGTAACGGCGCGGGTCGAAGAAGAGGTTGTTGAGGTGCTGGCGCACCGATTCCTCGGTGGGAACTTCGCCGGGGCGCAGACGGCGGTAAAGCGCGATGAGGCCGTCCGACTCCGATTTGATGGGAGGCGTATCCTTCTCGTCGCGCTCGATGGTGGCGGCGATCATCTTGTCGCCGCCGAAGAGCTCCTCGAGGGCGCGGTTGGAGCCGTAGCCCAGCGCGCGCAGAAGCACCGTGGCAGTCAGCTTGCGCTTTCTGTCCACGCTCACCCACAGGACGCCCTGCGGATCCTGTTTGAATTCCAGCCATGCCCCGCGGTTGGGGATGACGGTCGTCTCGTAGATCTTCTTGCCCGTCTTATCCGTCTCCGCGACGTTGTTTACGCCGGGCGAACGGACAAGCTGGGAGACGATGACGCGCTCTGCACCGTTGATGATGAAGGAACCGTTGTCCGTCATGAGCGGGAAATCGCCCATAAAGACGACGGAATCGATGATCTCGTCCTTCACCTTGTTCACGAGACGCACCTTCACGCGGAGGGGCAGCGCGTACGTTGCGTCGCGGTTGCGGCACTCCTTCTCGTCATACTTGGGCGTGTCTCCGAACTCGTGGCCTAAAAAGTGCAGTTCGTAGTGATCGGAGAAGTCGGTAATGGGCGAATAGTCCTCGAAAATCTCCGAAATGCCCTCGTTGATGAAGGAATCGTAGCTCTCCTTCTGGATCTCGACGAGGTTGGGGATGTCGATGACTTCGTTGATCTTGCCGAACTTCCGTCTCTCGGTCTTCCCGTACTTTTGAATGGGTAAGTTCATCCGTCAATCATACTCCTTACTTTGAATTTTTGCTTGACGATCTACCGAGTATATCTTTTCATCGATAAAAATCGAAATTTCCCGAATAAATTGTGACTTTGCCCCTTTACAGCCGCCCTGAAATGCGCTATAATATGGGGAGAATTTGGTGTGACCGACTTGCTTTTTTTGCACTTTTTTGTGCGAAACGGCACAAAACTGCATTCTAAGCATAGTGATACAGTATGTTATTATAGATCACGCGCGAAAAGATGTCAACCCTTTTTGCGGTGAATTTTTGGCAGAATTTGAAATTTCGAGGAAAAAACATGAGGATCGACAAATTTTTGAAAGTTTCGCGCATCCTGAAACGCCGCACGGTGGCGCAGGAGGCGGCGCAGGCGGGGAAAATTTCCGTGAACGGAAAGGAAGTAAAGCCCGCCTACCGCGTGAAGGTGGGCGACGTCGTGGAGCTCGCCTACGCCTCCGGCACGGTGAAATTCCGCGTGAAAGAGCTGCGGGAAACGGTGAAAAAAGACGAGGCTGCGAGCCTTTACGAGGTGATCGTATGATAACCGCCATCATCTGCGCCGCGGGCAAAGGCACGCGCGCGGGATTTTCGGAAAACAAGGTACTGCACGAACTGGGCGGACTGCCAGTACTCTCGTGGTCGCTCTCCGCATTCTCCGCGGCAGGCGCGGACGAGATCATCGTGGCGTGCAGCGAGGCGGACGAGGCGCGCGTAAAGGCGCTGCTCGCCCCCTTCCCCGCCGCCCGCACCATGCGCGGCGGCAGCACGCGCGGGGAATCGGTGTACAATGCGCTCCGCTGCGCGCAGGGCGACATCGTGCTCGTGCACGACGCGGCGCGCCCCTTCGTCTCACACAAGACGATCCGCGCCTGCGTCGAAAGCGTAAAACAGTACGGCAGCGGCGTGTGCGCGATCCCGGCGTCGGATACCGTAGCGCTGGCGGCGGACGGGAACATCTTCTCGGTGCCGGCGCGGGAAACGGCGTTCCTCGTGCAGACCCCGCAGGGATTTTACAGGGACAAGCTGCTCGCCGCCTACGAAAAGGCGCGTGCCGAAGGACTCTCCTTCACCGACGAGAGCGGCGTTTACGCGCAGTACGTCGCGCCGCCCCGCATCGTGGCGGGCGAGCGCGAGAACAGAAAGCTCACCTATGCGGAGGACTTCCTGCCCGCCGAGCGCGTCGGATTCGGCGTGGACACGCACGCCTTCGGCGAAGGCGACCATGTGATCCTCGGCGGCGTACGCATCCCCCACGGGCGCGGGCTCCTCGCGCACAGCGACGGCGACGTGGTGTGCCACGCGCTGATGGACGCGCTCCTCTCCGCCGCGGGACTGGACGACATCGGGCACCATTTCCCCGATACAGACGAGCGCTTCCGCGGCGCCGACAGCATGGAACTTCTGCGCAAAGTCGTGGTCATGCTCTCCAAGGCGGGCTATGCCGCAAAGAACGCGAGCATCTCCGTGATCGCCGAACAGCCGCGGCTCTCCCCCTTCATCGCGCAGATGAAGGAAAATCTTGCGGGAACGCTGGGCGTACGCAAGAGCGCCGTCGGCATTGCGGCGGGCACCAACGAACGCCTCGGCTACGTGGGCGAAGGCAAGGGCATCACCGTGTACGCGACCGTACTTTTGATGCCCGTGAAGGCATAGGAGGCACCCATGCCCAAAGCAACCACGCAATTTGTATGTTCGGAATGCGGATACACTTCGCCGAAATGGCTCGGAAGATGCCCCGACTGCGGAAAATTCAACACGCTCATCGAGGAGGCGATCGCCCCGCCGACGCCCGCGGCGAAAAAGACGGCGGCTGCCTTCGGTTCCGCAAAAGCGACACCCCTCAGAGACGTGACGTATGAAAAATACGAGCGCATATCGAGCGGCATTGCCGAGCTCGACGTGGTGCTCGGCGGCGGCATCGTGCGCGGCTCGCTCGTGCTCGTCGGCGGCGACCCGGGCGTGGGCAAATCCACCCTTCTGACGCAGGTGGCGGCGCATCTTGCAAAGGAGCACCGCGTGCTCTACCTCTCCGCCGAAGAGAGCTGTTCGCAGGTCAAGCTCCGCTGCGAGCGGCTGGGCGTGAACGCGGGCGGGCTGATGCTCATGAACGAGACCAACCTCGAGAACGCCGAAGAGGAGATCGGAAAGGCGGAATACGTCATCGTCGACTCCATCCAGGCGGTATACACGAGCGCGCTCACCTCGGCGGCGGGCAGCGTGGGACAGGTGCGCGAATGCGCCGCAAAGCTCATGCGCATCGCAAAATCGCAGGGCATCACCTTCTTTATCGTGGGGCATGTGACGAAGGAAGGCACGCTCGCGGGACCCAAAGTGCTGGAACACATCATGGACACCGTCCTCTACTTCGAGGGCGAGCGGACGGAAAACTTCAAGATCCTGCGCGCCGTGAAAAACCGGTTCGGCTCCGTGCAGGAGGTGGGCGTGTTCGAGATGACGGGCGAGGGCATCTTCGGGCTCACAGACTATTCCTCCCTCTTTTTATCCGATTCCCGCGGGGAGGCGGCGGGCGCCGTCGTGACCCCCTCCGAGACGGGCAACCGCTGCATGATGGTGGAGATCCAGACGCTGATGTGCAAGACGGCGTACGGACTGCCGCGCAGGATGAGCCTCGGCGTGGACTTCAACCGCCTCGTGGTGCTCATCGCCGTGCTCGAAAAGCGATGCGGGCTCTCCCTCGGCACGCAGGATATTTACCTCAACGCGATGGGCGGCATCCGGCTCGGCGAACCGAGCGCAGATCTTGCCGTATGCGCTGCGCTCGCAAGCGCCGAACGCATGACGCCCGTCGACAAATACGCCGCCGTGTTCGGCGAAGTCGGGCTCACGGGCGAGGTTCGCGGCGTGAATTACGCGGAAAAGCGGGTGAACGAGTGCGTGAAAATGGGATTTCAGCGCGTGGTGCTGCCCGCCAAGAACATGAAAGCGTGCGAAAAGTTCAAAGATAAGATCGAACTCGTGCCCGTGCAGTACGTTTCGCAGATGATCAAAGCCCTCTTCCCGCCCAAAGGAAACAACTGAAATATGGAAAACAACAGAGCGCGCCGCGGATGAACCGTCCGCGGCGCGCGTTTTTCTGTTTTAATTGAATCATTCTTCTTTTTTCTGTTCCGCCTGTTCGTTCGGGGCGGCAGCCTGCGCGGCGCTCTTCTCCGCCTGCATCGCCGCGGCGAGCGCCCTCTTCCTGCGGCGCTTTTTGCCGACGCCGAGAACCGTCGTCAGCTTTTTGCCCGAAAAGATATTCAGCGCGATGAAGATGAGCGTGTAGATGGCGACGGCGACCGCCTGCCATTCGGGCGTGACCGTGAGCCCGAAGAAATGGATCTGGAACCCGAACGTATCGGTGATCTGTGCGATGAAGGCGGGATCGGCAACGATGTCGCTCGCCTCCACATATTCCATCAGCAG
>CALVWO010000012.1 GCA_944367465.1 uncultured Clostridia bacterium
GATTGTCATATTACTACGGCGCTTTGCGCCTACAATCCCCCCTTAATCCCCCCTTTACACAAGGGGGGCACGGTGTGGGGTATCCCCTTTGCACAAAGAGGCACGGTGTGGGGTATCCCCTTTACACAAAGAGGCACGGTGTGGGGTATCCCCTTTACACAAGGGGGGCTTGTCCGCTGTTTGCTCATGCGTCCTTTTTACTCATCGGCAAAAGCCTGTTCCTGAACCCCCGGACTATCCGGGGGTTTTCTTTATACAAAAAGGCGCATGCTCCGCATGCGCCGGTAAAAACTTTTTTCCTTCTACAAGATCAGTTTTCAGGAATCTGCCTTCCAGATCAAGATCTTATTCCCATTGTTATAGGAAAATACGATATCCGCAATGACATCCTGTTCCAATGCCTCGGTATAACTGAAATATTTATCCGTCATCATGACAGCGACGCAATCGTTATATGTGCCGCAATATTCTATGATCGTGAAGTCATCCGCCGATGCTTTTATTTCGTATTCCTCACGGTAATCGTATGCGGCAGTATTCCGGATCCTTGAAGAGGTCTCATCGTCTAATTCCTGCGGATCTTTGGGTTTCGGCGCGTAATCCTCAGCCATGACCGTTTCGTTGCACCGCCTGCCGCCGTTATGATGATAGGCAATACTCATAAGGTCGTCATGAGACAGAAGCCCTTCTTCGTACGCTCCTTTTAACGAGTAAAACGTGCCCGTTGCCTTCGGGGTACAACCCGCAGCCGCAATGCAAAACATCGCAGCCAAAGCTGCGACGAGAAAAGCAGAAATCCATCTTTTCATATCAAACTCCCCCCTGCCCGTAACGTGCGCAGGTTTTCCCGTGGTTTTATATTACCATTGAACGATAATTCTGTCAATACTTTCAGAAAAAGCCGCCGCACGAAAATGCGTGCGGCGGCTGTACGCCTCAAAGTTTACTTATCCGTTTTCTCGGCACGGAGCGTGAGCTCGCCGTCGGCGCAGTCGAGAATGATCTTCGTGCCAGCCTCGGGGTTCTCTTTCACGATGAACTTAGCGAGCAGCGTTTCGGCGTGAGACTGAATGAACCGCTTTAAGGGACGGGCGCCGAATGCGGGATCGTATCCGTTATCGGAGATATACCCCACGGCGCGCGGCGTGACCTCGAGCGTGAGATTCTCCTCCGCAAGGCGCTTTTCCAGCCTGCCGAGCAGGATCTCAACGATCTTATCGATATTCTCGCGCGTGAGCGGCTTGAAGATGATGATCTCGTCCAGCCTGTTCAGAAATTCGGGACGGAAAGAGCGCTTCAGAAGTTCAGAGACCTGTTCGCGCGCTTTCCGGGAGATCTCGCCGTTCTCGATGCCGTCCATGATATACTCGGAGCCGAGGTTGGAAGTAAGAATGATGATGGTATTCTTAAAATCCACCGTTCTGCCCTGCGAATCGGTCACGCGGCCGTCGTCGAGGATCTGCAAAAGAATATTGAATACATCGGGGTGTGCCTTCTCGATCTCATCGAAAAGCACAATGGAGTAGGGCTTTCTTCGCACCGCCTCGGTGAGCGTGCCGCCCTCTTCGTAGCCGACATATCCGGGAGGCGCGCCGATGAGACGGGAGACGGAGAATTTTTCCATATACTCCGACATATCGATACGCACGATGTTTTTCTCGTCGTCGAACAGATTTTCCGCGAGAGACTTCGCAAGTTCCGTCTTGCCCACGCCCGTAGGCCCCAAAAACAGGAAGGAGCCGATCGGGCGATTGGGATCGGAGATGCCTGCGCGGGAACGCAGGATCGCCTCGGAGACCTTTGTGACAGCCTCATCCTGCCCCACGACGCGCTTGTGCAGATCGTCGGGAAGACGCAAAATCTTTTCGCGCTCCCCCTCTTTCAATTTTGCGACGGGAATGCCCGTCCAGCGGGCGACGATACGGTTGATCTCCTCTTCGGTGACCTCGTCCTGCAAGAGCGCGTCTTCACGGTCGTTGACGGAAGACTTTGCCGCCTCGAGTTTTTTCTGCAATTCTACGAGATCGCCGTACTTGAGCCGCGACGCCTCCTCGTACCTGCCCGCGTTCATGAGCGAATCGATCTCGCCGTTCATGCGGTCGATCTTCTCTTTGAGTTCCTTCTCGGCGCGGATGGAGTTCTTTTCGTCCTCCCACTTGGTCTTCATTGCCGTGAACGTCTCTTTGAGGGAAGCAAGCTCCTTTCTGAGCGCCTCGAGCCTCGCCTTGGAGAGATTATCCTGCTCTTTGGAGAGCGCCTTTTCCTCCACCTCGAGCTGGGCGATCTTGCGATTCATTGCGTCCATATCGGCGGGCATCGAATCGATCTCCGTGCGGATCATCGCCGCCGCCTCGTCCACGAGGTCGATCGCCTTATCGGGCAGGAAACGGTCGGTGATATAGCGGTTGGAGAGCACCGCCGCCGCGACGAGCGCGTCGTCGTGAATGCGCACGCCGTGGAAAATTTCAAAACGCTCTTTCAGCCCGCGCAGAATGGAGATGGTATCCTCCACCGTCGGCTCGCCGACGAGCACGGGCTGGAAACGGCGTTCGAGCGCCGCGTCCTTTTCAATATATTTGCGGTATTCGTCGAGCGTGGTCGCGCCGATGCAGTGCAGCTCGCCGCGCGCCAGGAGCGGCTTTAAGAGGTTCCCCGCGTCCATTGCGCCGTCCGTCTTGCCCGCGCCGACGACGGTATGCAGCTCATCGATGAAAAGAAGGATATTGCCGTTCGACTTGGTGACTTCGGCAAGCACCGCCTTCAAACGTTCCTCAAACTCGCCGCGGTACTTTGCACCCGCAATAAGCGCGCCCATATCGAGGGCAAAGAGCGTCTTGTTCTTCAGGGTCTCAGGCACATCGCCCTTGACGATACGCTGCGCAAGCCCCTCGGCGATCGCCGTTTTGCCGACGCCCGGCTCGCCGATGAGCACGGGGTTGTTCTTCGTCTTACGCGAAAGGATGCGTACGACGTTGCGGATCTCTTCATCGCGCCCGATGACGGGCTCGAGCTTGTGCTCGCGGGCGCGCTTTGTGAGATCGGTGCCGTATTTTTCCAGCGCCTCGTAGGTATCCTCGGGGTTGTCGCTCGTCACGTTCTGATTGCCGCGCACCTGTTTCATTCCCTCAAGGAACTTGTTCTTGGTGATGCCGAAGCGTCCGAACAGCTCTTTGAGCCCCTTTTCATCGTTATCGAACAGGCACAGGAAGAGGTGTTCGACGGAGATGTATTCATCCTTCATGCCGTTCGCGAGCTTCTCCGCCTCGTTCAGCAGTCTGCTCACGGCAGGCGTGGCGTACGGCTGACTGCCCCCCGACGTGCGCGGAAGCCGCTCGACGGCGTCCTTAACGGCGGAGGCAAACCCGTCTGCGTCCGCACCCGTGCGTTTGAGGATACGGAACACCAGCCCGTCGCGCTCCATGAGCGCATAGGCGATATGCAGCGCGGTGAGTTCGGGGTTGCCGTACTCGACTGCGGCGCTCTGCGCGCTCTGGATCGCCTGCAGCGATTTTTGCGTGAATTTGTTTGCGTCCATATTCGTTCTCCTTCGGAGCGGCGTCCCCGCTCCTGCGTATTTCGTACTTCCGTTACAATTATACCGCAAAATCATGCGCTCTAAACAAAAAAATAAACGCACGTTCGGAAAAAAATTCTCTTCCGCCGCCGCGTAACGTGTCCATTTATTTGACAAAAATAAGGACGAAAGGATATAATATTCAAGGTATTGATATATAAATAAGGAGCAATAAAACAATGTTGGAGATCAAGAACCTTGTAAAAGTTTACAAGGCGAAAGGCGGCGCGGAAGTGCGCGCGTTGGACAACGTCTCCGTACGGTTTGAAGAGAAAGGCATGGTCTTTCTGCTCGGTAAATCGGGCAGCGGCAAATCCACTCTCCTCAACCTTTGCGGCGGACTTGACTCCCCCGATTCCGGCGAGATCATCATCAAGGGCAGGAGCAGCAAGGATTTTTCACAGTCCGATTTCGACAGTTACCGCAACACCTTCGTCGGATTCGTCTTTCAGGAGTACAATATCCTCGACGAATTCACCGTAGAGGACAACATCGCCCTTGCGCTTGAATTACAGGGAAAGAACAAAAACAAAGCGCAGGTACACTCCATTCTGGAACAGGTCGACCTTGCAAATTTTGCAAAGCGCAAGCCCGTTGAGAGTATCCGCGCATTGTAACCGGCGTATAATGAAAAAAGAGCGGACATTTCCGCTCTTTTTTTATAAGGAAACAAAAGATGCACGCCCCGTTCGCGGGAATTATAAAAGCGCGGTTTTGCCGCGCTTTTCGTTTATTTGATGATCTTTCTCCAACCGTAGGGATCGGGAAGCCTGCCGTACTGGATCCCCGTGATGGTATCGTACAGCATTCCGGTGATCTCCCCCATCTTGCCGCCGTTGATGGTATAGTCGACGTTCTTGTAGCGGATAAGTCCGACGGGCGAAATGACCGCCGCCGTACCCGTGCCGAAGGCTTCGTTGAGCTTACCGTTCTTTTCCGCCTCGATGACTTCGTCGATGGAGATGCGGCGCTCGGTGACCTTATAGCCTTTATCGCGGAGCACCTGGATACTGCTCTTTCTCGTAATGCCGGGCAGAATGGATCCGACGAGCGCGGGCGTGATCACCTCGCCGTCAATGACGAAGAACATGTTCATGCTGCCCACTTCCTCGACGTACTTCTTTTCGTTCGCATCCAGCCAGAGCACCTGATCAAACCCCTTCTCTTCGGCGACCTCGCCCGCCTTCATGGACGCGGCGTAGTTGCCGAGGCACTTCGCCTCGCCCGTGCCGCCCAGCGTTGCGCGGGTATAGTAATCCTCGACGATGAGCTTTGTGGGTTCAAGACCGTGCGCATAGTAGCTGCCGACGGGAGAGAGAATAATGAAGAAGAGGTACTCCGTGGAGGCATGCACGCCGAGCATCACGCGGGTGGCGACGATGGTCGGACGGATGTACAGCGCCGTCCCGGGCGCCGTGGGGATCCAGTCCTTTTCCAGCTTGAGCAGAGTTTCCAGCCCCTCTTCCACGACGTCCTCGGGGAAATTCGGGATGCACATACGCGTTGCGGAGCGGTTCATGCGTGCCCAGTTCTCTTCGGGACGGAACACGGCAATGGATCCGTCGGGCTGAAGGAACGCCTTCATGCCCTCGAAAATACCCTGCGCATAGTGGAAGATGCTGGTCGCAAGGTCGAACGGTTTGGGTTCGTTTGGCTCCACTTTGGCGTCGTGCCAGCCCTTTTCGGCAGTGTACTTCATCGTGAACATATAGTCGGTGAAATAGTGCCCGAAGCCGAGAGAATTGTCCATGGCGGGCTTTTCTTTCAGCGTTTTTCTTCTGATGATCTCCATAACGTTCACCTCACGCGATCGGGGAACGGTGCGTTCCCTTTTATTGTTCTTATTATAGTACTTTGCCGTCTATTTTTCAAGCGGAAAGGCAGAAAAATACTTATTTTGCTCAAAAATTTGTACTTTTCCGTTGAGAAGATCGGCAAGCTCCGCACAGAACGACGCGGCGTCCCCTTCGCGCACGCGCACTGTGAACGCGGCGTCAGCGGCAAATTCGCGGCCGAGAACGGCGCAGCGCCCTTCGAGAAAGCGCATGAGCGCGTTGACCTCGGGATACTCCGCGCGAAGCAAAATCTCGGAGCACATATCGTAAACGCATTTTTCCGACTCGGCGAGCGCCTCCGCCGCCGACGAGGAATAGGCGCGCGTAAGCCCGCCCGCACCCAGCTTGATCCCGCCGAAATAGCGCACGACGGCGACCGTCGTTTCAAACAGCCCCTGCGCCTTGATGACGTTCAGGATGGGCATGCCCGCCGTCCCCTGCGGTTCTCCGTCATCGGAAAAGCGCTGCAGATTGCCGATGCTGTCGGCAATAAAGGCATAGCAGACGTGCGTGGCAAGCGGATGACCGGCGCGGACGGACGCGAGAAATGCGCGCGCATCTTCCTCGCCCGCCGTGTGCGCGGTATAGGTGAGAAAGCGCGATTTTTCGATGATCTTCTCGCGCAGATGCGTACCCGAAAGGCTCTTATAGCTCATTCGCTGACGACCTTGACGCGGATCTTTTTCCCCTTGAAGAGCGTGAACGGGAAGGCGGGCAGCACAGCGTTCGCATCCGTCACCTTCTCGCCGTTGACGGTAACGCCGCCCTGCTCGACGAGACGGCGCGCCTCGCCGTTGGACTTGCAAAGCCCCGCGGCAACGAGCGCCTGCAGCACCGTAGCGGTATCGGAGGGCACCTTCTTTTCGGGCATCTCGCCCTCGCCGCCGAATGCGGCGCGCGCCTGTGCCTCTGCCGCAGCCGCCTTCTCTTCGCCGTGCACGAGCTTGGTGAGCTCGAAGGCAAGCACTTCTTTTGCCCGGTTGATGCGTTCATCCTTGTGCGCGCAGAGCGCGGCGATCTCCTCCAACGGAAGGAAGGTAAGAAGTTTCAGGCACTTTTCCACGTCGGCATCGTCTGTGTTGCGCCAGTACTGATAGAATTCGTAAGGGCTCGTTTTGTTTTCATCGAGCCAGACGGCGCCCTTCTGCGTTTTGCCCATCTTCTTACCCTCGCTCGTGGTGAGGAGGGTGAACGTCATGGCGAACGCCGCCTTGCGCTCCTTGCGGCGGATGAGATCGGCGCCGGCAAGAATATTGCTCCACTGATCGTCGCCGCCCATCTGCAGCAGGCAGCCATACTTGCGGTTGAGCACCAAAAAGTCGTACGCCTGCATGAGCATATAGTTGAATTCGAGGAAGGTGAGCCCCTTCTCCATGCGCGAACGGTAGCACTCCGCCGTGAGCATTTTATTGACGGAGAAATATACGCCGATATCGCGCAGGAAATCGACATAGTTGAGATTGAGGAGCCAGTCGGCATTGTTGACGACAATGGCGCCGTTTTCGCCCTCGAAACGGATAAACCGCGCCATCTGCTTTTTGAAGCACTCGACGTGGTGTTCCACCGTTTCGCGCGTCATCATAGAGCGCATGTCCGTTCTGCCGGAAGGGTCGCCGATCATGCCCGTGCCGCCGCCGATGAGAATGATGGGACGGTGCCCCGCATCCTGCATGTGGCGCATTGCGATGAGCGTGAGGAAATGCCCGACGTGAAGGCTGTCTGCCGTCGGGTCAAATCCGATATAGAAGGGAACGGACTCGCTCCCGAGCTTTTCGTAGAGCTCCTCTTCGTACACCGTCTGTTTGATAAATCCCCGCGCGCGCAGGGTGTCCATTACGTTCTGCATTTTCTTCTCCTCTTTTCGGGCTCGTTCTGTACAAAAAAACGGTTTACGCCGCGCGTAAACCGTACAAAATCTTATAATGATCTACGCGCGCAAAAACTGTATTACAGGCAAGCGTAATACAGATAGCCGTAGATTGCAACTGCGAGCGAACGTTTCATGATGCTATTATACTCCGCGGCGCTCGCTTTGTCAAACGCCTGCGCTCACAATCATGCAAAATTCAGCTCCTTTTGTTCGCTTTCCGGCATATTCAGCCCGCGCAGCGCGCAGAGGCGCGCAAAGGCGCGTTCGAATGTGCCGTCGCGCCGCATATTTTCGCAGAGTTCGCGGTTGCGTTCGGCACGGGCGGCGCGGCGCTTGTCCTCGAGATACATTTCCATAGAGAGCGTTTTCATACTCCCTATTTTACGCATGATACTTGACATATATTGTCATGTATGCTAAAATTTTTTTAAGAAAACAAAAAAATTTTCGAGGGGTCACACATGAAATACCAGCACATGATCGACATGCTCTTCGTTCTGCTTGCAAAGCGCCGCATTTCGGCAGGCGAACTCGCCGCACGGTACAATATCTCGGTGCGCACCGTCTACCGGTACATCGACGAAATGACGGTGGCGGGCATCCCCATCGACGTTGCGCGCGGCGCAGGCGGCGGGATCTACATCTCCGATACATATAAACTGCCGAAGGGATATATGACGCGCGAGGAGTACGAAAGCGCCATTAACGCCATGCAGGCAATGGAGAGCGAGCTTGGCGACCCCGCCCTCTCCTCCGCGATCAGCAAGCTCAGCGCCAAGGCAAAGGAGGAACGGCAGGACGGCGCCATTACGGGGAATATTCTTGTGGACAGCGGAACATGGGGAAACGAACGTAAATTTTCGGAAAAGCTCACGCTTCTGGAGCGGGCGATCGCGGAAAAGGAGGCGCTGGAGATCGACTACATCGCACGGGACGGCGAGCGGACGCGGCGGATCGTTCTGCCCCATCTGCTCGTTTATAAGCAGAACATCTGGTATGTGTACGCATACTGCCGCCTGCGCGGCGCCTTCCGCCTCTTCAAGATCGGGCGCATGCGCTCCATATTAAAGACCGGGGAACACTTTTCCCCCATGCCCTTTTCGCGAGACGACGTACCGCTCTCCTTCTGGACGGACGAGGAACAGACGGTACAGGCAAAATTCCTCATCTCGCCCGACGTTCTCCCCTTCGCAGAGGAGTGGCTCGGCATTGAAAACGTGCGCGAGGAAGACGGACAGTTCGTTGCAGACGTCGCCCTCCCGGACGACGATCAGCTCGTGGAAAAGATCCTCTCCGCGGGCGCGGGATTCAAAGTACTTTCCCCCGCGCCGCTTGCCGAGCGTGTACGCGACGAGGCAAGGAAGATCGCGGAGAGCTATTCAAATTGATAAATATCCCTTTCATTATAAAAACGGCGTCCCCAATGGAGACGCCGTTTTTTGATTACCAACCCTGTTCCGTGTACTGCGATACCGTACCGAGTTCAATCGTCTGCTGCGACCCGTCCGCCGCAGTATAGGTATAGCAATAGGTGAGGCTGACTGTGATTTCAAAACGCTTACCGCCCATAATCTCCCCACCGAATGAGCAGGAATCCGATGCCACATATCCCTGATGCGTTTTATTATAAGTCCTGTTCAGCGCACCACCGGTTAAATGGAAATTGTAGGTCGTTTGAATCGTTAAATTGTCGTCGAATTCCAGACCGTAAAGACTTCCACCAGAAATTTTAGCTTCCGATGAATACTTTCTGCTCATTCCCAACCAACCATCTGAGACATCGGATGCCGTCGCAGAAATCTGAATATTGCTTGCCCAGAGCGCCTCGACGGTCGTGTTTGCACCGCCGACGACGGAATAGGAGATCTCCGTCACTCTGACGGGATTTCCGTTTTCATCGAGCACATACCAGCCGAGGAAGGTATAGCCATCCGCCGCGGGCGTTTCGAGCGTATACGTGCCGTCGAACTCCACCGTCGTTTCGGAGACGTTCTCCGCCCCGCCCAGCGTGAAGTTCACGCCGCTGCTCCTGTAAGTGACCGTATCGGGTGCGAGCGGAACGCGGATGGAGGAATCGTCTGCGGTGTATTCGAACGTTCCCTCTTCCCAGAGCATGTTCTGCGGGAGCCCTTCGATCGCGGTGAGATCGAACACACAGTTCTCACCCGTAACGCGGAACGTATAGGTATTCTCGCCGTACACAAGGCTGATCGCGGAATCTGCGAACATCTGCACGGAGACGGAATAGGTTCCGTCTTCGTTCTTTTCCCAGCTCGGGCCGAGCGCACAGGGCGCAATGATCGTGACGGTATACAGATCGGGGATCTGATCGGAAAGATCCGCCGTAGGATCCTGCGTGCCGTCCGAAATATCGCAGGGATTATGGAAGGTGAGCGTTGCGTCCACTTTGAGAACGGAGAGCGACGTCCGGAAATTCAGCGTGCGGAGCACGTTATCGGTTCCCGCATAGTTCGACGAGGCAAGCGTGAGCTGCATATCGCCGAGAACGCCGCCCGTGAGCGCGCTGCCGTTGAAATTGAGCACCCACTCGCTGCCCTGTTCGCCCTGCCGATAGGAATAACTGCTGAGCACATCGGAGAGCACGGTTCCGTAATCGTCCGTCTCCGGAGTCGTCTCCGAAGAACCGCCCGATCTCATCGCATCAGCAACGGTATCGGAGAAGTTGAACATGAATATGACGTGATCCATGATGTCGGCAAAGAAACTCTCCAACGTAAGAACACGGTACTTCACATCGCTCCCGATCGTACGGCGCAGGTACACCATGCCCTGTTTGACGGTGATATCCGTCGTGCCGCCCTCGTTGATCGCAATGATGACCTTCGGGAACGTGATGCTCGCGTTGATCGTGAGCTCCCCGTTCTCATCGACGGAGACGGACAGTCCGTTGACCGTGACGGTGGCGGCGGGGATCTCGAAAAGAGTCAGATCGATGACGACTTCCGCCGAACCGCTGATAAAGAAGTTTCCGTTGAGGGCGTATCCGTCGTCCGTTTTGTGCGTGGCGGAGAGCGCAATGGATTTGAGCAGTTCGTCCGCGCCCTCGAACATATAATTGCTGTAATCGGTATAATTGAGGGAAGCGACCTGCGCATCGCCTGCGGACAGCGTGATTCCGCTCTCCGTATAGCCGAGCGTGAGCGCATCGTAACCGATATCGAAGTTCACGCTCGTCTTATCGGCATTGCCCGCGCCGTAGATATTGGCGACCGAAATGCCCGAAAGGAAGGAACTGCCTGCCTCGCCGTTTTTACGGAGCATAACGGTGAGATCGTCGAGCCCCTCTCCGCCATAGACGAGGTCGGAATCGAGCGTGACGGTGAACACCGTTTCGCCGTTCTCCGAAGAGACGCCCAGCTCTTTCAGATAATAATCGAAGGGCATATCCGCAAGCACGGTTTCGCCCGTGATCGCATCGGACACATCGCCGAGGATCCCCTCGACCGCGTCTTTGATGCCGAGCGTACTTGCGAGCATCCCGCCGACCGCGCCGAACTGCCCCTGCTCGTCGTCGGAAAGCCACTTGGAGACGAAGTAGCTGTCGAGCGTTTCAAAGAGCGCTGCCGTCGTCTCCTCGGGGAACCCGAGCGTTGTGAGGAAGTCTGCAAGCGTATCCTCCATCAGCGAAACGCCGCTGGCGGCGATCGTCATAAGATCGCTTGCCGAGACCGCAAAATTGAGCGGTTTACAGCGCGAATCTTCCGGCTGATACTTGGAGAGACTGATAAAGAAGTCGAGCTCGCCGTCCTGCTCGTAATCGAACATCCAGAACTGCAGATACAGATCGGTGCCGTCCGCGGCGACTTCATCGAGCCAGAGCGTGAAATAGACGTAAGCCTCGGGATTGACGACGAGAGACTGCGCCGCAGTATCCAGCGTGAAGAAGGTTTCGCCCGCATTGCCCGCATGGTAGACGAGCTCGCCGTCGATCTCGAATTTCGCGGAGCCGTCCGCATTCACGGAAACGGAATCGTTGAAGCTGATGCGGACATCGTTCGAAGAGAGCGTTGCTGCCGCGGCGCCCACGAAATCGAGAAGTTCGCACAGGCTTCCGGCAGTCATGTACGAGCCCGAAGGCTGCGTTACAGCGCCGTCGGAGACGCCTGCCGTGAGCGAGCCCGAGAACGCCGCCTCTCCAAGAGAAACTTTGCCAATATCGACGGAGACAGCGCCCTCCGAGACGAAGAGTTCCGCACGGATATTGCCGTAAGCGACGGAGGCAACGCCGCCCTTTTCGGGCGCGCCGAAGGAAACGCCATCGATGATCTGCGGGATATCAAGCCCCGCGAGAAGATCGGTCACGGCGGCGCCGGCGCCCGCGAGCGCGGAGAGTTCCCCGAGCGTTGCAGGGATCTGCGCGCCCTTCACGTAATTGCTCAGGATCGCGGAGATGCGCTCGTACGCTGCCTCGAAGGCGTTGCCGACCTGATAGAGTTCATCGTATACGAGATCGACGCCGACGCTGCCGTACACGATCGTGACGCGCGTTTCATCGGCATAGACGACGATCTTCTGCGCCGTTTCGCCCGCCGTGATGATCAGATCGAGCGAGAGGCGGAAACCGTCTTTCCAGCTCACCGTACCGTTCTGCACGGAGACGGAGGCGGCGAAGTCTTTATAGCCGACGCTGAGCGTGCCGCTGAGGGCGAGCGCCTTGTTTTCCACGACGGCAAGCACCGTATCGAGCACGGGCGTGATGTCGGCATGACCGGCATACTCCGAAGCATCGACCGCGAATGCGCTGCCCGCCGCGAGCGTGACGTGCAGTCCGCCGAGCAATGCCTCCTCACCCTGTACTTCGGCGGTCAGTTTGCCGTTTTCCGCAGTGAGCGCCACGTCCCCAAGTGCGAAATCGACCCCGAGCGCCTCCAGAAGCTGCGTTCCACCGATGACGGCTGATGTTTCTGATTTGAAACGGATGATCTCGCCGAGATCGAGCGAGAAAAGATTTTTCAGGATCGCGGAGATATCGCTCCCGTCCTGCGTTCCGATGGCGGAGGAGACGAGCCCGGCTGCATCTGCCGCGTTGAGTTTGAGCTTTGCCCCTTCGAGGGTGAGGTAGACATACCCTTCCTCGCCGTAAGCGAAGTCGATCTTCTTGGCTGCGGAGCCGCTGCCGTCCGTATAGGAAACGGTAAGCGAACCCTTTACCGCAAGATTTTCAAGGGAAACGGAGACATCCGCAAGCAGCGATACCTGCCCGGCGGCAAACTGCACCTGCGCATCGACGCCGCCGTCTGCCACGATCCCGAGAATGGTCTCCGCCATCGGAAGGATATCCGTGTACCCTTCGGTATCGGCGGAGAACTCCGTCGTCTTCGTGACGGAGAGCTTTGCGCCGAGCGCGCTTGCCGCGATCTCTTCCGAAGAGACCGTGAGCGACACGTCGCCCAACTCAAAATCAATGCCGAACGCCTTCAGCAGCTCCGTTCCCTTCGCGTTCACCGTGAGCGCGTTCGTATCGTCAAGTCCGATGAGTTTGCCGAGATCCAGCGAGAACAGCGTTTCGAGAATGTCCGTCTCTTCCTGCGTGAATCCCTTCCCGTCCGCGCCCAAAAGATCTGCGACGAGCGAAATCGCCTCTTCCGCGTTCGCCTTCACTTTGAGCCCGTTCACGTTGAGGTACAGCGCACCGTCCTGATAGATGAGCCCGACGGCGATCGCTGCACCGCTGTAATCGATCGTCACTTCGCCCTGCACGGCGAGCTCTTTCAGCGAGAGGTTCACATACCCCTCCGCAGAAAGTTCTCCCGCCGCATAGGCGATCTCCGCGCGCAGATACTCCGCATCCGTAAAGAATCCGATGAGCGCCTCTGCATACGGCAGGATGTCCGTATATTCGTCGGTGATGACCGCCTCGAACGCCTCCGCGCCCGTCACCGTTGCCGTCGCCCCGAGCACTTCCGCCGTCAGCGCGCCGTCCTTTACCGTGAGCCGCACGTCGCCGAGCGCAAAGTCGATCCCGATCGCCTTCAACAGTTCCGTCCCCTTCACGACGACAGAACTCTCGTTTTCAAAATCGATGAGGCTGCCCAAGTCGAGCGAGAGCAGTTTGCCGAGAAGATCGCCCTCCTCCGCACTCAGTCCGCCCTCTGCGCCGAGCAGATCGGCGATGAGCGAGACCGCCTCTTCAACGTTCGCTTTGACTTTGATGCCGTCGATATCCAGACCGAGCTCGCCGTCGCCGTAGATGACGCCGACCGCCTTTGTTTTACCCTTGTACCCGAGCGTGAGTTCCCCTGCCGCCGCGAGCGTGCTCACATTGAGCTTTACGTTCCCCTTTACCGTGAGATCGCCCGCCGCGTAGTTCACGCTTGCCTGCAAATTCTCGTTGCCGAACAGCGCGATGAGTTCGTTCACCATCGGAAGAATATCCGTGTACCCCTCGGTATCGACGGAGAATTCCTTCCCTGCGGTAACGGAGAGCTGCGCGCCGAGCACGCTTGCCGCGATCTCTTCCGAAGAGACCGTGAGCGACACGTCGCCCAACTCAAAATCGATCCCGAACGCTTTCAGCAGCTCCGTTCCCTTCACGTTCACCGTGAGCGCGTTCGTATCGTCAAGTCCGATGAGTTTGCCGAGATCCAGCGAGAACAGCGTTTCGAGAATGTCCGTCTCTTCCTGCGTGAATCCCTTCCCGTCCGCGCCCAAAAGATCTGCGACGAGCGAAATCGCCTCTTCCGCGTTCGCCTTCACTTTGAGCCCGTTCACGTTGAGGTACAGCGCACCGTCCTGATAGATGAGCCCGACGGCGATCGCTGCACCGCTGTAATCGATCGTCACTTCGCCCTGCACGGCGAGCTCTTTCAGCGAGAGGTTCACATACCCCTCCGCAGAAAGTTCTCCCGCCGCATAGGCGATCTCCGCGCGCAGATACTCCGCATCCGTAAAGAATCCGATGAGCGCCTCTGCATACGGCAGGATGTCCGTATATTCGTCGGTGATGACCGCCTCGAACGCCTCCGCGCCCGTCACCGTTGCCGTCGCCCCGAGCACTTCCGCCGTCAGCGCGCCGTCCTTTACCGTGAGCCGCACGTCGCCGAGCGCAAAGTCGATCCCGATCGCCTTCAACAGTTCCGTCCCCTTCACGACGACAGAACTCTCGTTTTCAAAATCGATGAGGCTGCCCAAGTCGAGCGAGAGCAGTTTGCCGAGAAGATCGCCCTCCTCCGCACTCAGTCCGCCCTCTGCGCCGAGCAGATCGGCGATGAGCGAGACCGCCTCTTCAACGTTCGCTTTGACTTTGATGCCGTCGATATCCAGACCGAGCTTGCCGTCGCCGTAGATGACGCCGACCGCCTTCGTTTTACCCTTATACCCGAGTGTGAGTTCTCCTGCCGCCGCGAGCGTGTTCACGTTGAGATGGATCGTTCCTTTCGCCGTGAGATCGCCCGCCGCGTAATTCACGCTTGCCTGCAAATTCTCGTTGCCGAACAGCGCGATGAGCTCGTTTACCATCGGGAGGATATCCGTGTATCCCTCGGTATCGACGGCAAATTCCTTCCCTGCGGTAACGGCGAGCTGCGCGCCGAGCACGTTGACGGAGAGCGCGCCGTCCGAGACGGAGAGTTCCACGTTGCCGAGCGCAAAGCCGCCGAGGTCGACGCCCAGCGCCTTGAGAAGTTCGTTCCCCGCAAGGACGACTTCGAGCACGTTCTCCTTTTCGGAGAGAGAAATATTGGAGGCAAATTCATCGGAGAGGAGCGTCGTGAGCAGATCACCGAGCGCAAAATCGCCCGTGCCGACGGCGGGAAGTTCTCCGCCGATAAACTGCATGACGAGCGCGATCGCCTCCTCCGCATTCGCCCTGATCTTCACGCCGTCAAGATCGATATACGCATAACCGCCCGTATAGGCGATGCCGATCTTCTTTTGCGCGCCGCCGACGGAAAGCGTGAGCGTACCCTGCGCGGAGAGGTCGTTCAGATCGGAAATATTGACGTTGAGCGTACCGCCGACGGAGAATCCGTTCCCCGCGTAATCGACCGAGACTGCAAGGACATCGCTGTCCATGATGCCGAGCACGGTCTCCGCATAGGGAATGAGATCGGCATATTCGCCCTCTTTGACGGGCACGCTCTCATCGGAATAGGCAAGGCGCGCGGAGATCTCCGTGCCGTCGAGCGATATATCCGCAGAGATATGCCCGAGCGAGATCGTGCCGTCCTCCGCGATGAGGAATTCAAAGTGAACGGGAAGCGAGACCCCCATGAGCCCGAGCGTGGAGTCGAGCGTGGCGCTCCTGCCGTCGTCGGAGACTGCGAAGTCTCCCCCGCCGAGCTGCGCGAGGAGCTCATCGGTATCGAGAGAGATCCCGCCGTTCCCGCCTTCCGGAAGGAAGGAACGCAGGAGCGCGAGGAGTTCTTCCGTTCCCGCGCCGACCTTTACGCCGTCGCCGTAAGCGAGGCGGATCTGCCCGTCCGCATAGCCGATATAGAGATTGCCGAGCTGCGCCCGAAGCTCCATATCCGCCATGTCCGCCGCGTCCACATAGACGAGCCCCGAGACAGACGCGCCGTCGATCGCAAGATCGAGCGAGAAGGTGACGGGGCCGCTCAGCACGGGTGCGAAGGCATTGGAAAGGCACGCCGCCGCCGTGACGGTTTCCCCGTCGGGTGCACCCGTAGCGGGCTTATCGGCATAATCTTTGAAGTACGTATCGTATGCGTCGGAGAGGGCTTTCTCGGTATCGTACTCGTAATTCGTCGTGTAGGACGCGGTGCAGCCGACGGAGACGCCCATGGTCGCCGTATACGTTTCGCTGATGACCGACTGCAGAACCTGCCAGGTGCTGTCGAATGTGTACGTTACGGTGATCTGCTCGAAGGAAGGCAGCGCCGTGAGCCCGCCCGTGAACATCATCTGGTTGACGTAGTAGGCGGGCGCCTTGTCGGTCGCGGGATCGAGGTAATAGGTCTGGGTATAGGTGCCGTCCGCATTGACGACGACGGGATCGGCGCCGAGCAGCGTCTCCTCGTTGATGACATAGACGGAGAAGGACGTGCCGGGCAGCCCGTTGCGCTTTTTGAAATCCTCAATGAGCGTGTTGCCGTAAGGCTCCCCGTCCTTCCAAACGGTATCCACGCCGTTGTACGTGGAGGGGCCGCCCGCGGCGTCGCGCCAAAGCACGCGGTCGCCGACATAGCAGAACTGCCGCGCCGAATTGACCATGCTCGAAGTGGTGATATCCGTCTGGATGAGCACGTCGTCGCTGAACTGCTTGTAGGTGCCCACCTCCTGCTTGATCATCGTATCGACGAGCCCGTGCATCTCGTTGTAATAATTATCCTGCCCCATGAGGCGGGTGTTCATATAGCCGATATTTTCGAGCGCGGTGTGCGCATCGGGCGTGGAGCCGTCCGTCGGCAGATCGTACGCGACAGTGACGAACCCTTCATCGACAACATTGGGTGCAGTATCCTGAAAAAAGAGCGCGTTCACGCCGAAAACGCCGAGGCACAGAACTGCCGCAGCGGAAAAACTTGCCAGAACCTTGGTGACCCGGCGGTGATATTTGGCTTTGAGGCGCAAGCCCCCTCTCTTTTTTGCGACTGCGCGGGGGCGTTTTTCGTTTTCGATCGGGTGGAGCCCCTCCTCCACACGCTCATGAGGCTGTTTCATATTCCTCCGACACGGCGAAAGCCGCGAGATGTAACGAAATTTTATGACAGTATTCTAACACCTTTATATGACAATGTCAACAAAATATATGACATTTTCTCCAACTTGTGCAAATTGGAAGGAAAAATCACAGAAAATAAAAAATCCTCTCATAGAGAGGATTTGAAAACGCGCAAAAACACAGATTTTGTGAGATTTGTTCCGATTAATTTAATCGCTCCCGCCCATGAGCGCCCTTGTGAGCGCCGCCTCGCAGTCGGGTCGGGCGAAAAAATCACGCGGGAGATCGCCCTCCACGGGAAGATCGAGCGCCACGGAACCGCGGTGCAGAACGACGGCGCGATGCGAGAGGATTGCCGCTTCGTGCACGTCATGCGTGACAAAGACGACCGTTTCGCGCCGCTCCCGCCAGAGCGCTGAAACAAGCCCGAGGAGCGTTTTTTTGAGAGCGAGATCGAGCGACGAAAAAGGTTCGTCCATCAGCAGCAGATCGTGCGGGTACAAAAAGGCACGCGCAATGGCAACACGCTGGCGTTCCCCGCCTGAAAGCTGGCGCGGGTACGACTTTTCGCGCCCTGCGAGCCCGACTTTGGAGAGCATCTGCGATATTTCCGCCCACATATTTTCGGGCAGAACGAAGCGAAGATTTTCCTCCGCGGTGAGATTGGGCAGGAGCTTCGGCGACTGGAAAAGATAGGAAAACGCCCCCCTGCCCTCCACGCTGCCTTCGTAAGGCGTGAGCCCCGCAAGCACGTTGAGAAGGGTCGTTTTCCCAGCTCCGCTCTCGCCGAGCACTGCCGTGATCTCCCCTTCGCGCAGTTCGAGCGACACATCGGAGAGCGCAACCTTCCCGCCGTATTTTTTTGTGACGTGTTCGAGTTTCATCTTCTCCACCTCACGATAAGAACATAGGCAAGACGGCAGAGCCCTTCGAGCGCGAAGCCCATGAGCACGGTCAACAGCGTGAGCGCCATGAGCCGCGGCATCTGCAAATAGATCTGCGCCTCCTGCATCATGCCGCCGAGCGAGCGGTATGTGGAGGCGAGCACCTCGCCCGAGATGACGACTTTCAGCCCGAGCGAGAAGATGGAGCCCGCTTGTTTGAGAAGGACGGGCGCGGAGAGCGGCAGATACATTTTTACGATCTTTCTGCCCGCGCCGACGCGGAAGGCGCGCGCGAGTTCGCCGTACTCCTCCCCCACTTCGTCGAATGCGGCGAGCGCGGCGGCATACGCCGCAGGAAAAAGAACGAGCGCGGAGACAATGACAGGCGCAACGGCGGGCGTCGTCCACAGAAGGAGCATCAGGACGACCGCCATCGTCGGCACAGTGCGGAGCACGGAGATGACGGGCGCCAGAAATGCGCGGACGCCCCCGGAAAGGTGTGCGGGTACTGCGAGCGCGATCCCCAGCGCCATAGAGGCGAGGAACGCCCACAGCGTGCGGAGGAAAGTGTTCCCGAATGCACGCCAAAAGGACGCTTCCGTAAGAAGGCGTCCCGTTTCGCGGATGGTCTCCCAAAAGGACGGGAGCACGTAGTCGTTCCGCACAAGATAGAAGGCGATCACCCAGACGAGCCACAGCGCAATGAGCGCGACCGCCGAGAAGAGCGCGTTTTTCTTAGCCATTTACCCTGCGTAATAGAAGGAATCCGAGACCGCGGAAGTAAATTCCGCGTTGAGATCGATGAGTTCGGCGAGGAAGGCGTTCACGCGCGACTTGCAGTCCTGCGCGGCGGTAAAATACACGGAGCAATTCGCAATCACCGTTGCGTTGAGGTTGTTTGCGTTCAGCGAAGGCGTCATGCCCTCCGTGTAGCAATCCTCCAAAAGCGCCACGACATCCTCCGCGGATGCGGCGGCGAGATATTCGTCGCTCCCGTTCATGTACTCGATCATCTTCCCGACCGCCTCGGAATCGGAGTCGATCACCGTCTTTTTTGCCACCAAAACCGCCTGCGGGTAGCCGTTTTCGCCGTCGTACAGCGTTTGCAGGCTGCCTGCGAGTTTGAAGGGGTTCGCGCTCGAGGCAGTGCCGTTGATTTTTCCCGTTGCCGCCGGCTCGGGGCAGAGATAGTAGTCGCATCCGCTTGCGGGCGTGACCGTCGATGCATCGGCAAACGCCTGCAGGTTGACCTTATCCGACGCCGCTTCGACGTCGTTGCCGAGGATCTGATAGTCGATGTCGTTCCTGCTGAGAACTGCCTGGAACGTGAGTCCGGGAACGTTGTTCAGCTGCACGACGCCCACCGTTTTGCCGACGAGCGTAGAGAGATTGTCGGTCGTGATCTCGGGATTGCCGCCCGTGGTAAGAAGGTACATATTGCCGTTGGTGACGGTGCCGAGCATCTGATAGGTCTCCCCTTTTCCCAAAAGTTTTGCCGCCACATTGACGGGAAGGATACAGAAATCCGCGGCAGGCTCCTCTCCCTGCACCTGCGCGGTGATCGCGTTGGACGCGACGATGCGGAAATCGTACCGATCGTCGTCTTCGCTCACGGCATTGGCGAGCGCCAAGGCGGGCGCGCCGTCGGGCGCATAGACGGTGTACGTGCCGTCGTCATTCTCCCCTGCGCATGCCGTAAACACGCAGGCAGCTACGCCGATCGTGAGCGCGAGCGCTGTTGCAAGAAATTTTTTCATGATAGCCTCCGAAACTTAAAATTTGCTAAATAACGTTTTTGCGGTCACGCCGTCGAGCTGACCGATCCTGCCCGTGAGCGCATTGACGACGGGCGCGGGCGCGTCCATGACGACGCACAATACCGAAACATGCTTTTCACGGTAAGGTATCCCCATCCTGCCCACGATATATTCGCCGAATTCCGAGAGACAGGCATTGAGTTTTTCCGCCTCTTCGCGCTTTTCGACGATGACGGAGAGGACGGCGATGCGGTTTTCTTCCATAAAAAATCTCCCTCCGCCCGAACGGCAAAGGGAGACGGCGCGCTCTGCGGCGCGCAATTGTTCTTCTTTTCGTCTCCTTTGCGGTCAGATTCCTCTTTCCGTTCAGGCGATACGATTATAGCACAGTCCCGCCCGCATTGTCAAATCATTGCATGCAGAAAAGCAAAACCGCCGCCTTCCGGCGACGGTTTGTTGTTCTGATCGGAATGCCTTGCGGCATACGGGCGCCTTACTTGTTATCTTCGGGCGTGTGCCACTTCCAGTTCTGGATCTCGGGCAAATCTTCGCCGTACTCCGCAATGTAGTTGCGGTGCTCGACGAGCTTGTCGTTCATCATCTGGATCAGGAAGGAGCCGCGGTTGCCCAGCTGAGGCAGGCTCATCATCGCCTCGCGGACGAGGTGGAATCTGTCGATATGGTTCTGCACGCGCATATCGAAGCCCGTCGTGATCGTGCCCTCTTCCATATAACCGAACACCTTGATGTTGCGGTTGTGGCGGGTATAGGTGAGCTCGTGGATGAGCTTGGGATAGCCGTGATACACGAAGATGACCGGCTTATCCTTCGTGAAGATCGCATCGAACGCGCTGTCGCGGAGGCCGTGAGGATGATTCTCGTGAGAATCGAGCTTCATAAGGTCGACGACGTTGACGAAACGGATCTTGAGATCGGGCATATAGTCGCGCAGTATGGTCGTAGCGGCAAGCGCTTCCACCGTGGGCGTATCGCCGCAGCACGCCATGACGAGATCGGGCTCTTCACCTGCGTCGTTGGACGCCCAAGGCCATACGCCGATACCCTGCGTGCAGTGCTTGACCGCCTGATCCATCGTGAGCCACTGATAGGTCGGGTGCTTGGAGGCAACGATGACGTTGATATAGCCCTTGCTCTTGACGCAGTGGTCGAAGCAGGAGAGCAGGCAGTTGGAATCCGGCGGAAGATAGCAGCGGATAACATCTGCCTTCTTGCAGGTGACGTGATCGAGGAATCCGGGATCCTGGTGCGTGAACCCGTTGTGATCCTGCTGCCAGACGTTGGACGTGAGGATGAGGTTGAGCGAGGAGATATCCTGTCTCCAGGGCAGCTCGTTGGTAACTTTGAGCCACTTTGCGTGCTGGGAGACCATGGAGTCAACGATACGGATGAAGGACTCGTAGGACGCGAAGAACCCGTGGCGGCCGGTGAGAATGTAGCCTTCGAGCCAGCCTTCGCACATGTGCTCGGAAAGATAAGCGTCCATGATCCTGCCCTGAGGCGCGACGTTGTCGTCTTCAACATAGACGCAGTCTTCGGGGCAAGCCTTATCGTAGATCTTCGCCTCGAACGGACGGGAAGAGACTTCGAACGCCGCATACATACGGTTGGACATCGTCTCATCGGGTCCGAACATACGGAAGTTCCTGCTCTCTTCGTTGAGCTTGAGGACGTCTCTGATATAGGAACCGAGCACAAGCATATCCTGCGCCTTGACGGTGCCGGGAGCGTCCATCTTGACGCCGTACTTCGTGAAGTCGGGCAGACGGAGATCCTTCAGGAGCTTGCCGCCGTTGGTATGAGGATTTGCCGAGATGCGGTGGTCGCCCGTGGGAGCGAGCGCTTTGAGCTCGGGCTTGAGCTTATAGTCCTCGGTGAAGAGCTCTTCGGGACGATAGGAAAGGAGCCACTCTCTGAGCAGATCGAGATGCTCGGGCTTCTCCATCGTGATCGGGACCTGGTGCGCACGGTAGCTGCCTTCGATGTGCTTGCCGTCGACGACCTTGGGACCCGTCCAGCCCTTGGGCGTGCGGAGAACGATCATAGGCCATACAGGGCGCTCGGAGCAGCCCTCTTCTCTTGCCTTTCTCTGGATCTCCTTGATCTCCTTGATGCACTTGTCGAGCGTTTCCGCCATCTTCTTGTGCATGGGCATGGGATCGTCGCCCTCGACAAAATAGGGCTTCCAGCCGCAGCCGTGGAAGAAACTCTTGAGCTCGTCCTTGGAAATACGCGCGAACACCGTGGGGTTATTGATCTTGAACCCGTTGAGGTGAAGGATGGGCAGGACGGCGCCGTCCGTTACGGCGTTGAGGAACTTGTTGGAGTGCCATGCCGTTGCAAGAGGACCCGTCTCCGCTTCGCCGTCGCCGACGATGGTCGCCGCGATAAGGTCGGGGTTATCGAACACGGCGCCGAACGCGTGCGCGAGCGAATAACCGAGCTCGCCGCCCTCGTTGATGGAACCGGGCGTCTCGGGCGCGACGTGCGAGGAGATACCGCCGGGGAAGGAGAACTGCTTGCACAGTTTCGTCATGCCGACTTCGTCCTCGGAGACGTTGGGATAAACTTCGCTGTACGTTCCCTCGAGGTAGGAGTTTGCGACAAAGAAGTTGCCGCCGTGACCGGGCCCGGAGAGAAGGATCATATCGAGGTCAAACTTTTTGATGACGCGGTTAAGGTGCACATAGACGAAGTTCTGTCCGGGCACGGTACCCCAGTGACCGACGATCTTCTTCTTGACCTGATCGCGTGTGAGAGGCTCGCGAAGGAGAGGGTTTCTCAGCATATAGAGCTGCGCAGCCGAGAGATAGTTCGCGGCACGCCAGTAAGCATCCATCTTTTTGAGATACTCTTCCGTCAAGGGCTTCTTTTCGGGAATGATTTCGTTGCTCATGAGTTCCTCCAATAATTATAGTGTTTCTGGTAACATTATACCCCCTACTTTCCGCCTTGTCAATAAGAGTACGTAAAAATTTTTCGCATTTTTTGCGCGATCCCGCCGCGAGCGGCAAAAATCAACCCGCTTACACAAAACAAACATAAAAAAATCCCCGTTTTCGGCGGGGAAATTTTTTTTGGCGCTTGATTTTCGGCAGATTTGCGGGCGTTCAGCTCAAAAAACCCTTGATGATCTGCTCTTCCGCTTCCTGTTCGGTGAGTCCGAGCGTCATGAGTTTCAGAAGCTGTTCGCCTGCGATCTTTCCGATCGCAGCCTCGTGGATGAGTTCCGCATCGACGCAGTTCGCCGCGAGCGCGGGAACGGCGATGACGTGCGCGTCGTCCATAATGATGGCGTCGCACTCGCTGTGTCCGTGGCACTTGCCGTTGCCGTCGATCCTGAGCTCCAGCTCCTGGCGGGAAGTTCCCGCAGCGACCGAACGGGAAACGATATCCGCCCCTGCGCCGTCGCCCTCGAGCTGCACGGAAAAATCCGTTTTGGCATACTGCTTTCCGTGCGTATAGATCTTTTCGCGGATGACGAGATCGGCATTCGCCGCAAGCGTGGCGCGGGTGGTGCGCGCGGTGGAATCGACGCCCTTGATCTGCGTCGTCTCCATCTCCATGCGCGCGCCCTCTTCGAGATACATCACCGTTTCGGGGTTCATCACATTTTCGCCGTTGCCGTCCCCTTCGGCGTAATGCTTTTCCACATATTTCACCCTGGCGCCCTTGCCGAGGTGGAAGGTGTGGACGCCGCTGTGCTCCGCCGTTTCGACGCCGCAGTTATGGATGCCGCACCCGGCAATGATGAGGACATCCGCGCCCGCCTCGACATAAAAATCGTTATAGACCTTTTCGCGGTAGTCCGTTTTGGTGATGACGACGGGGATGTGCACGCTCTCCCCCTTCGTTTCGCCGGAGACGAAAATATCGATGCCCGATTTTCCGTCCTTCCTGCCCTCGATGCGGATGTGCGGCGTACTTCTGCGCCCGTCCGCCTCGCCGTTTTTTCTGATATTATAGGCGCCGTCCGGCACCTTGTGCAGATCTGCGATCTGCATCAAAAGCATTTTTTCAAGTTCATCCATTTTGCAGACCTCCTGTGTTACTGCCCGAACGCGGGGCAGATGCGCCCTGCCAGAAGATTGGGCAGGATCTCCTCGCGCGAGCCCTCGCGCTCTACTTTGCCGTTTGCGATGACGACGATCTTATCCGCGATGTTGAGGATGCGCTCCTGGTGGGAGATGATGAGGATGCTCCCGTTCGTGCGCGCGTGCATCTTTTCGAACACGGAAATGAGATTCTGGAAACTCCACAGATCGATGCCCGCCTCCGGTTCGTCGAACACGGAGAGCGCCGTGCCGCGCGCGAGGACGGTGGCGATCTCGATGCGTTTGAGCTCGCCGCCCGAAAGCGAGGCGTTGACCTCGCGGTCGATATAGTCGCGGGCGCACAGCCCCACCTCCGAGAGATAGGTACATGCCTCGCTGACAGTGATCTTTCTGCCCGCCGCGAGCGAAATGAGATCTTTTACCGTAATGCCCTTGAACCGCACGGGCTGTTGGAAGGCATAGGAAATGCCGCGGCGCGCGCGCTCGGTGACGGAAAGCCCCGTGATATCCTCGCCGTCGAGAAAGATCTTTCCCTCCGTCGGCGTGAGAATGCCCGCGATGATCTTGGCAAGGGTCGACTTGCCGCTGCCGTTGGGACCGGTGATGGCGACGAAACGCTCGTTCACTCTGAGCGAGACGTCGTTGAGGATCTCCTTATTTGCGTCGCCGTCGGACGCGGCGAAACTGATGTGACTGAGTTCTAACATATTATATACCTTATATATGGATTGCGTTATAGCGTTGCAACTCCGTTGCAACGCAGGATTTTACCACATTGTGCGCAAAAAGTCAACTAAAATGCCGCCGTCCCGCGGGCGCTTGCCATTATGCTCCCGCCCGTGTGCGCCGCCCGCCCCGCAATACAAAAACGGGCGGTTCCCCCGCCCGTTTTCTCACCGTGTTTTACTGCCGTTTGTTCTGTCCGTCGGCTTTATCGTTCTTTTCGTCCCCGTCCGATCCGCCGAGATCGGGGAAGGGATCGAGATCGATCTTGCCGTTTTCCGCCCTGCCGCGTTTGAGTTTTTCCTCTTCCGCGCGCATCTTTTTTCGGGCGCGCGCGTGCACGCACAGAACGACGACGACCACGACGGCAGCCGCGCCGACCGCAACGCCGAGCATGATAAGCGCCGCCGTGAGCGTGGGCGTTCCGCCGTCGACGGGCTGCGGTTCGTATCCCATGCCCTCTTTGCGGGCGACGACGAAGGAGAGTTCGCCGAGCGGGAGCCCGTCCTTCGAGAACGTGTATCCCGACTGCGTTTTGCTGAAATTCAGGGTGCTGCTCTCGAGGCAGAAGGGCGTTTGGATATTGATGGTGATCGCGCGGAAATCCGCCCAACGCTGTCCGGGAGAGAGCAGATAATCGAACAACCACTTGCCCGTGTTTTCGGAGGGGATATCGGGCATGAGCGGAGCGGTGACGGTGTTGACGATACTTCCATTCGCAGGCACCGTTACTTCATACTCATACCAGAGCATGAGGTTTTCCAGCACGGCGGCGGCATCGATGCGGGAAGTGAGCCGCAGATCGCTGTCCGCGGAGAGCATGGCGACCGTGGCGTTGTAAAAATCGAGATAACTCACGGCAGTACCGGCGTCCGCATACATCTCCTGTACGAATGCGGAAAAATCGATCCGCCGTTTTTCCGGCTGTCCGACATGCGCGCCCGCGATGAGCTGCGCATTCGCGCCGGACATGGAGTATACGCCCGCCTCGACCCGCTTGGGAACATCGCCGATGGCGTAAATGACGATCTCCTGCGTCTGCCCCGTTTTGACGTTCCTGTACACCTCGCCCCGGCCGTTGTTGACGCCGACGACGCCGCTCCCCGCGCTGAACACCTGCGTGCGGCTCGGGTTGGCATCGTAACGGAAGATAAAGGTGCGCAGATCGCTCCCGTCCTCGGGCACGGTCACGGAGAACGTGTACACCGTGACGCCCTGTCCGGCATAGAAAAAATCGTCCTGCATCGCGGTCTTGCGCGGGAGCTCGCCGTCGAGATCGAACGCCGTTCCGTAATAGTTCTTTTCGTGATAGGTGAACCGCTCGCGGATCTCCCCGCCGTTCACGATGTCGAGCGGATCGCCGTCCACCGTGACGGAATACCCGCCGCGCAGTTCGGAAAGATAGTCGGGCTTGAAACCGACGGGAAGGTACATGGTGAGCGCCACGTCCTCTGCCGTCCGGTTTTCCAGCGTATAGCTTGCCTCCACGCGGGAAGTGCTCTTTTCCGCCTCCTCCTGCGTGATGGGAAGATCGTCGATATAGAATGTGAGCGTTTCGTCCGTGACCACAACGGGACAATCGCCGCCGCCGAAATCCACGACGACGTCCGACCCGTTCACGCCGGACCAGTTCGCATACGCGGAAGCCGCGCGCGCTTCGGTGTTTTTCGCACCGAAGGCGAGCAGGCTGCCCGTTGCGACAGGCAACGCAAGCAGGAATGCCCCCAACGATCTACTCCTCATAACTCTTTACCCTGACCTCCTTATCAGCTCTTGCCTTCTGCGGGCTTCTCGTCGGGAGGCGGCGCAAACTCCGCCCAGAAGCAGCTCCCCTTGCCCACTTCGGAAATGACGCCGAACGGACAGTCGTGCTGCAGGAGGATGTTCTTGACGATGGAAAGCCCCAGCCCCGATCCGTTGACGGGGCGTTTATGCGTTTTATTCGAACGATAGTAACGATCCCAGATGGTATCCACCTCTTCGGGCGGGATGCCCTTGCCCGAATCGATGACTTCAAAGCGGGCGTTGCCGCCCTTTTTGTACAGCTTCACGCGCACGCGCTTATCTTCGCCCGTATAGTTGACGGCGTTGCCGATGAGATTGTACAGCACCTGATCGATGCGCTCGCGGTTTGCCTGCGTATACAGATCGTCCTCGATCTGCGTTTCGATGACGTACCCCGAAGTCTCCTTCAGGAAGGAAAAACGTTCGGCGACGGAATACACCTCTTCCGAGAGATTGAACACCGTCTTTTCGCCCATATTGACGCCCGCGCGCAATTTGGAAAGATCGAGAAGATCTCCGACGAGCAGCGTGAGGCGGTCGCATTCGTCGATGATGACTTTGGCGTTCGCGTCGCGCTTCTTCTTATCTTCGCCCGTGATCTCGACGATCATGGACGCATACGCCTTGATCATGGTGAGCGGCGTTTTGAAATCGTGCGAGACGTTCGCAATGAGCTCCTTTTGCATGGTGTCTGCCTTGGAGATCTCGGAGCGGGCATAATCGAGCGCTTCCGAGAGCTCGGTGAGCTCGGCGCAGAAATAATTTTTCTTGAAATGCAGGTCGTAATTGCCGCGCGCGAGCTCCTTGGCGCGCTCGGTGACCTCGGTGACCGGTTTGGTGATGAACGCCGCCACGAATCCGCTCGTGACAAACGCGAGCACGACCGCGACGAGCGCGGTGATGAGCGAGAGGCACTGCATGCTCACCGCAAGATCGCCGTACTGCTCTATGGATGCAGATACGAAAAGAAAGGTGCTGCGCCCCTCGAGCGAGACCTCCTCCGCATAGGAAACGACGGATTGTGAGACGAGAAACGCCGGGAGCCCGCCCTTCGTCTTCTGTTCGACGAGCATCTCCGCAAGGTCGCGGTGATCGGTATCGTCGAAATCGAGCGCGCTCTCGCCGTTCTCGTAAAAGAGATAGACGCTCAGCCCGTAATCGTTGGCGATGTCGGTGAGCCGGAGCCCCAGCACGGAGGCGTTCTGCGCGTTATCGATCTCGGTGATCATCCTGCCGCGCGCATCGGTGATGTTGGCGAGCGTACTCTCGCGGTACTGCCGCGTGATGAGCGAGTTCTGCACCAGCACGAAAATGACGACGACGAGCAGAGCGAATGCGGAAAAAGCGAACCACAAAACGAGGTTCAGGCTTCTGCCCGACCTCACTCTCTGCTCTTTTCCACGTTCTCTCATGCCTCTGTTTACCCCTGAACGCATCCGACCCGCAAAACAGTCCCGCGCAAAAGCGCGCTGCGCCCTGCGCGGGAGCCGTTCCTGCGATCATGCTTCAAATTTATACCCGAGCCCTCTGAGCGTGACGATATACTTTCGGTATTCCTTGAGATTCCCGCGCAGCATCTTGACATGGGTATCCACGGTACGGTCGTCGCCGTAAAAATCGTACCCCCACACCTTGTTCAGAAGGCGTTCGCGCGTGAGCGCCACGCCGTTGTTCTGTACGAAATAGAAAAGAAGTTCGTACTCCTTGGGCGTGAGCTCCGCTTTCTCGCCGTTGACGGTGACGCTCCGCCCCGCGATATCCACATGCAGCCCCTCGAAGTCGTAGACCTGCGAATTTTCCGCACGCGCCGGCTTGCCGCGCTTCATTACGGCATGGATCCGCGCCATGACTTCCTTGGGGGAAAACGGTTTGGTCACATAGTCGTCGGAACCGATCTCGAACCCGAAGAGTTTATCGTACTCCTCGCCGCGCGCCGAAAGCATGATGACGGGCGTATCTTTGAACTTGCGGATCTCCTTGACCGCCGAAAACCCGTCGAGCTTGGGCATCATGACGTCCATCAGAATGACGTCGTAATCATTCTCCCTGCACTTTTTGACGGCTTCCATCCCGTCCTGCGCCTCGTCCGCCTCTCCGCCTTCAAATTCGACGTATTCACGGAGCACCGCGCGGATCATCTCCTCGTCGTCTACGATCAAAACTTTCATATGCTCCTCCTTGATAGCCGACATTATATCTCTTCTCCTTTATACCTGCTTTAAGAGCGCGTGAAAATTGAGTGAAATATACACCTCATACACAAATCCGGCGCAGACGCGCGCCTTTCCGACGCTCATATTATACTGTAAGGGAGTAATATGAACCCGATCAAAAGCGGAAACTGTGCGCTCATACATTGTTGAACCCTTGCCCGTGCCACACGGCACGCGCTGCGGGCTTCGCCTCGTCTGAGACGCTCATCTTGCCGCTTTTGATTGCTACGCACCTTTGGCGTGAAGATTTTCGTGTCAGATTTTTGTGAAGATGACGCCGCTATACAAGCGTATTGCAAGGAAGATGAGCAAAAAGATGCCGAAAAGATTCCGCCAAAGGCGTGGTTCGTATTTTTCCCTTACAGTATACCACGGAGCCGCCCGACGAATCAAGTAAAAAATATATCGCAATAATTCAAACATTTGTTTGACTTTTCCCCGCGTATGTGCTATACTCAGAGCATGATCACGGAAGAGAAACTGCATATTCTTACGGAGAGCGCGAAGTACGATGTTTCCTGCTCCTCTTCGGGCAGCGGGCGGAAAAACGCGGGCGGGATCGGGAACGGCATGCCGGACGGCTGCTGCCATTCCTTCACGCCGGACGGGCGGTGCGTATCGCTTTTGAAAATTTTGATGAGCAATGACTGCGTGTTCGACTGCAAATACTGCATGAGCCGCAGGAGCTGCGACGTTCCGCGCGCCACCGCCACGCCCGAGGAGATCTGCGAACTGACCGTGGATTTTTACAAACGCAACTATATCGAGGGGCTCTTCCTCTCCTCGGCAGTGCACGTCTCCCCCGATCATACGATGGAACAGCTCGTCCGCACCGTAAAACATCTGCGTACGAAGTATAACTTCCACGGATACGTGCATCTTAAAGGTATCCCCCGCGCGGACAGGGCGCTCGTGAGCGAGGCGGCAAGGTACGCCGACCGCATGAGTTACAATGTGGAGCTGCCCTCCGAATCGAGTCTGAAGCTGCTCGCGCCGCAGAAAAGCAAGCAGAGCCTTCTCCTTCCGATGAAACAGCTGAAGAGCGAGCGCGAGATCTTCCGCGCCGAAAAGCGCAAAGGCTACTTTTTGCCCGCGGGGCAGACCACGCAGATGATCGTGGGCGCCTCGCCCGAGCGGGACGGACAGATCCTGCGCCTGGCGCAGGGGCTGTACCGCGTGACGGGACTCAAACGCGTGTATTACTCCTCTTACGTTCCCGTCGTGGAAGATTCCGTCCTCCCCGCCGTACAGAGCCCCGCGCTGCGCGAACACCGCCTCTATCAGGCGGACTGGCTGCTCCGCTTTTACGGATTCGACGTTGAAGAGCTCGTCCCCGCGGCGGAAAATCTTCCGCTCGAATTCGACCCGAAGTGCGCATGGGCGCTCAGGAACATGCACCTTTTTCCCGTGGAAGTCAACCGCGCGCCCCTCGAAATGCTCCTCCGCGTTCCCGGGATCGGCGCACGGAGCGCGCAGAAGATCCTTTCGGCGCGGCGGTATACCGCGCTCACTTTCGAACATCTGCAAAAGATGCGCGTGGTGCTCAAACGCGCGAGGCACTTCATCACGGCGGGCGGAAAGTTTTACGGGACAAAAAACGAGCTCTCCGTTCGCGAGCTGCTCGCGGCGGGCGAAGCGCAGGAAAACGCGCGGCAGCTCTCTATGTTTGAGAACGGGACGGCGCTCTCCGTCCGCACCGGAGAACTGTGAGTACATAATGGGATACGGACGCAGACGCGTCGGGCAACGCTATGATCTGGTTTTTTGACGGCAGCAAAGACGCCTTTCTGACAACCTTCCTTCTCGCCTACCGCGACGAACACCCCATCGTTTCGGCGGGCAGCCATCAGCTCTCGCTCGGGCAGGAGTGCGTTTTCGTCCGTGCAGACGAGAACAAGGCGCGCCGATGCGAGGCACGCCTCAAGGAACTGGATAAAAACTGCATGCGGGATCTCGATCTCCTCCTCAGGAGCGGAGAAAGCGACGCGCCGCGCATCGCTTTCGAATATTTCAGGCTCATCGCCGAACGCGGCCGCCCCGTACGCGGGATGCTCGCCGAGGACGCCGTCGCAAAGGCGACGGAGTGTATCCGCCGCGTCACCTTCGAAGTGCATCGGTTCAAGGGATTCGTGCGTTTTCTGGAGAGCGCAAGCGGCGCCCTGTACGCCCCGATTTCGCCCGATCACGACATTGCCGACCTTCTCGTCCCGCACTTCCGCGGACGCATCCCGGATATCCCGTTCGTCATCCACGACGTCCGCCGCGGCAAAGCTGCGGTATGGGACGGCGCCCACGCCTTTCTTGCGCCCCTCGAGGAGGCGGAGGTCGTCCTCTCCGCCGATGAAACGGCATGGCAGGCGCTCTGGAAACAGTATTACCGCAGCGTGAATATCCCCTCGCGGGAGCGCATCAGACAGATGAAGGGGTATATGCCCGTGCGATACTGGAAATTCATGCCCGAGGATCCTGCCTCGGCGGCTGATCGCACAGCTCGCGGCGCATCTGTTCAAAAATCTCCAGATGCCGCACCTCGTCCGCCCGGATCCCCTCGATCGCCGCACGGATCTCCCCGTCCGTGACCACGCGCAGAACGCGGTCGTAGCCGGCGATCGCGCACCGCTCCGCGCGGATATCCGATTCGAGCATCTGCGCGATCTGCCTGACATAGTCGACGTTCGCGGCGGAATAGTACGCCACGGGATAGGGCGGGCAGGCGGTGAATACGGGCGGCACGCCGAGGGAGACAAGGATGGAACCGATCTTTTCAAGATGACGCATCTCCTCCACGGCGATCTTCAGAATGGTCTTTGCCTCTTTTTCCTTTCCGCATCCGTCCAGCAGGATCGACTGGTAGACATACTGCAAAACGGCGGTAAGTTCCCCTTCCCGCCCCGCATAAGCGGGCGAGAGCGTGCGAAGCAGACAGGCTCTGTTTTGTTCCATCGGCATTTCCCCCTTTTTTCTCTCCATCCTATGCAATTCCGGCGGCGCACGGTGCGGCAAACGCTTGCTTTTTTTTTGCCGATGTGATAAAATTTCTGCGTTCAAAAGCACATCGCACCTGAGGCAGACGACTATGGATGAAACGACGTTCAAACGGCTGATCGAAAATAAAACGAGAAAGCCCGACCCTATGCGCTATAAAAACGCAGCGGTCAAATACCGCCGTGCGGGGAACAGCGGGCTCAAACTCCCCGAACTGGCGCTGGGGCTCTGGCACAACTTCGGCAGTTTCGATAATTTCGAAATCATGCGCGACATGGTTTTTACCGCGTTCGACAGCGGCATCACCATGTTCGATATCGCCAACAACTACGGCCCCCGCGGCGGCACCGCCGAAGAAAATTTCGGCAGGATCCTGCGCGAAAGTTTTGCGGGCTACCGCGACGAAATGATCATCACGACGAAAGCGGGTTTCCCGATGTGGCGCGGCCCCTACGGCACGGGCGGAAACCGCAAATATCTCACGGCTTCTCTCGACGCCAGCCTGCAAAGGCTCGGGCTCGACTATGTGGACATTTTTTACCACCACCGCCCCGATCCCGAAACGCCGATCGAAGAGACGTGCTACATGCTCCATCAGCTCGTCGAGCGCGGGAAAACGCTCTATGTCGGTATCTCCAATTATAACCGCGAACAGACGGAAGCCGCGGTAAAGGTATTCCGCGAGCTGAAAACGCCCTTCATCCTCAACCAGGTGTGCTACAATATGCTCGACCGCACCATAGAGGAAAACGGGCTCAAGGCGCTTGCGGAAGAGGCGGGATTCGGCATCGTCGTTTACTCCCCTCTCGCACAGGGGCTTCTGACCGAACGCTATACGCACGGCATCCCCGAGGACAGCCGCATGCGCAAGAGCTGGACGCTCAAAGAAGAGCGTCTGACCCCCGCCTTCTTTGAAAAGCTCTCCAAGCTGCGCGATATCGCCGCTGCACGCGGACAGACGCTCCCCGAACTTGCCCTCTCCTGGACGCTGAAAGATAAGGCCGTCTCGAGCGTGATCATCGGCGCCTCATCTTCCGAACAGATCCTGGAAAACATCAAGATCAATCCCGATTTCACCGCCGAAGAACTCACGGCAATCGACGGGATCTGCAACTCCTGACGCATACATGTAAGATTTGCGCCGCGAAAGGAGCATACCTTTTCCCTGAGCGCGCTGCCTGCGGCATCGGACGATCGCGGCAAGAACGAAAATAAAAAATTTGCCGATTTTTCCCGGCAATTTCAATACGGAAGGTTGGCGGAGCGGTACTTCGCTTGCGCTCGTGCGCTGCCTGCGGCATCGGGCGATCGCGGCAGGAACAAAAAAATTGCCGATTTTTCCCGGCAATTTCAATACGGAAGGTTGGCGGAGCGGTCGATCGCGGCGGTCTTGAAATGCGCTTGAAATCAAGCGGTCTAAACGCGCTACTTGTTTCTACAACGGAAACGGAACTTCGGCAGATTTGCCACGCAAGCGATTGATTTTACCCTGTATCTTGTGGTAAAATATCTGTTGTCAAAGCAGTCGATTTGCAAGTCGGTTTCTACAAACTATCCGCAAACGCCGTAAATTCTACAAACTTTTCTACAAATTGCAAATCAAGCGGTCAAAACTTGTAGAAACGCAAAACTGAATAAAAAATTGCCGATTTTTCGGCAATTTTAACACGGAAGGTTGGCAGAGAGGTCGATGGCACCAGTCTTGAAAACTGGAGACCTGCAAGGGTCCGGGGGTTCGAATCCCTCACCTTCCGCCATACCGAGCCTAAAATGATTTTAACTAGGCTCGGTATTTTGTTATATCAATCGCTCTTGATTTTTTATGATAACAATGATATAATTGATTTAATAATTATAGATATGGGAAATTGAAATGATTACTTGTTCTAGATTTCAAGATTTTGATGTATATAGTGAGTATACTGAAAAGCAATTTAGATATATCCATATAACTCAACCTGATTTTTATGGTAAACTATGCGAATATTTATTATCACCAGAAATTATCAATGCGCATACTACTTTCAATATCGACGTGGAAACAGAGCTTTCAATTGAAAACTACAGAGAAATTTATGATCGTCTAATTCAATTTATTGATTTTGAAAAAGTCATTAATGTTAATGATCTTTTAGACCCCTCACTTAAAGCAATATTAGATGCTGAACTGATTAACTTTTCCACCGATTTAAGAAAAGATAAATGGGGAAGAGTTGGTGAATATATTTTTAACATCATATTAGATACATATTTTAATTTAGACTGCGTAATTCGAAAATTTGCTTTAAATACTAGTCCTAATATGCCAGTATATGGCATTGATACTGTTCATTGCTCTTTGGAAAACAAATGCTTATTTTTCGGAGAGTCAAAATTTGTATCTAATTTATCCAACGGTGTTGAATTAATTAATAAGTCTTTGGAAAAATATGAGGCTCAAATAAGTAAGGAATATTTTAATATTACAAACACAAATTTCCGTCGTAATCCAAAGTTTCTAGATGAATTTCAAAAATATTTAAATTTATGTTACACTTTTAGTGAATTTATTGATGAATTAAAAATTGAAACAATTGGAATACCAATTTTTATAGCGCATGCCGGTAATTACAACACAACTGATATCTTTAATGAATTGCGTAAAATCAAAAAGAAAACTCTATTTGGATTAAAGACAGAATATATAGTTATTTCTTTCCCCGTAATAAACAAAGAAAACTTTCGAAAAGCATTTGTAACTGAAGCCAATCACCAGTTAGAGGAGATAAAGAAATGCCAAAAGCGTTAATTGAATTAAGAGAGAAAACAATAAAAGCAATTAATGAATCCTCCGATAAACAAGCATTTATATATAAAAATGCGGAATTATTATATAATTTGGATTTAACAATGTATTCAAAAAATTATTGTTTAAACTCGCTCTTTTTTAATGCAATAACAATATCTAAAGTTTTACCTAATATTTCACTTCATCCAGACCAATGGAAAGCATTACAGCTTCTAGAGCAAAATGATGGATTGATTTTAAGTGCCCCTACAAGTTTTGGAAAAACTTTTGTCGTATTTGAATATATTGCAAGATTTAAACCAACTACAGTTGTATTGGTTGTTCCCACCCTGGCATTAGTAGATGAGTATAAGCAAAAACTTTTTAAAGAATATAATCATGCTTTTCGTGATTACAAGATTTTTATTACATTAGATAAAATCGGAGAATTAGATGAAAATCAGAAAAAGATATTTGTTGTAACGCATGACAAAGTAGTTGATCATAATTCATTTGAAGTATTTGATAATATAGATTTTTTAGTAATTGATGAAGTTTATAAATTAGATACACGTTCATCCGATGACAGAAAACTTGTATTGAATTTTGCTTATTTTCATTTAGTCAAAAAAAGTAAAAAACATTTACTTTTAGCTCCCTTTATTTCAGATATACAAAATAAAGACAAACTAGATAAAAAACCTGTGTTTTTTCAGACAAATTTCTCTCCTGTAGTTAATGAGGTAAAAGTAAAAGAAATTGCAACCGATAATGAAGAGGCTCGATTTATTGAAGCAAATAGAATTATCAATGAAGAAATTAAACCTAGTGAAAAAACACTAATTTATTTTTCTAATGCAACTGATATTCCGAAGTTTAGTAAAAACTTTTCTCGAGCTAATTTTGTATGGGAAGAATGCGACGAAGCTATTTTATCATTTATTGAATGGGCTTCTACAGAAATTCATCCTCAATGGTATCTTGTAGACGCTATGAAACGAGGATATTTAATCCATAGCGGAGAATTACCGCTAGGTATAAGAAATATTCAAATAGATTTATTTAATTCTTTAGATAGTGATTATAATATAATCTTAGGCACTTCTACTCTTCTTGAGGGGGTTAATACATCAACCCAAAATATTGTAATAACGAAACCTTCTAAATCTCATTCTTATAGTAAAAATAATTATTTTTCAAATGACTTTGAGGCTTTTGATTTCTTTAATCTTGTAGGACGTTCAGGAAGAATGTTTAAGCATTTTCTAGGAACGGCATATTATATTAAGGGACCAAATGATAAGATATATAATAAAGAAGAAGCTATAAAAACCATTGAGTTTGAAGTAACTTCTAATAGTGTTGATGTGCAAATACAATTAAAAGAATGTACAGACGAAGAATATCTAGAATTACTTAACACCCTTGATTGTACAGAAGATGAATATCTAGATAAAGTTGGCTATACAGGATTTAAAAAAATACAACAATTATTTAAAAGTTATTCGATTTTAAAAGGAGAGTTAAATTCCCGTATAGACACATACAAGATTCTTGGGGAGAAAGGTTCATTAGTACCCATTATATATACCTTGCTCAAAATCATAAATGCAAAATTAGATACTAAATTTGATAATTATATTAATTATCGCGCCACTATCATTCGTAACTGTATAAATAGAAGACGTCTATCTATTAAAGAAAATATAGAAGACGTTCAACTATTTATTTCAAACAATAACTACTTTAAACGTTCTCTTGATCAAATTATATCAGATGTAATAAAAGTGAAAAATTCATATGTCGAATATGATTTTTTCAAATTTGTAAAAATCATTTCATTTTTTATAGAAAAGCTTGATTCTAATACAGGCAATCATCAATTTTTAGAAGACGAGATCATTAATAGAATTAATTACATATATTACAAAGATAATCCAAGTAAGCGAGCGCTAAAAGAGTTAGGAATTTTTGATAAAGATATAGAATTCATATCTCAAAAAATTCAAATAAATAATTTAAGCTTATCTGACTTGCAATTTGCTCTTAAAATAAATTTTGATATATTAAAAGATAATTTATCTTTTGTAAGCAACTATATAATTAGGAGAATGATTTAACCAATAATGAAACATTACATCTCCATATTCTTTGACTTATCGCGGCGTTTTTGCAGGCGTTCCTGAAAGTCGAGATATTCAAAATATTCGTCGAGCGTTTCCAAACCGAGCCGCGACATTTCTTCTTTCGCTTTTTTGAAAACAGATAAATCGTCGGCATTATCGGGCGAGGCATCTTGCGAAACTTCCGCTGCTGCATTTTCCTCAACGGGTTCGTCGTCCTCATCCAACACCTCAAAAGTCTGCAAAT
>CALVWO010000013.1 GCA_944367465.1 uncultured Clostridia bacterium
TTTTTCTGCTTATTTCCTTTTTTTGCCATAAAAATATGCACCTCCAAAAGTCTGTCCAACTTTTGGGGTGCATATCAATAAGACCCGTTTTTTTTATACGATTTAATCGATAAGCCCTTTTTTTCGCGCATATTTTACGATGTTTCGGTATTCCCTTTTCCTGCCTTTCCCCAGGAGCGTCCACTTCCCTGCCGCATAGAGCATAAATTTCCCGCCCCTTTTCCTGCGCTGCACAAGTCCGTTTTCCAGAACGCGGTAGGATATCTCCTCCGCGGAGACGCTGCTCTCTTCCAGCCAGGAAAACAGAGAATAGATCGCCAGCATATACGCATCGAACACATCCAGCCCCTCGGCGATCTCCGAAAAGTTTATCCGGAGGCATTCCCTGCGCACCAGGGCGAACGACGCGACAGGCGCTCCCTTTTCCGCCGACGGGAAATCGAGATCGAACGCGATAATTCCGTTCTCTGCGCTCCATCCTCCGGCGAGACGCTCACGCGCGTAGAGCAGAAGCGCCGCGGAAAACGCAGGGCGCCGCGAGATGCCGTCGTCCATCCGGTCGACTGTTTTCCAGCGGAAAAAACCCACGACGACGCCGATCACCGCGCTCGCACCGATCAGAATGTACGCGGGGATGTCGTCCCGCGTCGGCTGCGTCTCTTCACTCAGGAGAAGCGTGCCTGCAACCAGCAAAGCCGCAGTCAGCAGGAAACCGATAAAAAGAATGATCTGCAGCGATTTTTTTACTTTCAGCCGCGCACTCTCCCTGCGGAACACCTCTGTTTTGGTATATTCTTCAAAACTCAAAGCCATATAATTTTTAAGATCGTTGCTCCATACATGCAAAAAACAGAACGGAGATCATTCCTCCTTCCCTTTGCGCCGCCTGACGCACTCCGTGAGGAGATATTCGATCTGTCCGTTGAGCGAACGAAAATCATCCTCCGCCCACTTCATAAGTTCGGCGTACAGCGCAGGAGATACGCGAAGCGGAATTTGTTTTTTTGCTATATTTCTTTTTTCCAACTCCTCTTCTTTCATAACATCCTCCACTTTCAACGCGCTATGATACGACATCTTCCTGCTCCATTGCGTTCAACCGCCTCTCCAGCGGCGCCGCCCCCTTACGATAGACCGCATACAAAATAAACCAGACCACGAGCGCTACAGCGCGAGCGGAACGGCGCTCAATCCCTGAAAGCGGATCAGGCACCGCACGCGGCATTTATCCAGATACAACAGAATATATTCTCTCATTCTCCACAAATTTACCGAGCGCTGCCCGAATAATCGACGAAAGGCTTGAGCTTTTCGGGCTGCTCCAACCGGACGTGGAACACCGCACCGCAGTCCGTACAGGCATTCGCGCTCAGTTTTGAATATTTACAAAATATCTTCTTGCGCTGAACCTTCGGCACGGCAACCAAGCCGCCGTCTGCCGCAAACATAATTTCGGTCGTTGCCGGGCTTCCACAGGACTCGCAGCGCATCAGTAGATGCTCCCGCTGTTCACGATGGGCTGTGCGTCCTTATTGCCGCAGAGCACCACAAGGAGATTGCTCACCATCTGCGCCTTTCTTTCGTCGTCAAGCTCGACGATCTGCTCATCGGAGAGTTTATCGAGCGCCATTTTGACCATGGAGACCGCCCCTTCGACGATCTTCTGCCGCGCCGCTATGATCGCCGAAGCCTGCTGGCGCTGCAGCATTGCCGCCGCGATCTCGGGCGCATAGGCAAGGTGCGAGATACGCGCCTCTAAAATTTCGATGCCCGCCATGTCGGCGCGGGACTGAATTTCTCCCTTCAGAATATCTGCGACCTCCTGCGCCGAGCCGCGGAGCGACTTTTCGTCGCCGTTGGTCGAAACGTCGTAAGGATACTGGCGAGCGACCTGACGGATCGCCGCGTCGCACTGCGTAGAGAGATACGCCATATAATTATCGACGTTAAATACGGCACGCGCCGTGTTGGTGATGCGCCAGATGACGACAACGGAGATCTCAATGGGGTTGCCCTCTTCATCGTTGACCTTCTGTTTCTCATTGTTGAGCGTCATTGCTTTCATAGAGAGTTTCTTGTTGACGCCCATCGTTGCGCGCGCGGGGTTGACCGACGAACAGAACGGATTCACCCAAAAGAAACCATCGCGTTTCAGCGATCCGTAATACTTGCCGAACAGCGTAAAAACGTACGATTCATTGGGCTGGAGCGTCTTGAATCCGCACGTCATCACGATCGCCGCGATGAAGACGAGGATCCCCGCCACCATCAGCGCCGCAAACGCGGGAATATCGTTCACATTCATTGCGCCGACCGCAAACATCGCGATCCCGCCGACGATCATCAACAGGACTACGGCAAGCATCGCCCATCCGTTCTTTTCGCGTGCAGGACGCTCATTGATCTCTTTTTCCATATTGCCCTCCATTTATGATATTATTTTGATATCATAATAATAGCACGATCGTAATCGTTTGTCAATAGGACAAAACAAAAAAAGGATTATTTTTTATTTTCCCCGGACTGTTGACAAACGCCGCGGCATGCTCTATAATGTAATAAATTTGTATGACAGGGAGATATTATGGACGTTATTGCCAGGCGGCAGTTCGATACCCTCTATATCTGGCTGGACATTGCTTTCCTCGTCCTCTTTGCCGCGGCGCTCATCTGGAAGAAAAAATATATGACCGTTCTCGTCGGCGTGGCGTTCGGCTTCGTCTATTTTGCCGTCGATTACGGTCTCTTTCACCTCGTCTTTCACGCCCGCACGATCACGGGAGGCAGTCTTTTCTGGGTGCTGCTCTGGATGTCGATGAGCTATGGATTTACAAATTTTGCATGGATCTGGCTCTGGATCTCCAAAGATAAACATCTTTTGGAGTGGTCGCTCCTCATCCTCTTCTGGTGGCTGTGCTGCCCGATGCTCGCCTCCACGTTCGGCACGGGTAACGTCATCACCATTCAGCGCACGACGGGCGCCTATCACGGCTGGATGGCGCTCATCCTCTTCATCGGATACGCGGGCGCGATCGGATACAATCTGTACCAGCGGGATAAGACCCTGCGCATCGATCTTCTCTGGATCCTCGCCATCGGCGTTCTCGTACAATTCGGATGGGAGGCGGGGCTGCTCCTCGGCGGGATCCGCAGCGCAGGCTTTGAAAACTTCTCCGATAAACTCCTGACGCTCGTAACGAATTCTCTGCTCGAAACAAACCTCGGCATGCCGTATATCTATCTTATCTTCCTTGCCTATTCCGCAAAGTTCACGGAACGGCTGAAAAAGCGCAAGACGCCCCTCACCTTAAAGGAGCGCCTGCGCGAAAATAATTCCGAACGCGTCCGCAGCGCGGAAATTTCGGAATATCTTGCCTGATCATTCTTATATACATTATATATCATACAAAAAAGGGAGGCATGCCTCCCTTTTTAATTTATTCATGAAGAAGTTTTTTCAGGATCTCCCGCACGGCAAGTTTGCAATGTTCATAGGTAAGCCCACCCTGAAAATAGGCGACATACGGCTCACGGATGGGCGCATCGGCGGAAAGCTCGATGCTCGCGCCCGAATTGAAAGTGCCTGCCGCCATAATGACTTTGCAGTCATACCCGGGCATATCCCACGCCTCCAGTTTTACGAAGGAATCGACGGGCGAAACATCCTGCACAGACTGGATAAAATCGGTGAGCTGTTTTTCCGTATCGAAACGGACGGCGCGTGTGATATCCGGAGGGAGACGATCGACGGAAGGATAATTCTCATAACCGAGTTCCGCCATACACTGCCCGATGAGGAGCGCCCCTTTGAGCGCCTGCGCCACAACGTGCGGCGCAAGGAAAAATCCCTGGTAATAGAGCTGATAGCCGTAGGCGTACGACCCGACTTCCGCACCCACGGAAGGCGCGGTCAGGCGGTTTTCGCATTGCAGAAGATATTTTTCCCCGCCTGCGATATACCCGCCCGTCGGCGCAAGTCCGCCACCTGGATTTTTGATGAGCGATCCGACGATGATGTCGGCGCCGACCTGCGTCGGCTCACGCTCTTCCACAAACTCTCCGTAACAGTTATCTACAAAAATGCAGCCGTCGAACCCGCTCGCGCGCACACAGCCGCACACCGCGCCGATTTCGTCGATCGTAAAAGAATCGCGGAGCTCATAACCGCGCGAACGCTGCAGATAGACCATTTTATATCTCTTGTGCAAAAGCGCATTCCTGACCGCAGTCAGATCGACTTTTCCGTTCGCATCGAGCGGCAGTACGTCAAAAGACACGCCGAACTCCTTCAGCGAACCGTTTCCGTCTCCCCAGATCACGCCGCGGAGCGTATCGTAAGGCATTCCGCTCACGCAAAGCACCTCGTCGCCCGGGCGAAGCAGACCGAACAGCGCAACGGTGAGCGCATGCGTTCCGCTCAGGATCGCGGGAGAGACGACCGCGCGCTCCGCGCCGAACGCACGGGCATAGACTTTGCCGAGCACATCGCGCCCCTCGTCGCCGTAGCCATAGCCTGTACTCGGCGCAAAATGACGGAGCGCAAGGCGCTCCGCTCTGAATGCAGAAAGCACTTTTTCCTGATTGTATAATGCGATCGAATCGATCGCGGCAAATTTTTCACGCAAGCGCATCTCGGCGCCTGCAATGCGTTCCTCAACGGTCATATAATTCGATTACCTCCTCGATTGCCGCTCCAGACGTATCAAGCCAATGCAGATTGGGCAGTTTTTTGAAAAAAGTAAGCTGACGTTTTGCATAATTCCTGGTGTTTTTTTGTATTATGTCACGCATAGTACTGTGTGAATACCCGTTTTTCAACCCTTCAATGACCTCTTTATACCCGATCCCCTGCATGCACTGTGCATCCTCAGGCACGCCCGCGGCAAGCAATCCCTCCACTTCGCCGACGAGACCTGCCTCAAACATCTCTTCGACGCGGCGGTCGATACGCGCATACAGCTCCCCGCGCGGAAAATCGAACGCAAACGCCTCGTAGGCAAACCGCGCAATTTTTTCGTCCCGCTGTTCCGATTTCTTCCGCCCGGTCAGCTCAAAGATCTCCAGCGCACGCACGACCCGCTTGACGTCGTTCGGATGCAGGATCGCCGCACTCTCGGGATCTCTCTCGCGCAGAAGTCCGTGCAGATAGTCCTTCCCTTTCTCTTCGGCGATCGCCTGATACTTCGCTCGGACGCCTTCATCTGCCGCCGCGTTGCCGAACCCGCTCCGGAACAGCACCGCATTCAGATAAAATCCTGTCCCGCCGCAGATCACGGGAACCTTTCCGCGCGCCGAAATATCTTCGATTGCCGCAAGCGCAAGTCTTTCGTAATCGTGCACGGTAAACGGATCCGTCGGATCCGCAACGTCGATGAGATGATGCGGGATCCCCGCCCGCTCCTCCTTTGTAGGCTTCGCCGTTCCGATATTCAGCCCTCGATACACGAGGAGCGCGTCGCACGAGACGACTTCGCCGCCGAGCCGTTTTGCGCACTCCACGGCGAGCGCCGTCTTGCCCGACGCGGTGGCGCCGCAGATGACAAGCAATTTTTTCATACGATACGTTTGAAGAGCTTTTCCAGCTCGCTCTTTTTCATTTTCACGACGGCGGGACGGCCGTGCGGACATTTGAGCCCGAGATCCCCGTCCATTTCACGGATGAGCGTGCGCGCCTCCTGCTCCGTGAGCGCCTCCCCGCCCTTGACCGCAGCTTTGCACGCGGCTGTAGCAAGTTTATCTTTCAGGATATCTGCGAGCCGTATTGCGCGCAGGGACTCCATCGAGGAGAGAACTTCGGAGAAAAATGCGTTCAGATCCATCCCCATCAGATCGACGGGAACGGCAGAGACCTTCACCGCGTCGTCGCCGAACGCCTCGACCTCGAACCCGATCTCCCGCAGAAGGGAGAAATTTTTTTCGAGAAATGCAAATTCCTGCGCATTCACGGTGATAAGGAAGGGCGCAAGCATGGGCTGAGAGAGCGCGGCGCGATTTTCCCATTTGCCGCGCAGGCGATCGTATAAGATGCGTTCGTGCGCGGCGTGCTGATCAATGAAGTACGCGGCATCCCCCGCCTCGTAAATCAGATATGTGCGGAAGAGTTCGCCCTTGTATGTCAGCGAATCGGGCTCCACGCGCTCCTGGCGCATTTTTGCGCTCTGCTCGCGCAGATACCGCTGGTTTTCCGCAAAGGCGTCTTCTTCAGCCGCGGAAGGCTCCCCGGAACGGGCGGACGATACGGGCGCGCGCACCTCCATGCGCACGGGCGCCTCCTCAAAAAAGCGCGGTTCTCCCCCCTTGGGGAGCGTAACGTCGAATCTGACCTCCTGCTTCGCCTGCTCGTAACTCATTGCCTGCAATGCGGAACCCGAAGAGCTCGGCGCGGCAGCCGATGAAGGCTGCGGTGCGGAAACGGGCGCCGGTGCGCTTTTTATCTGTTCTTCCCGCTCCGCCGGCGCCGTTTTCGGCATATTCACGAGATATTCGAGCGCACGGGAATTGCCGTCCAGAACCGCCGAAACGACGGAATAGACGCAGCCGTACACGATCTGATTATCGGCAAACCTGACATCCGCTTTATTCGGATGCACATTGACATCCACGATCTCTGGCGGTACATCGAGGAAAAGCACATAAAAAGGATACTGCCGCTTCATGAGATAGCTGGCATACGCGTTGGTGACCGCCGCGCCCACCGTCTGGTTGACGACGTAGCGCCCGTTGACGAACAGACTCTGCCATGTGCGGTTGGGCTTGAAAAAGTTGCGGTTCCCCAGAAATCCGTGGATCCGGATGCCGTGTTTTTCCGCATCGATCTCAATGCAGTTGCCGAGGATATCCGCGCCGTAAACTGCCGCAAGCGCCGCAGGCAGTCCGTCGCCGAAAGAGCGGTATTTGATCTTCCCGTTCGCAATATATGTGAAGGATATTTCGGGGTGAGACAGGAGAAAACGCGCCATCACGCTGCCGATATCCGCCTCCTCCTGGGCGTCCGACTTTAAAAATTTCAGACGGGCAGGCACATTGTAAAAGAGATCGTCCACCGTGACGACCGTGCCCTGCGCACCCGCCGCGGGTCGAACGGCGCCGAGCGCCCCGCCCTCGCAGGCAAGCGAAAAGGCGTCTTCGTCCGCGCGGCGCGAAACGATATCCATTTTAGAGACCGCGGCAATGGAGGCGATCGCCTCGCCGCGGAATCCCAGCGTGCGGATCGCAAAAAGATCGTCGGCACTTTTCAGTTTGCTCGTCGCATGGGAGGCATACGCGAGCGGCAGATCGTCCTTTGCGATGCCGCTGCCGTTATCCGTCACGCGGATGCGTTTTTTTCCGCCGCCCTCGATCTCGACGGCGATTTCGGAAGCTCCGGCGTCCACGGCGTTCTCCACAAGCTCTTTGACGACGGAATAGGGTCTGTCGACGACTTCCCCCGCCGCGATCTTGTTGTAGACGTCCGCCGAAAGCAGATTGATGTTCATGAGACTTTCTCCTTAAGCTCCGCCAACAAGGCAAGCGCCTGCATGGGCGTGAGAGAATTGACGTCAATGCCCCTGAGTTCCTCCCGCAGATCGAACGCCTCCGTTTCAGGCGCCTCGTCAACGGGCTCAGGCATCTTCTCGCGCCGTTTTTCGCCGCGCTCCAGCTCCCTGAGGATGACCTTTGCGCGCGAGGTGACTTCTTCCGGCACACCCGCAAGCGAAGCGACCTCCACGCCGAAGGAGCGCGAAGCTCCGCCGCGCACGATCTTGCGCAGAAAGACGATGCTCCCGCCGATCTCGCGCACATTGATCTTGTAGTTTTTAACGCCTTCGAGCTTGCCTTCAAGTTCGGTGAGTTCATGATAGTGTGTAGCAAAGAGCGTCTTTGCGCGCACGTTGTTGGTAAGATATTCGATGACAGACCACGCGATCGAAAGTCCGTCGAACGTGCTCGTACCGCGCCCCACCTCATCGAGAATGAGCAAGCTCTTTTCCGTCGCATTGCGGAGGATGTTTGCGACCTCCGTCATCTCCACCATAAAGGTACTTCTGTCGAGGATGAGATTATCGCTTGCTCCGATGCGCGTGAAGATACGGTCGACAAGCGGCACGCGCGCACGCTTTGCGGGCACAAAACAGCCGACGTGCGCCATGAACGCAATGAGCGCGACCTGCCTCAGGTATGTGCTCTTGCCTGCCATATTCGGACCCGTAATGATCATCGTACGGTCGTCCCCGTTATCGAGACGGCAGTCGTTCGGAACAAAACGCTCCTTGGAGATCGCCTCGACGACGGGATGCCGCCCTTCTTCGATCTCGAGCGCGCCGTCCTCCGCGATCTCCGGACGGCAATATTTATTCTCTTTGGCGACCGTTGCAAAAGATACGAGACAATCAAGCAGCGCGATCGCCCCCGCAATGCGCTGGAATACGGGAATATTGCGCGAAAGCACTTCCAGAAGTTCATTGAAGAGATGCTCTTCCAGGCGGGAAGCGGCGTCCGTACTGCCCAGAATCTTCCCTTCGAGATCTTTCAGTTCCTCCGTTGTATAGCGCACGCAGTTTGCAAGCGTCTGGCGCGGCACATAGGAGTAAGGCACTTTATCTTTGAAGGAGTTCGTCACTTCGATGTAGTATCCGAACACACGGTTGAACCCCACCTTCAGATTTCTTATCCCCGAACGTTCGCGCTCACGCGTCTCGAGTTCGAGCACGAGAGACTTTCCGTTGTCCTTGACCGCGCGGAGTTCGTCGAGCTGTTCGCTGTATCCGCGGCGGATATACCCGCCCTCTTTGAGCGTTGTTGCGTCCGGAGAGATGGCGCGGTCGAGAAGATCGCAGATCTCCTTGGTATCCACAAGATCGTCCGCGATCCCGCGGAGAAGTTCAGAGGAAAAACCGATGAGCTGAAATTTGAGATTGGGAACGGCCGCAAGCGACGAAGAGAGCGCGATGCAGTCGCGCGGCTGCAGATTCCCGTTGGAGACGCGCCCCGTGAGCCGCTCGATATCCCTTACGCCGCCGAGCATATCGGCGATGCCCATGCGCATCACGGTCCCCTTGCACAGTTCGTCCACTGCGTCGAGCCGCTTTTCGATCTCGGTTTTTTCACAGAGCGGCGAGGAGAGCATGGAAACAAGTTTTCGCGCACCCATCCCCGTTTTTGTCTTATCCAGAAGCCACAGGAGCGATCCGTATCGTTTGCCTTCGGCGTTGTTTCTGAGGATCTCGAGATTGCGGACGGCGTTCGCATCGAGCGCCATGTTCCTGCCCGCATCCAGACAGCGCAGGCGGTTCATATTTCTGAGCGCGTGTTTCTGCGTTTCGCGGAGATATTCCAAAAGCGCGCCTGCAGCGCGCACCGCGTTATCCTTATCCTCCAATCCGAGCGCATCCAGAGATGCTGCGCCGAGCTGCCCGCACACGCTCTTCGCCGCGGCAGCCCTTTCAAACGCCCACGGCAGATAGCACGAAAAATTCGGCAGCGCGCCGCGGCAAGCCTCCACATCCTCTTTTGCGTCAAAGAGCATCGCCTCGTTGCAGATGACTTCTGCGACGGAAAGATTGACAAGCGCGGAGACGACGTTCTCCCTGCCCGCAAATTCCTCGGCATTGAGTTCGCCCGTCGTGATATCCGCCCATGCAAGCGCATAGCCCTTTTCACCCTTATAGGCGCAGGCGATGTAGTTGTTTTTCTTTTCGTCAAGCTGATTCTCTTCGATGACGGTTCCCGCGGAAACGACGCGGATGACGTCGCGCTCCACCATCCCCCTGCCCGCAGTCGGCTCGGTGAGCTGTTCGCAGATGGCGACGCGCTCCCCCATCGAGACAAGTTTCGCAATATACGCGTCCGCCGCATGGAAAGGAATCCCGCACATGGGCGCGCGCTCCTTCAGTCCGCAGTCTCTGCCCGTAAGCGTGAGATCGAGGAGTTTCGAAACGCGCACCGCGTCGTCAAAAAACATCTCGTAAAAATCTCCGAGACGATAGAAAAGCACGCAGTCCTTATACTTCTCCTTCATGGAGAGGTAATGTTCCATCATCGGCGAAAGCCCCATATCATCCTCCGTTTATATCTTTTCCCCGTACAGCGATACGCCGTTCGCCCGCGTGACCTTCATGCGGACGAATTCGCCCACGCAGTTGTTTTCGCTTGCAAAGTACCCCATTCTGCCGAGCGGCTCTCTGCCGAGATACAGCCCGCGCTTTTCGTCGAAATCCTCGCACAGGACTTCGATCTCCCGTCCAACGTATTTTTCACTCTTCCGGCGGGTGTTTTCATTGACGGCGGCAACGAGCCGCGTGATGCGATCCTTCGAGACCTCTTCGGGGATCTGCCCTTCCATCTTAGCGGCAGCCGTTCCCGTGCGCGGCGAATACACAAACGTAAACGCAGAGGAAAAATCCGCCTCCCGTACAAGGGAGAGCGTCTCCCCGAACTCCTCCTCCGTTTCGGTCGGGAAAGATACGATGAGGTCGGTCGTGATCTCCGCTTCGGGGATCTCGCGCTTCAGGAGCGCGACTTTCGCAAGATACTCCTCCCGCGTGTACCGTCTGTTCATGAGCTTTAAAATGCGGCTGGAACCCGACTGCGCCGGAAGATGCAGCAGATTGAGGATCTTATCGTGTTTTTTCATGACGGCAACGAGCCGTTCGGAAAAATCCTTGGGGTGCGAGGTCATGAATCTGAGGCGGAATTTCCCCTCGATGGCGGCGACGCGATCCAAGAGCTCCGGAAAATCCACGTCTCCGTCACGATAAGAATTGACGTTCTGACCAAGGAGCGTGATCTCCTTATACCCCTCCGCAATGAGCGCGCGGCACTCTTCCACGATGACGTCCGCACTGCGGCTGCGTTCCCTGCCGCGCACATAGGGTACGATGCAATAGGTGCAGAAGTTGTTGCACCCGTAGGTGATATTCACCCACGCGTTCGGGTAACTCGTGCGGCAGGCGGGCGCGCCGTCCTCCGTTTCCAACCTGTCTTCATACAGCGAGATCACGCGCTTTTCGCTCTTTTTCCGCTCGATGAGCGACGCAAGCTCAAAAATATTGTGCGTGCCGAAAATGATATCGATAAAGGGAAATTTTTCTTTGAGTACCTGCGCCTTGCCCGGCTCCTGCGCCATGCAGCCGCCCACGGCAATAATGAGTCCCTTTTTCTGCCGCTTGAGCTTTTTGAGCGCGCCGATATTGCCGAAAGCGTGATTTTCGGCATTCTCGCGGATACAGCAGGTATTGAATACGATGATGTCCGCCTCCTCGGGCGCGACTTCCTTTTCATAGCCGACAGAGCGCAGGATCCCCGCGATCTTCTCCGATTCATGGAGATTCATCTGACAGCCGAATGTAACGATGGCGTAATTCATAAGTTTTCCGTAAATGACGGGAGCGCGCCGAGCACTTCCCCCACCTTGCCGTGTACGACAAGGGTGCAGGATGCGTCGAGCGGGGTCTCGTCACGATTGATGAGAATAAGATTTTCGCCGCGGAAATAATCGATAAATCCCGCCGCGGGATAGACGGTGAGCGACGTTCCCGCCACAATGAGCGTATCCGCCGCGGCGATCGCTGCAAGCGCGCCGTTCACCGTATCGGGATCGAGCTGTTCGCCGTACAGCACAACGTCCGGCTTGATCACCCCGCCGCATCCGCAGCGCGGCACGCCCGTGCTTTCGGCAATAAACTGCGCGGGATAAAATTTCCCGCACGACGTACAGTAATTCCTGTGTATGCTGCCGTGCAGTTCGAATACCCGCTTGCTCCCTGCCGCCTGGTGAAGCCCGTCGATGTTCTGCGTGACGACTGCAAGAAGTTTCCCCGCGTGCTCCCATTCGGCAAGTTTTATGTGCGCGGCATTGGGTTTTGCCCAAAGCGGCAGCATTTTTTCGCGATAGAACGAAAAGAACTCCTCCGTATGTGCATGAAAATAGGGCGCACTCAGCATCGTCTCGGGCGGGACGGAATATTTCTGACGGTAAAGTCCGTCTGCGCTGCGGAAATCGGGGATGCCGCTCTCCGTAGAGACGCCTGCCCCGCCGAAAAATACGATCCGCCTGCTCTTTTCAACAATTTCTTTCAGCGTCATTTCAAACTCCGATTTTACATTATAACACAAACCGCTTTTTTTTTCAACTTTTGCACATGCGCATGAGAAAATTTTCTTGAAAGCGCGCATACTGCCTTCGTGAAACGCGCACTTACCATCTCCACGATCGTTCTCGGCATAATCGCCGTCATCCTGCTCGCCTGTTTTTTTTACTATTTCGGCGTAACGGCGGGCGTCAGGATCGACGAAAAAAAACTTGCAAGCGAAAACACCTTTCTCACCCTGTATGACCATAACGGCACGGAGATCGAGGCAAATGCGATCCGTGCGAGCGCAAGTTCATCCGAGATCCCGGAATACGTCAAAAATGCGTTCGTCGCCGTCGAGGACAAGCGGTTTTACAGGCATCACGGCGTCGATTACAAGCGTATGCTGGCAGCAGGCTGGCGCAATCTTACGAGCTTTTCCTTCCGCGAGGGCGCATCCACCATCACGCAGCAGCTCATCAAAAACACGCATTTATCGAGCGAAAAGACGATCAACCGCAAACTGAAGGAGATCAAGCTCGCCCGTCTCCTCGAAAAAAAATATGAAAAAGACGAGATCCTGACGTTGTATCTGAACTCGATTTATTTCGGGCACAGCGCGTTCGGCATCGAGAACGCATCGCATTTCTATTTCGGAAAGTCCGCCGCAGAACTCGCGCCTGCCGAAGGCGCCATGCTGGCGGCACTCATCAAATCGCCCAACCGATACTCCCCCTTCCGCGACGCAGAAGCATGCAAAGCGCGGCGCGACCTCGTACTCAGGCTCATGCGGGAACAGGACTACCTCGGCGAGGCGGACTATCGCGCAGCCCTGGACGTCCCCGTTCCGACCGCGCCCGCTGAAAGCGAAACGACGAACGCCTATCTTTCGCGCGTGTACGACGAGCTCGCGGCGCTCTTTCCGGACGCAAAATCCGGAGATTGGGGCTCGCTCAGGATCTACACCTATTACCATCCGGATCTGCAAACCGAACTCGAAAAGACATCGACGGATTCGGATATCTGCACGCTCGTGCGCGGTAACCGCGCCCAGGCGCTGCTCGCCCTGCATTCGACTGCGGGAACGCCCGAACGACTGCCCGCCTCCGCCATCAAACCGCTCGCCGTCTACGCCCCCGCCCTGGAAGAAAATCTTATCTGCCCCGCCACGCCCCTTCTGGACGAACGGACGGACTTCGGCGGATACTGCCCCGATGACTGCGGCGGCGCAACGGGAACATATATGAGCGCGAGATATGCGCTCGCCCACAGCGTAAATATCCCCGCAGTCAAGATCCTCAACGAACTCGGGCTCGCCCGCGCCGCCGACTATCTCGGAAAAATGCAGCTGAGCACCGACGAGGACGACCTCTCGCTCGCTCTCGCGCTCGGCGGCATGCGCCGCGGATTCACGCTTCCCGCACTTGCCGACGCATACGCCGTATTTGCAAACTGCGGAAAGTATGCAGCTTCGGCAACGATCGCGCGCGTCGAAGACGACCGCGGCAGAACGCTCTATACCCATTCTCCCGTTCAGGACAGGGTATTTTCGGAAGACACCGCCGCGATCATGAACGATATGCTGCAGAGCGCCGTAACAGAGGGCACGGCAAAAAAACTGAGAACGCTCCCCTTTCCCGTATGCGCAAAGACGGGAACCGCCGAAGGCGACAAGGGAAATACCGACGCATACTGCATCTCTTACACGCGCGATCATACCGTCGCCGTATGGATGGGAAACCGGGACTATACGCCCATACAGGCAACGGGCGGCGGACTGCCCGCAAACGTCGCGCTGCGCATCAACAAATTCCTCTACCGCAGCACATCGCCCTCCGCCTTTGCGGAGAGCGACGATGTAGTGAAACTTCGCTTTGATAAAACTGTATACGACGAGCAGCACATCGTGATGCTCGCCGACCCTGCCGCACCCGCCGGCACGGACCGGGAGGAAATCTTCCGCAAAAGCGCGCAGCCCGTTCTGCAAAGTTCCTTCTTTTCCTGCCCGACCATTCAGACGCCCGCAATAATATGCCAAAATGGGTGCGTACAAATAGTACTATGCCAGACAGAGTACTATGATTATGAGATAAAAAGAGTAAATCGTGGCAAGATTGCCACGATTTACAGCGGAAAATACCGTAAAAACATCTGCGATAACTCCGTTAAGGCAGGCGAACGGTACGTTTACACCGTTATCCCGAAATACGGAGAACATATCGGAACCCCCATCGTCCTCCCGGAGGTCTGCATCAAAGAGCAGGAAAAAGTCCCGGAAGACTGGTGGCGCGGATGATCAGAGCGTGATCTTTTCCAGCGTACCGACGGCCTCCCGCACAAGTCCGTCGATATCGAGTTTGCCCTCCTCTTCTTCAATGAAGGAGAGTTTGGGCTTGATCGCGGGGAACTCCGGAAGAAACACGGTGCAGCAGTCCTCGTACGGCAGGACGGAAGTTTCGAAGGTGCCGATCTTTTTTGCGCGGACGATGATCTCCTCTTTATCGAACCCGACGAGCGGGCGGAGTACGGGGAGCGTAACCACGGCGTTCGAAGACGTCATCCCCTCGATCGTCTGTGAAGCGACCTGCCCGAGGCTCTCGCCCGTGATGAGGCACTGCGCCCCCGCACGTTTGGCAATTCGTTCGGCGATACGGAACATAAAACGGCGCAGGAGCGTCACGTTGAGCTCTGCCGCGCAATTTTTATGGATCTCCTCCTGAATGTGAGTCACGCTCACCGTCATGAGCGTATTTCCGCCTGCATAGCGCGAGAGAATCCGCGCAAGTTCCACCACTTTATCCTTTGCCTGTTCGTTGGTATAGGGATAGCTGTGAAAGTGCAGATATTCCACGTTCATGCCGCGCTTCGCCATCATATAGCCCGCAACGGGAGAATCGATGCCGCCTGAAATGAGCAGCAGTCCCTTGCCGGACGTCCCGACGGGCATTCCGTTGGCGCCCTCTTCGAACGTTCCGAATACGAGAGCCTTGCCGCCGTCGCGGATATCGAGGTAGACATAGTGCTGCGGCGTATGTACATCGACTGTGAGCGCCGGATACGCCTCGATGAGCTTAGCGCCGACTTCGGCATTGAGCTGCATGGACGTGAGCGGATATTTCTTATCGCCGCGGTGCGTATCCACCTTAAAACTTCCCTGCGCGGGACAGACGAGTTTTGCCGCGGCAAGAATACTGTCCATATCGCTTTCCGTAAGGTATCCGAGCGAATAGGAATGTACGCCGAACACCCGCGCAACGCGGGATTCGATCTCTTCCGCGTCCGCCTCGTCAAACGCGGCGACGAGATAACGCCCGCTCATGCGCCTGAGTTCATGGCGGATTCCCTTCAGTGACTTTTCGAGATTGACAGAGAACACGCGTTCAAAATATCCGCGGTTCTTGCCCTTCAGATGTATTTCCGCATAGCGGATGATCACGACTTTTTCCATATTCCAGATCCCCGTTAAATTCTTCTGCGCGCGCAGGCATTGATGATCTGCGCCGCTTTTTCTGTTTCCTCTTCCGTCGTTGCCGGAGAAAAACTCATTCTTAGCACGCCGTACAGCGCTGCCTCGTCGTACCCGCACGCCTCGATGACGCGGCTGAACGGCTTTTTGGAGCTGCACGCGCTCCCCGTACCGACCGCTACGCCGTTATCCCACAGATCGCGCTGCAAAATTTCCCCGCGCAGCCCCTTTGCCGAAACGGTCAAAATATAGGGAGTCCCGTTTTCAGGCGAGATACGCATGAAGATATCGTGATCGAGCAGTTCCCACAGACGTTCGCGGTATGAGCGCAGGCGCTCTCCGTCCTCCCTGAGGGAGGCAAACTTTTCCTCGGCGGCGTGATAAAAACAGGCGATGCCGAAGGTATTCTCCGTTCCGCTGCGCATGCCGTTCTCCTGCCCTCCGCCGATGATGTACGGCGCGAAAGCCGTGCATGCCTTGCGGCGGATAAGGGCGCCCGTTCCCTTTAACCCGCCTATCTTATGCGCGCTCACCGAATAAAAATCGATATCTTTGGTGAGCCTTACGGGAAGTTTTCCGAACGCCTGCACGCCGTCGCTCAGGAACACGGTGCGGGGATTTTTTTGTTTAACGCGCTTTGCGATCGCGGCGATATCGTTGACCGCGCCCGTCTCGTTGTTGACATGCACGACGGCGACAAGGGTCGTTTTATCGTCCACAAGCTCCACAAGCGCGTCGGCGTCGACGCTGCCATCGGCTTTGACCGGCGCAAAACGCGGCTCGATCCCGCGGCTTTTCAGCGATTTGAAACTCTCGAACACCGCGGCGTGTTCCCCCGCCGAGGCAACGGCGTTCCCGCGCCTGGCGGCGGAGAAGATCGCCTGATTATCCGCCTCCGTCCCGCACGAAGTAAATTCGAGTTCAAAAAGCGCAGGATCGGCGATGCGCTCCAAAAGAAAACTTCGGGCGCGCGCGAGCATACGAGAAACTTCCGCGCCGCCATGATAGCGCGCGGAAGGATTGAAGTATTCTTCTTTAAGATATTTTGCCGCTTTTCCGACGGCGCCCTCGAGCGGGCGCGTCGTTGCGGCGTTGTCAAGATAGATCATTTGGAGGTAAACTTGTTCCTGCCTGCGGCAAAGACGACGTACTCCAGCATTTCTTTTCTGCATTCGAGCACATACAGCGTCTTGCCGATGGAGGTAGAGTAATGGATATAGATAAATATTTTTCCTTCCGCCGGTTCGCGGTTGGGCGTGAGATAGGTCGGTTTTTTGTTCCGCTGTCCCGCAAGCAGACGCTCGTAAGAATCGGTATCCGCATAGCCGATCATGAGCATCTGATCCGCCTTCATCGTCAGAAGATGCTTGCGCGTCTTTCCGTTGAACACCCGCGTGACGCGGAGCTCATCCTGCACGAACGTGTAGTCGTAGCTCACGTTAAAGCGGCGCTTGAACTTCCAGAAGATGAAGAAGAACAGGAAAAAGAACACCATGGGGATGCACCAGGTCACCACGTTGAAAACTTTGACGGCTGTGGACGCATCCTGACCGATCATCGACGGGATGAAGGTGAGCGAAAAGAACGCCATGATCGCCCCGAGCACGAGAAAAACAATGCTCGCAATATGAAAGATCTGATATTTTCTGCGTTCTCCCCGCTCATCCGTGGAAATGGCGCTCTCCTCATACAGCGCTGACCGCGCCATCAGAATTCCACCGTTCCTTCGTAGATTTTTTCCACGCCGCCCGTGAGCGTAACGGAGCCGTCCGAGGAATAACGCACAATGAGATCGCCGCCCTTGAGTTTGACCGTGATATCGGTATCCGCCTTGCACAGCCCGTTGAGCACGCATGCCACGGCTGCCGCAGCGGCGCCCGTACCGCACGCCCACGTCTCGCCGTTGCCGCGCTCCCAGACGCGCATCTTCACCGTGCTTTCGTTGACGACGCGGATAAACTCAACGTTCGTTTTTGCAGGGAAATACTCGCTGTTTTCGATGCGCGGACCGAGCGTGGAAACGGGAACGTCGTCCACTTTATCGCAGAAGATGACGCAGTGCGGGTTGCCGAGGTTGACAAGCGTGACGTGATATGTCTTGCCGTCAAGCTCCATCGGCTGATTGACGACCGTCTCGCCCTTCCAAACGGACGGGATACATTCGCCGCGCAGTTCCGCCTTCCCGAGATCGGCGCTTGCAGACGTGACGACGCCGCCGAAGGAATACACCCTGACCTCTTTGACGCCGCTCAACGATTCGATCGTCATCGTCGTTTTTTTGACGATACCCTTTTCGTAGAGATACTTTGCGACGCAACGGATGGCGTTGCCCGCGATCTGCCCTTCGGATCCGTCTTTATTGAAAATGCGCATTTTGGCATCCGCGACTTCCGATTTTTCGATGAGCACGATGCCGTCGCCGCCGATCCCGTAGTGACGGTCGACAAAGTTGATGGCGAGCGACTCGGGGCAGGTGATCTTCCCCTCCATATCCTCAAAATAGATATAGTCGTTCCCGCAGGACTGCATTTTGGTGAACTTCAGCTCCGTCTTTTTGGTGCGGAGATTGTTGATATCGACGAGCTCCGTATTGTATTCGGTGAACTTGCTCGCAATGCTGTCGCACAGGGCGTTTGCCGTATCGAGCGACGTGAGCACGGTGATGCCCAGAAGGATCGCGTGATGATGCAGTTCGATATAGTCGTTGATGGAATCGACGTCCGTCTTACCCGTATAAATGATGTAGCCGATCTTGCCCTCATCCATGAGTTTGGAGACCTGCTTGGTCGCCTTCAGTCTGTCAACAACGGTAACGTCGATACCCAGTTCGGAGATGACCTTTGCCGTGCCTGCCGTCGCATAGAGCGTACAGCCGAGATCGGCAAACTTTTTGGCGATGGAGACGATCTCGAACTTATCCTGATCGTTGACCGTGAAGTACACGCCGACGGGATTTTCCTTGGTCGGATGACACATTTTGAATCCGGCAGAAACAAGCCCCTTGAAGAGCGCTTCCTCGATCGTTTTTCCGATGCCGAGCACTTCGCCCGTCGACTTCATTTCGGGGCCGAGCTGAGAGTTGACGTCGTTGAGCTTTTCAAAGCTGAACACGGGAACCTTTACGGCAACGTAAGGCGAATTGGGATAGAGCCCTGTACCGTAGCCGAGCTTTTTCAGCTTGGAACCCGCCATGATCTTGGTCGCAAGCTCGACCATGGGAACGCCCGTCACTTTGGAGATGTACGGGATGGTTCTCGACGCTCTCGGATTGACCTCGATGACGTAGAGCTGATTCTGATAGATAAGATACTGGATATTGATGAGTCCCTTCGTTTTGAGCGAGAGCGCGAGTTTGGTGGAGATATCCACGATCTTCTCCAGCATCGCGTCGCTCAGGTGATAAGGCGGATACACGGCGATGGAGTCGCCCGAGTGCACGCCCGCGCGCTCGATATGCTGCATGATCCCGGGGATGAGCACGTCGACGCCGTCGGAGATCGCGTCAACTTCGAGCTCGCTGCCCATGAGATATTTATCGCACAGAACGGGATTTTCAATGTGCTGGGCAAGAATGACATCCATATAGCGGGAAATGTCGTTCTCCGTAAAGGCGATGGTCATGTTCTGACCGCCGATGACGTAGGACGGGCGCAGCAGCACGGGATAGCCGAGCGTTTCCGCAGCGCGGATCGCCTCCTCCTTGGTCATGACCGTAAGTCCCTTCGGGCGGGCAATATGGAACTCTTCCAGCAGTTCGTCGAAACGCTCTCTGTCCTCCGCCATATCGACGGAATCAGCGCTCGTGCCGAGGATGCGCACACCCTTCTTATCGAGATAACCGCACAGCTTGATCGCCGTCTGTCCGCCGAAAGTGATCACGACGCCGTAAGGCTTCTCCACATCGATGACGTTCTGCACGTCCTCCGGCGTGAGCGGCTCGAAATACAGTCTGTCCGCCGTATCGAAGTCGGTGGAGACCGTTTCGGGGTTGTTGTTGATGATGATAACCTCGTAACCGAGCTCTTTGAGCGTCCAGACGCAGTGGACGGAGGAATAGTCGAACTCGATGCCCTGCCCGATGCGGATAGGCCCGGAACCGATAACGATCACGCGCTTTTTGGTGCTGTTTTTCACGAAAGGCAGCGCCTCGTCGTGATCGGGTTCATCGTACGTCGAGTAGAAGTACGGCGTCTGCGCAGCAAACTCCGCAGCGCAAGTATCGACCATCTTGAATACGGCACGGCGGTGCGGCGGCAGCTTTTCGCCCGAAATACGCGCGAGCGCCTTATCGGGATACCCGATGCGCTTGCCTTCGAGATACATCCCTTTGGAAATCTTTTTGCCCCCGATCGCCTGCTCATATTTTACGAGATTGAGGAGTTTGTTCAAAAACCAGCGGTCGATCATCGTGATCGCGTAGATCTCGTCGACGGAGATCCCGCGTTTGAGCGCCGCGAACACGCAGAACAGACGCTCGTCCGTCATCTTGTGCAGCTCCCCCCTCAGCTCGTCCGCCGACATGCTCTCGAACTTCGGATGATTGAGCGTATCCAGCGAGATCTCCGCCCCGCGGACAGCCTTCATGATCGCCTGTTCGAAGGACGTGCCGATCGCCATCACTTCGCCCGTCGCCTTCATGCGCGAACCGAGCGTACGTTTTGCGTAGAGGAATTTATCGAAAGGCCACTTGGGAAGTTTGACGACGACATAGTCGATCGCGGGCTCAAAACATGCAAAAGTCTTACCCGTGACGTCGTTCCTGATCTCATCCAGCGTATAGCCGAGCGCGATCTTCGTCGCGACCTTTGCGATCGGATAGCCCGTCGCCTTACTTGCAAGCGCAGAAGAACGCGAAACACGGGGATTGACCTCGATGACGGCATATTCAAAACTCTCCGGATGGAGCGCGAACTGACAGTTGCAGCCGCCTTCGATGCCGAGCTCCGTAATGATGTTGAGCGAAGCCGTACGCAGCATCTGATATTCTTTATCGGAGAGCGTAAGGCAGGGCGCCACGACGATGGAGTCGCCCGTGTGTATGCCGACGGGGTCAAAGTTTTCCATCGAACAGACGGTGATCACGTTCCCGGCGCTGTCGCGCAGCACCTCGAACTCGATCTCCTTCCAGCCGCCGATGTATTTTTCGATGAGCACCTGCGTTATGGGTGAGAGCATGAGACCGTTGTGCGAAATGAGGCGGAGTTCCTCCTCGTCGTAAGCGACGCCGCCGCCCGCGCCGCCCAGCGTGAAGGCGGGGCGCACGATGACGGGATAGCCGAGCTTTTCGGCGATCGCAACGCACTCGTCCACCGTATAGGCGATATCGGACGGAACGACGGGCTGACCGATCTTTTCCATCGTCTCTTTGAAGAGCTCTCTGTCCTCCGCGCGGTCGATCGCATCCAGCTTGGTGCCGATGAGTTTGACGCCCCACTGATCGAGGAACCCCTCTTTGGCGAGCTTGCACCCCATCGTAAGACCCGTCTGTCCGCCGAGGGAGGCGAGCAGCGAATCGGGGCGCTCTTTGATGATGATGCGCTTCAGACTGTCTATCGTGAGCGGTTCGAGATAGATCTCATCCGCAAGCATTTTATCCGTCATGATGGTCGCGGGGTTGGAGTTGCAGAGCACAACATTGACGCCCGCATCTTTCAGAACGCGGCACGCCTGCGCGCCCGCATAGTCAAATTCGGCAGCCTGCCCGATGACGATGGGTCCCGACCCGATGACGAGTACCTTTTTGATATCACTTCTCTTCGGCATATCAGTTCTCCTTTTTCATGTTCTCGATAAAGCGGTCAAACAGGAAGTTCGCATCGTGCGGTCCGCCGCAGGCTTCGGGGTGGAACTGCACCGTGAACGCGTTGACCGATGGATATTCCACGCCCTCGCAAGTGCCGTCGTTGGCGTTGATGAAGGTGAGATTTCCGACGTCTTTTACGGAATCGCTCACGACCTCATACCCGTGGTTCTGCGACGAAATGAAAACTTTCCCCGTTTTCAGATCTTTTACGGGCTGATTGGCGCCGCGGTGACCGTACTTCATTTTGCGCGTCTGTCCGCCCATGGCGAGCGCAAAGAGCTGATGCCCGAGGCAGATCCCGAGAATGGGCCTTTTCCCGATGAGCTTGCGGATATTTTCGACGACTTCAACGTTCTCCGCAGGGTCGCCGGGACCGTTGGTCAGCATGATCCCGTCCGGATCGTAGGCGAGCGCCTCCTCGGCGGTACAAGTGGCGGGTACCTCGATGACGCGGCAGCCGCGCTTTACAAGCTCGCGCACGATATTCTGTTTTGCGCCGAAATCATAGAGGACAACGCGGGGGCCGCCCTCTTCGCCCGACTCACGGACCTTCCCGGAAGAGACCGCCTTTACGGCGTCCTTCACGCGGTACGCTTTGAGCGCGGAAAGATCGGTGAGCGGCTTGAACGTGATCGCCGCATTCATAACGCCCGCCTCGCGCACGATGCGCGTGAGCTCGCGCGTGTCCACGCCGTAGACCGCGGGGATATCCTGCTCTTTGAGAAACGCCTCGAGCGTCATCTCACAGCGGAAATTCGAGGGAGCGTCGCACTTTTCACGCACGACGTAAGCCGTAAGCCAGCACTTTTTGCTCTCCTTGTCGGAGAGGATGATCCCGTAATTTCCGATGAGCGGGAACGTCTGCGTGACGATCTGCCCGTAATAGCTCGGGTCGGTGAGCGTTTCGATATAGCCCGTCATGCCCGTAGTGAACACGAGTTCGCCGATGACCTCGCGGTCTGCGCCGAAGGAATACCCCTCGAACACCTTTCCGTTCTCCAGCGTTAAATATACTTTTTTATTCATCCGTGCGTCTCCTTCCGCTTATTTCATGAGTTTGCAGAGCACCGCTTTCTGCGCGTGCAGGCGGTTTTCCGCTTCTTCGAAGATCTCGTCCGCGTGCGCCTCGAACACGTCCGCGGTGATCTCCTCGCCGCGATGCGCTGGCAGACAGTGGAGCACCATGGCGTCTTTCTGCGCGACTTCCATGAGCGCCGCGTTCACCTGATAGCCTGCAAACGCCTTCTCGCGCTTCGCCTTTTCCTCCTCCTGCCCCATGGACGCCCATACGTCGGTATAAACGACGTCGGCATCCCTGGCAGCAACGAACACATCGTCGGTTACCGTGACGCTGCCGTTCTCCTTTGCCCATGCGGTGAGCGCCGCGTCAGGCTCGTATCCTTTGGGGCAGGCGATCGCAAATTGCATGCCCGTTCTGACGGCGCCGACCATGAGAGAATTTGCCATGTTGTTGCCGTCTCCGATAAAGCAGAGCTTGAGTCCCTTGAAGTTTCCCTTTTTTTCGCGGATCGTCATGAGATCGGCAAGCACCTGGCAGGGATGGCAGTAATCCGTGAGCCCGTTGATAATTGGGATGGAACCGTATTTTGCAAGATCCTCCACTTCCTTTTGTTCAAATGTGCGGATCATGATGCCGTCGAGATAGCGGGAAAGAACGCGCGCCGTATCTTCGACGGGCTCGCCGCGCCCGATCTGAAGGTCGCGGTTGGAAAGGAAAAGCGCATACCCGCCCAGCTCGTACATCCCCACCTCGAAGGAAACGCGCGTACGCGTGGAGGCCTTCTGGAAGATCATGCCGAGTTTTTTCCCTTTCAGGTATTCCTGCGGGATCCCGTGTTTGCGCTCGTATTTGAGCTGATCGGCAAGATTCAGGATGGATAAGATCTCTTCCCTTGTGAGATCGGCGAGTTTAAGAAGATGTTTCACTTGAGTACCTCCTTTAAGACGGACAGTCCTTCGTCCATTTCTGTTTTCGTGATCGTGAGCGGCGGCACGAGACGGACGCGCTCATGCGCGGTGAGTACCAGGAGCCCCTTTCCGAGGCACTCCGCCGCGACTTCTTTGGCGCTCTTCCGAACGCCGAGCCCGATCATGAGCCCCAGTCCCGTGACCTCCGTCACACCGTCGAACCCCTTGAGCTTGGCGCGCATATAGTCGGCTTTCCCCTGCACTTCGAGCAAAAACTCATCGGTAAGGCGGCTCATGACATTCACCGCACCCGCGCAGCATACGGGATTCCCGCCGAACGTAGATCCGTGATCGCCCGTCTGCAGCGTGTGCTCCGTTTTTTCGAAGAACAGGCAGGCGCCGATGGGCAGGCCGCCGCCCAACCCCTTCGCCGTCGTGACGATGTCCGGCTGTATCCCGTAATGCTGATAGGCATAGAGCTTGCCCGTTCTGCCGTTGCCGCACTGCACTTCGTCGCAGATGAGCAGGATATCGCGCTCCTTACAGAAGGCTTCCAGCGCGGTCACGAACGCCTTGGGAAGAGCCGTGACTCCGCTCTCCCCCTGCACGCATTCGATGACGACGGCGCAGGTTCTCTCGTCCGCCACACGGCGGATATCCTTCATGTCCGGTTCGGCGTAATCCATCTCGGGGACAAAGGGACCGAACCAGCGGTGGAAGGCGTCCTGCCCCGTCGCCGTGAGCGTAAAGAGCGTTCTGCCGTGAAAGCTGTTTCTGAGGGAGACGATCTTCGCGCGCCTGCCCTCGCCGTACTTCATCGCGGAGTACTTCCGCGCCGCCTTGAAGGCACACTCGTTGGCTTCCGCGCCCGAATTGGCAAAGAAAGCGCGTTTCGCACCCGTTTTGGTGCACAAAAGTTCGGCAAGACGGCTCTGCGGCTCGGCATAGTAATAATTGCATACGTGCTGTACACGGTTGAGCTGTTCGATGACCGCGGCTTTCCACGCCTCATCGTTGACGCCGAAGATATTCGTTGCGATACCGGCGCCGAAATCGATGTATTCCTTTCCCTCCGTCGAAACGAGCGTGGCATTCTTTCCGCCGGAAAAGGCAACGGGAAAATACGCGTACGTTTCGGCATGATATGCTTTGTCTAATTTTTGTATCTCAGAAAAATCCATCATCGCAAAACCCCGAAATCGTAAAAGAAGGACTGATAAAAAATCAGTCTCCCTTCACAAACATTGTCCCCAGACCTTCGTCCGAGAGCAATTCCAATAAAATAGAATGTTTCACCCTGCCGTCCGTGATGAACACGCGGTTGACGCCGTTGCGGATGGCATCGCGGCAGCACTGCACTTTGGGAATCATACCCCCCGAAATAATGCCCTCCTTGATGAGCGAAGGGACGTCGGAAACGTATACTTTTTTGATGAGCGAATCGGCGTCTCCCGCCTTCTGCAGAAGCCCGCGCACGTCCGTCATGAGAATGAGGCTCTCCGCCTTGAGCGCGCCCGCAAGTGCGGAAGCGGCGGTATCGGCGTTGACGTTATATATATTCCCCTCGTCGTCGTACCCGACCGTGGAGACGACGGGCAGATACCCGGCGTTGAGACAGCTGAGAATGATATCGGTATTCACCTGCTCGATCTTGCCGACGAACCCGAGATCTTCGCTCTCCTTGGAACATTTGAGCAGATTCCCGTCAATGCCCGAAAGCCCGACCGCCTTCGCGCCGAGCGACCCGAGCATATGCACGAGCTCCTTGTTCACCTTCCCCGCGAGCACCATGCGGACGACCTCCGCGGTCTCGGCATCGGTGTAACGGAGCCCGCCGACGAAACGGGACTCTATCCCCATACGCTTGAGCATCTGGGAGATCTCCGGCCCGCCGCCGTGCACAAGGACGACCTTGATGCCGACGAACTGCAAAAGCGTCATATCGCGCATGACGAGCTGTTTGAGCGTATCGTCCGTCATGGCGTTGCCGCCGTATTTTACGACGAGGATCTTATTCTGGTATTTTTCGATGTAAGGCATCGCTTCCAGAAGAAATTCCGCCTGCGCCTCTTTCCCTATCACGTTCTGTAATCTCCGTTGATCTTTACGTAATCATAAGTGAGGTCACAGCCCCACGCCGTCGCAGAGTATCCGCCCTCTTTGAGATCGACGTCGATGACGATCTCTTTATCGGAGAGCACTCTCTTCGCTTCATCCTCGGAAAAATCGATCCCGCTGCCGTTTTCACAGACGAATACTTCGCCCGCGCCCGAACGGAAACGAACGTCGATCTTCGTGACGTCGAGATCGGCGCCGGCATACCCGAGCGCGCACAGAACGCGCCCCCAGTTGGCGTCCGCCCCGAACATCGCCGCTTTTACAAGATTGGAGTTGATAACGGACTTTGCCGCAAGGCGCGCCGCCTTCTTGCTCTTTGCGCCGTGAACGCGGCACTCCACAAGTTTGGTCGCACCTTCGCCGTCTGCAGCGAGCGCGCGGCACATGGCGGAAGTCACGGCATGCAGCGCCTTGCAGAACGCCCTGTATCCGGAATCCGCCGATATGATCTCTTTATTCCCCGCAAGCCCGCTTGCCATTACGCAGAGCGTATCGTTCGTGGAAGTATCTCTGTCCACGCTGAGCATATTCAGGGAATCCTTTACGTCGGCAGAGAGCGCCTTCTGCAGCATGGCGGGCGAAATGCAAACGTCGGTGGTGACGAACATCAGCATCGTCGCCATATTCGGGCAGATCATGCCGACGCCCTTGCAGATCGCGCCGATCCTGCAGGGAACGCCGCCGACCGTGAAGGAGAACGCGATCTCCTTTCTGACGGTATCCGTCGTCATGATGGCTTCCGCCGCCGCAGAGCTGTTGTCTCCCAGCCCCTTTGCAAGTTCCTCCATACCGCCCGCGATCGGGTCGATGGAGAGCTGCTGACCGATGACGCCCGTCGACGCAACGACGACGTCGCCTGCGGGAACGCCCGTGTGCTTTTCCACAAGCGCACACATCTGCTCCGCGATCTCGACGCCGTTTGCATTGCAGGTGTTCGCATTGCCGCTGTTGACGACGACCGCCTGCGCATAGCCGTCTGCCACGTTTCTTTTCGTGACGAGGATGGGCGCGCCCTTGACGAGGTTCTGCGTATAAACGCAGGCCGTGGCGCAGCGCACGTCGGAAACAATGAGCGCAAGATCTTTTTTGATTTTGTTTTTGCGGATCCCGCAATGCACGCCGTTGGCGCGGAATCCCTTGGGGGCGCACACGCCGCCCGAAATCTGCTGTACCATAAGTCTATCTATCCTTACGATTATATCACAAAGAAATGCGTTCGTCAAGCCCGAGCGCGATATTCATGTTCTGAATTGCAGCGCCCGAGGCGCCTTTTCCCAAATTATCGAAACGCGCGGTGAGCAGAATGCGCTCGTCGTTGCCGTTTACGAGGATCTCCATGCGGTTCGTCTCGTTGAGCGTATTCGCCGAAATATATCCGCTCTCCTCTTCGCCGACCGATAAGAAAGCGCTTTCCGCATAGTGTTCCGCAAGGAACGCCCTGATATCCGCCGCCGCGGTCTTTTTGACGAGGAGATCGGCAAAGAGCGGAACATTCACCGTCATGCCGCAATAGTAGTCGCACACGTACGGATTGAACACGGGCGTACGGGAGAGCCCGCACACCGCTTTCATCTCGGGCAGATGTTTGTGCGAAAGCGAGAGCGCATACAGACGGGGCGTATCGTAGAGCGGCGGGCGGTTTTCCGCCTCATACTCCGCGATCCCCTTTTTCCCTGCGCCGGAGTATCCGCTGACGGCATGGCAAACGAAGGGATAGTCGGGCGCGACGAGCCCCGCTTTTACGAGCGGATAGACGAGCGCGATGAATCCGGAGGCATAACAGCCCGGATTGGCGATGCGTTTGCCCTGCGCGATCGCCGCGCGGTGCGCAGCGGACAATTCGGGAAATCCGTACGCCCAACCCGCCGCCGTGCGATGCGCCGTGGAGGCGTCGATGACGACCGTATCCGGATTTTCCACGAGCAAAACCGCCTCGCGCGCCGCGTCGTCCGGCAGGCATAAAAACGTTACGTCGGACGCATTGATCGCCTCTTTGCGCGCGGCTACGTCCTTGCGCAGCTGTTCGGGAAGCGATATCAGCGAAATATCCGTGCGTTTTCCCAACATCTCACGAATGCGGAGACCAGTGGTCCCCGCACTCCCGTCGATAAATACTTTGAACATGTGAATGTCCGTGAACTCCTTATTTGAGCTTGTGCTGCTCAAGCAGCGCCTTTACTTTGATGGGCAGTCCGAAGAGGTTGATGAACCCTTCGGAATCCTTCTGTGAATATGCGCCGCCGTCATCGGAGAACGTTGCGATGTTCTCGCTGTACAGCGAATAGGGCGAGCTCATGCCGGCGTTCGTCACATTGCCCTTGTAGATGCGAAGTTTCACATCTCCCGTGACGGTCTCCTGCGTTTTGGAAACGAACGCGGAGAGCGCCTCCCGAAGGGGCGTGAACCACTGCCCGTCGTACACCATCTCGCCGAACTTGACCGCAACGAGCTGCTTGTAGTGCATGGTCGCCTTGTCAAGGCAGATAGTCTCCAGAAGACGGTGCGCCTCGTAGAGGATGGTGCCGCCGGGCGTTTCGTACACGCCGCGCGACTTCATGCCGACGAGGCGGTTCTCCACGAGGTCGGCAAGCCCCACGCCGTTCTCCCCGCCGATCTTGTTGAGCGTTTCGATGATCTCGACAGCGCCCATCTTTTTGCCGTCGATCGCGGTGGGAATGCCTTTTTCGAAGTGGATGCTCACATAGGTGGGCTTATCGGGCGCCTGCATGGGAGAAACGCCCATTTCGAGGAAGCCCTCTTTCTCGTACTGCGGCTCATTGGCGGGATCCTCGAGATCGAGCCCCTCGTGAGAAAGATGCCACAGGTTCTTATCCTTGGAATAGTTGGTCTCGCGGTTGATCTTGAGCGGGATGTTGTGCGCCTCGGCGTACTCGATCTCCTCTTCGCGGCTCTTGATGTTCCAGATACGCCACGGGGCGATGATGGTCATTTCGGGTGCGAACGCCTTGATGGTGAGTTCGAAGCGCACCTGGTCGTTTCCTTTGCCCGTACAGCCGTGGCAGATCGCGTCGGCGCCCTCTTTCTTGGCGATATCGACGATCGCCTTCGCAATGACGGGGCGCGCGAACGATGTGCCGAGCAGATACTTATCTTCATACACCGCGCCCGCCTGCATGGTCGGGAAAATATAATCCTCGACGAACTCCTTTTTGAGATCGAGCACATAGAGCTTGGAAGCGCCCGTCTTTTTCGCCTTTTCCTCCAGCCCGTCAAGCTCGGTACCCTGCCCGACGTCGCCGGAGACGGCGATGACTTCGCAGTTATCGTAATTTTCTTTCAGCCACGGGATGATAATGGAGGTATCCAACCCTCCGGAATATGCCAGAACAACTTTTTTGATCTTCTTTTCCATGATCGTTTCCTCTTCTCGATTGATTTCTACGATATTATATAAATCGGGGGCGCATTCGTCAAGCGTTTGCACCCCCATTTATAAAAATTTTTTTATATTTTTTGCATATTTATTCAATTAAATGTATATTATACGAATTTTATACAATTTTTTGCAATTCTTCACGGAATTTATTCATCCTCGCCGAACGCCGGATAAATGAGGCGCATATCCTCTTCCGTAAAGGCGGTCTCGTAACTTTTCGTAAAAGGCACATGGCGGAGGAAAACGAACTTGTCTTCGGAGTCCTGCGTTCGGAACGTGCCGACAAAACTGCCGCGCTTTTCCTTCATGGCAACGCAGCCTGCCTTTGCGTCATACGTGAACGTCCTGCGCTTGGTTTTGAGGTGAATGACAAGGTCGGTCACCTCCACGGCGATGACCACGCTCATCGAGACGCGGATGGCATAAAACCCGTACGCGACGAGATAGGCAACGATGAGCAGCGGCGCAATGACGTAAAACGCGACGAACTTACTGAATGCAAACGTGAGGGAGACCATGATGGCGACGATCATAAAGCAGCTGAAAATGACGAACAGCTTTTTCATGATCCTCACATAGTTTGCGATGCTCTCTTTGAACATATCCGTTTACTCCATCCAGACGCGGAACTGCGCGAGCACATTTTCGCCGCAGCGGACTTCGCAGAGTGCGCCGTCCTCGGTATCCTCCCGCCAGAGCGCCAGCTCGCTCCCCTCTTTCGCCTGCTTTTCGTATGTGATCTGAAACGCCGTGACCTTTTTTGCGGAGAGTTCTTCCATGGAAAAACAATCGAAAAAGAAGTCGGCGTAGCGGGCGTTGTTGGCGTGGAAATAGTGATCGCAATGGCTGACGGCGACCGTCATACGGTACATTTCCCGTCCGTTTTTGATGTGCGGGATCTTCCAGCTCTGCGGCGCCGTCGACTTTTCGTCGCGGTAAGGGCACTTTTCGTGCGCCTCGCCCATGCGATCCGGACGGAGAAGCGTGAAACTGCCGAGATCGACGAGACACCAGCGGGACGCGATGGCGGCGACTTCCTCTTCCCCCGCCTTCACGCGGTAGTCGCGCTCAAAGTAGACCATGCGCGGAGAGAGAGGCCACGTCTCCACCGTGAGCGCTTCACCCAGCACGACGGGACGGCGCAGTTCGCAATATGTATTGACGATGATGAATCCGAAGTCCTTCGGTTTGAGGTCGGCATATCCGAATCCGAGTTCGTCTGCGCTCAGGCAGGCGGATTCCTGCACGATGCCCAGAAGCGACGACGGGCGGAGCTCGTCTTTATAATCGAAGTCGGAATACCTTAATTCATAAGTCTTGAAATGCGCGTACTGACTCATACCGCAAGTATACCATTCCGAACGTAAAATGTCAAACAAAAAGGCGCGGCAGCGGCAGTGCGCGCGCAATTTTCACCCGTCAATCACCCGTCGCGCCTGCGGCGAGAAAGGCGATCGTCCCACGGCAGATTACTTCCGCAAGGCGTTTCTGATACTCCCTCGTCACGAGGAGCGCCTCGTCCGCCGCATTGGAGAGAAATCCGCACTCCACGATGACGGAAGGATAGTCGTTGCAGTTGAGCATATAATAATCCCCTTTGAGCGCCTCGCTCCGCTCCACGCACTCCGGCATCTCGTTGAGCGCCGTCTGGATACTGCAGGCGAGCGTATGCGAAAGCTCGTTCGTCTCGCGGAAAAACACCTGCGCCCCGCGCCGCGAAGAGACGGGAAAAAAGTTCTGATGCACGGATATGACGGCAGCGGGCGCATTTTCGTGAATGATCTCCGCGCGTCTCTGCATATCGCGCTTTTTATATCCTGCCGTCGCGGCGCCGTACAGCCCCGCCTCCGTGGGGCGCGTCTGAACGACGAGGAAACCCGCCTCCTCAAACTCCGTCTGCAGAAGACGGGAGACGGAGAGATTGATGTCGCTCTCCTTGGTACCCGTCTTCCGCCCGACGACGCCGCCGTCGATGCCGCCGTGCCCCGCATCGATGACGATGGTCATGCGGCTGATCCCGGACGCCGTCCGGGCAAGGGCGTAAACGCACATGCCGACCGTGAAGGCTAGCGCCGCCGCCACGGCGCCGCATGCGAGCAGGATCCGATGTTTCGCGGAAAGTTTCTTCATGCAGATATTGTATGCGGCAATGCGGACAAACTTGCCGCCGGAAGCACGGAAAAAGCGGCGCACTTCGGTGCGCCGCTCCCTCTGCGGTCATTTACTTGCTGCGGATATATTCATCGATGGCTTTCGCGGCGGTCTTGCCCGCGCCCATTGCGAGAATGACGGTCGCTGCGCCCGTGACGGCGTCGCCGCCCGCATAGACGCCCTCGATCGAAGTTTTGCCGTTCTCATCTGCAACGATCTCGCCGCGGCGCTGCGTCTCGAGCCCGGGCGTCGTGGATTTGATGAGCGGATTGGGCGAGGTGCCGAGCGCCATGATCACGCAATCCACATCCATGACGAATTCGCTGCCCGGCACTTCCACCGGGCGCCGCCGCCCGGACGCGTCGGGCTCGCCCAACTCCATGCGGATGCACCTGAGACCGGTCACATTGTCGTCCGCGTCCGTAAGGATCTCCACGGGATTGGTGAGCAGCCTGAACACGATCTCCTCTTCCTTGGCGTGTTCGACCTCCTCGCGGCGGGCGGGAAGTTCCGCCTCCGAACGGCGGTAGACGATGTACACGACGTCGGCGCCGAGCCGCTTTGCACAGCGCGCCGCGTCCATCGCAACGTTGCCGCCGCCCACGACGGCGATCTTCTTCGCGTGCATGATGGGCGTCTCGCTGTCAGGCTCGTACGCCTTCATGAGGTTGGTGCGGGTGAGATACTCGTTCGCGGAGAACACGCCGCGCGCGCCCTCGCCCTTGATGCCCATGAACTTGGGAAGTCCCGCACCCGTGCCGAGGAACACCGCCTCGAATCCGTATTCCTCTTTCAGCTCATCGATGGTGAGCACGCGGCCGATGACGGAATCCGTCTCGATCTTCACGCCGATATGTTTGAGCCCCTCAACCTCTCTTTTTACGATATCCTTGGGCAGACGGAACTCCGGAATGCCGTACACGAGCACGCCGCCCGCCATGTGGAGCGCCTCGAACACCGTGACGTCGTACCCCATTTTGGCGAGATCGCCCGCGCAGGTAAGTCCCGCGGGGCCCGATCCGACGACCGCGACTTTATGCCCGTTGCGCATCGGGCAGGTGGGCGCGGCTTCCGAATGCGCCATGTGCCAATCGGCGACGAAGCGTTCCAAACGCCCGATCCCAACGGGTTCGCCCTTGATGCCGCGCGTGCATTTTCCCTCGCACTGCGTCTCCTGCGGGCAGACGCGTCCGCACACGGCGGGGAGCGACGAAGTGCGCTGAATGACTTCGTACGCCTCTTCGAATTTTCCCTCCGCGACGAGCGCGACGAACGCAGGGATATCGACCGCGACGGGACATCCCGTTACGCAGGGCTTATGCTTGCAGCCGATGCAGCGCTTTGCTTCTTCGATGGCGGTCGCCTCGTCGTATCCGAGCGCGACCTCTTTGAAGTTTTTATTTCTCACGAGCGGATCCTGCGAAGGCATGGGGTGCTTTTTGGGATCCATATTGAATTTCGGCATATCTCTCCTCCTATTGCACGGACTTCTTGAACAGATTGCAGTGTTTCTCCCGCGCCTTCGCCTCAAACTCCGCATAAGTGCGGGAGCGTTTCATCGCCTCGTCGAAATCGATGAGGTGCGCGTCGAAGTCGGGGCCGTCCACGCATGCAAACTTCATCTCGCCTCCCACCGTCACACGGCAGCAGCCGCACATGCCCGTGCCGTCGATCATAATGGGATTCATGCTTGCGATCGTCCTGATATTGTACGGTCTGGTCGCCGCCGCCACGAACTTCATCATGATGAGCGGCCCGATCGTGATCACCTCGTCGAACGTCTCTCCGCTCTCCAAAAGGCGGTTCAAGGGCACGCAGACGTTGCCCTTTTCCCCGTAGGATCCGTCGTCCGTCATCATGAAGAAGCGGTCGGAGATCGCCTTGAACTCCTCTTCGAGGATCACGAGATCCTTGTTGCGGAATCCGACGATGGAAGTGACTTCGCAGCCGAGCTCGTGCAGTTCACGCGCGACGGGAAGCGCGATGGCGCAGCCGACGCCGCCGCCCACGACGGCGACTTTTTTCAGTCCCTCCACATGGGTGGGCGTACCGAGCGGCCCCACAAAATCCGCCACGCAGCCGCCCTCCGGGAGCGTTGCGAGCGTCATCGTCGCGCCGCCGACGATCTGGAAAATAATGGTGACGGCGCCCGTCTCCTTATCGCACCCCGCGACCGTGAGCGGGATACGTTCGCCGCGTTCGTCCGCACGGACGATGATAAACTGCCCGGCGCGCGCCTTTTTTGCGATCAGCGGCGCCTTGATATCCATCCGCATAACGGTCGGATTGAGCGCTTCCTTTTTCAGGATCTCGAACATTGCCAAATCTCCTTGTGAAATCTCGCAAAATATTATACTCTCACGGCGGAAAATTGTCAATGTCCGCGGCGTGAATTTTTGAAGAGAAAAAGCATCGTTTTTCCCTTGACTTTTCCCGATATACGGGTTATAATGGAAAAAGTTCAAAAAATGAAATAAATCTATTGGAGAGGATCATGGCGAACATCAAGATCGTCACCGATTCGAACAGCGGCATCACGCAGGCAGAGGCGAAAGAACTGGGAATCTTCGTCGTGCCGATGCCCTTTCTGATCAACGGTGAAGAGTACTTTGAGGACATCAACCTCACGCAGAAAGAGTTCTACGAGCATCTGCAGGGCGACGCGGCGGTATCCACCTCGCAGCCCTCCGCGGTGACCGTGACGGAACTTTGGGACGAGCTTCTGAAAGACGGCAGCGACGTGGTGCATATTCCCATGTCGAGCGGACTTTCCGAGACCTGCCACACCGCGCAGAACCTTGCGAAGGACTATAACGGACGCGTGCAGGTCGTGGACAACCAGCGCATTTCCGTCACGCTGAAGCAGAGCGTTTTAGACGCGCTCAAACTTGCCGAAGCGGGAAAAAGCGCGGCGGAAATCAAGGAATACCTTGAATCGACCAAATTCGACAGCAGCATATACATCTCTCTCGATACGCTCAAGTATCTCAAAAAAGGCGGGAGACTCACCCCTGCCGCGGCGCTCATCGGCACCATTCTCAAGATCAAACCCGTTCTGCAGATCCAGGGAGAAAAACTGGACGCCTTCAGGAAAGTGCATTCCCTGAAACAGGCGAAAAACGAAATGATCAACGCCATCCGCAACGACCTTGCCACCCGGTTCAAGACCTATCTCGACGCGGGTGAGATGACTATCTCCGTGGCGCATACCAACAACTACGAAGAGGCGGAGACGTTCAAAAAAGAACTGGAGGCGGTTTTCCCGAAGATCCCCGTCACATACGTCGATCCCCTTTCGCTCTCCGTATCCTGCCACATCGGTCCCGGAGCGCTTGCCGTAACGGCAACGAGGATCCTGAAATAATAACCCCGTACAAAAAACGGACGAGAAATTGCTATGCACCCCAAAAGTTGGACAGACTTTTGGAGGTGCATATTTTTATGGCAAAAAAAGGAAATAAGCAGAAAAA